>CATOOV010000101.1 GCA_951801955.1 uncultured Lachnospiraceae bacterium
TTTGATGTCCCCCTGCCCACATATCTCCGAAACTGCATATCCTGTTTTATATCCCCAAAAGAACCTTCTTCCTGAATGCTCTGGTTCATTCTGTAAACAATACCTTTATAGGGATCCGATTCTGCTCCGGCGTCCGCGGTTATGTTTTTATATTTAAATTTCAGATGTTCTTCCGCGTCTTTCAAAAAAGGAATTAATGTAGTTGTGTCTGTTAGCTGCGGACCTATGGTGAGCCATGTAACATATTCGGGATCCACCCCATGCTGGAGGTTATACGCCGGTTTTAACAGTCCGTTTCCCATGGCATCCTGTTTCATCCTCATAAAAGTGGCGTTGTGGTCTGTCTTGGAATAACTGTTCCGTCCGCCGCAGATATGTATTTACTGATTATATTTTTTGAGCCAGGACAAATAATCTTCGAGGGTTTCAATACTCTTTTGGAGCTGTGTTTTTCTTTTCCCAATGCCATGAACGAAGATTACATTTTCACTCTGTTTGAGGGCATAAAATGTGTTTGGTCATACATTAATTTTACACCAACTGTCAGATTCTTTCGAGGTCTGGCAGTTATTTTTTATAGAAAAGGAGCTGCGCACTAATTACTTAGTGCGACAGCCCCATATGATAAAAAATTATGCGCACGCGCACAAGCAGAAAATATTGCTGCGCAATTGTGCGCGGCGCGAGACAAAAGAAATGTTAGAAAAATGATTGTTTTTGAGTGTTCCTATTTTTATACAAAACGCTTAAAATTTTATGTTCTTTTGGATATTTTTTACAATTCTGTTGAGAAACGGAAAATGCTCTGGTAAAGGAAGGAAAACTTGTTATAATAGAGAAAGCTGACAGAAAGGAAATAGGAATTATGGAAAAGAAAAAAACAATCAAACAGATCATTGAATTTTATGTTATTTGTGTGTCTGTTCTGCTTGGTGTTCTGCTTACCCTTGTAATGATCATCAGCAGCTTTGTATCCACAGATTCCATTTTGCTGGAGAATCTGCAGATGATGGCTAAGGCATCCGCCCAAAATATAAGCGCAAACCTCCATTTATTGACAGACCGGATGGCAAACCTTGCTTTGGAGGATGCTTTGACAGATGAAAAGGCATCTAAGGAAGAGAAACAGGAGGTTTTGGATGAACGAGAAACACGCATTGAGTTTGTATGGCTTGGAGGATATGATTTATCAGGGAAAAAATTGTACGGAGATGAGACAGCGCCTGGCAGCATTGCAGATAAAAAATATTATACATATTTGGCAAAAACGAATAATATTGTCATAGATGAGCCATATTTTGAGGATGGCTACTGGCAGCTTTGTGTGGCGCTGCCTATGGCAAAAGAGGGAGAAGTGCATTCGTATTTGGTTGGAAGCTATAAATATGATTTACTGCATGATGTATTGTGTAATATCAATATTGGAGTTACAGGAGATTCGTATATAATTAACGAAGAAGGGAACATCATAGCAGATAAGGATCTGGATAATATGCAGAAGCATGAAAATATATATGAGCTTTACCATTCAGGGAAAAATAAAGAAATATTTGACCAGATGGTTAATTTCCAGACGGGTTCCGAATCTATGCGCCTAAAAGGGGTAAGCCATTATGTCGCGTATGCGCCGGTTGCGGGAACGAATTGGACTTTGATCATAGACGCACCTCGGCGTGAATTTCAGGGGGTGCTGTTTGGTTCTGTTTTTGTATGCATCGTCCTTGCCATCGTGCTTTTGATAGCGGCGCGTTTTGTGATTGTAAAGATGGCGGATCGGATTTCAGATTCCCTTGCCCTTGCAACAGGAAGGCTGACTGCATTGTCAGATGGAAATTTGAAAGATGAGGTTGTATTGGCACAGACCAATGAGGAGGCAGAGATTTTGACCAGCGCGCTTGCAAAGACCATAGCAAGTTTGGGCAGCTACATTGATGATATAAAATCATCTTTGGGATATTTGTCTCAGGGAGATTACTCTCAAGATGTTCCAGATACGTTTCACGGAGATTTCTCAGCAATTCGAGAGGCATTGGTTTCCATTGTGATGTCGTTAAATCAGTCCATGCAAAAGATCAGCCATTGTTCTGTTGCGGTAAATGAAAATTCTTCTGAGGTATCAGGATATGCCAAACGGCTGTATGACGGCTCTGCGGAACAGACAGCGGCATTGGAACGCTTAAGCGGCAGTATTGGGCAGCTTACAGAGGAGATTGAACAGATTTCAGAGCATGCAAAACAGGTGAAACTGTGTGCAGGGGGCGCCCAGGAGAAGGTCAGCCAGGGGCAGGAAAAAATGGATTTTATGTTGGATACCATGCAGGATATTTATCAGAATATGCAGGAAATAACAAAGATCAGCCAGTTAATTGAGGAAATTTCCTCCCAGACCAGCCTATTGGCATTGAATGCATCCATTGAAGCGGCACGTGCGGGGGAATCAGGCAGAGGGTTTTCAGTGGTAGCGCAGCAGATTGGCGTACTTGCTGACCAGACCGCAAGCGCTTTAAAACAGAGTGGGGATATGATTGGGCAGGCAAGTTCTTCCATAGAGAAAGGACTCAAAACTGCCGAGTCTACAGCAGAATCTTTCCATGAGATTGATCAGGCGACTGAGAAGTTTACCGAGATTTCCCATAATATGGCATCTGTAGTGGAACAGCAGAAAAAAGCCGTTTGTATGGTGACACAGGAAGTGGATAAAGTGCTTGAGATTGCAAATACCAATCAGCAGCTTGCAAGGGAAACAGAACAGACGGCGGCATTGTCCTTATCTCAGGCAGAGGAACTGGGAGAAGTTGTGGCGGCTGTAAAATTACGAGGAGGTGCTTTCAAATGAGGAAGAAAAAAATAATGGTGCCTGTTTTGGTAATCGGGATGTTATTGGCAGGATGTGGGAATGCTAAAATGAAGGATGGGTATTATACTGCTGAAATGTCTGGGTTTTCTCATGGATGGAGGGAGTATGTCTGTATTCAGGTGAAAGATGATACCATCGTATCGGCAGAATTCAATGCCAAGGATGAAAGCGGTTTTATTAAGGCATGGGATAATGAGTATATGCGGAATATGGGCACGGTCCACAAGACGTATCCTAACAAATACACTAGGGAATATGTGCAGCAGTTGATGGAAGGACAGAACGATACAAAGGTGGATACCATAACAGGAGCAACCAATTCTGGAGATAATTTTAAAAAATTGGTGGCCGCCGTGATTGAGCAGGCACAAAAGGGTGATTCCACGACCGTTTTTGTGGAATCAGCGGAATAGTGCATGTTCGTTTACAGAGGGACGTATCTTTGTACTTCGTTGTCAGGCAAACGGTAATATCATGCAAAAGGCGGGGGAAGGAATTTTTAGATGTTGCAAAAGCGGCATGTGTGCCCTTGTTAAAATATCGTCGGTAATTTAAGGAAGAAAAAAGCTGTGCAGCAGGACTGCACAGCTCAAAAGTCGGGGAGTACCTCCTGGATTCTAAGAATCCAGGAAGCATGAGTTATGAAAAATTATATTAGCTTGTTAGCTAGTACAGGTACTAGTATAACCGGAGTTTGTGACAGATATGTGAAAAAAGGTAAAAGATTTTCAAAAAAATATAAAAAATATATAAACTTTTTTAAGTAGATCCTTGGAAAAGGTTAATTCTATAGGTTTTTTTTAAATTTGAAAAAAAATGCTTTGAAAATTGCCTATGATTGTATATAATGTAGATATATATGGAAAAATAGAGTTATTATGTTCAACTATGTTCAGATAGAGAAACGAAAGGGGACAAACGTGATGTCGACAGATATAGGAATTGATTTAGGAACAGCAAGTATCCTTGTATATATAAAAGGAAAGGGTGTTGTGTTGAAGGAGCCATCTGTAGTTGCCTTTGATAGAGATACCAACAAGATAAAAGCCATCGGGGAAGAGGCACGATTGATGCTGGGAAGGACTCCTGGAAATATTGTTGCAGTAAGACCTTTGCGCCAAGGGGTTATTTCTGACTACACAGTGACCGAAAAAATGTTAAAGTACTTTATCCAGAAAGCCCTTGGCAAAAAAAGTTTCCGCAAGCCGCGCATCAGTGTCTGTGTACCCAGCGGGGTTACTGAGGTAGAAAAAAAAGCGGTTGAGGACGCGACATACCAGGCAGGAGCCAGGGAGGTTTCTATTATTGAAGAGCCGATCGCGGCAGCAATTGGAGCTGGTGTGGATATCGGAAAACCATGCGGCAATATGATTGTGGATATCGGAGGAGGAACGGCAGATATTGCAGTAATATCCTTGGGCGGAACGGTGGTAAGTACTTCCATTAAGATTGCTGGGGATGATTTTGATGAGGCAATTGTCCGATATATGAGAAAGAAGCATAATCTGCTGATCGGCGAGCGGACAGCGGAGGATATTAAAATTAAGATTGGAACTTGTTTTCCTTTGGCGCAGAATGATACCATGGACGTTCGCGGACGTAACTTGGTTACAGGGCTTCCGAAAACAGTCTCTGTCTCTTCTGAGGAGACAGAAGAGGCACTGCGGGAAGCAACCGTCCAGATTGTGGAAGCGGTCCATAATGTATTGGAGAAGACTCCGCCAGAGTTGGCAGCCGATGTCGCGGACCGGGGAATTATTTTGACCGGAGGCGGTGCACTGCTTCGGGGATTAGAGGAATTGATTGAGGACAGAACCGGAATCAATACCATGACAGCGGAAGAACCTATGACTTGTGTAGCTATTGGTACGGGAAAATATGTAGAGTTCTTATCAGGAACCGGCAAACTTGAAGAATAACAGATAACCAGCATGAAAAGGAGCAGGAAATTATGGTAAAAGGATTGTATACGGCATATACAGGAATGATTAACCAGCAGAACCGTATGGACGTACTCACCAATAATCTTGCGAATTCTGCCACCAACGGATTTAAAAAGGAGGGTTCCACCTCCCAATCTTTTGATGAGCAATTGGCAATTAAGATTAAAGATTCCTCGGCGTATCGTATGCCCAGGGTGATTGGAGATGTAAGTTTAGGAGTTAAAATTGGGGAATGTTATACGGATTATGGACAGGGCGCGTTCCGTGTAACAGATAATATTTATGATATGGCGATTGACGGAGATGGCTTTTTTGCCATTTCCTATACCAATAAAGCAGGAGAGACTTCTGTAAAGTATACCAGGGATGGTGCGTTTACCGTAAACCGGGAGGGATACCTGATGACTAAGGACGGCGACTTTGTCCTGAATCAAGCAGCAGCGCAGGCAGGTAATCCAGGCCAGGCAGGTTTTATCCAAGTCGATCCCAATTTGCCCCTTGTTGTAGATGAGAATGGTGATCTTTACCAGAATAACATGCTTGTGGCACAGATTGGAGTTGTGGATTTTGCAGATTACAATTTCCTTGAGAAGTACGGTGAAAACATGTACGATTTGGTGGAAGGCGGACAGGCGCAGGAATCTACAGCACGCGTAACCCAGGGAACACTGGAAATGTCCAATGTAAACGTGGTTTCTGAGATGGTGGAAATGATTAGTATTTCCCGTGCCTATGAGACCAATCAGAAAATCATTCAATCCATAGACAGCACACTGGAAAAAGCAGTAGGAATGGCAAAGGTATAGAAAGGAGTTTTTTGATATGATGAGATCATTATGGTCGGCTGCGTCCGGCATGATTTCCCAGCAGACAGCAGTTGATACAATTGCAAACAATCTGGCGAATGTAAATACCACTGGTTATAAGAATGAGAAGACAGAATTTAAATCATTGCTGTATCAAACCTTACAGACGAGGACAACCACGGCAAATGGCGAAGAGAAACCGATTCCCGCACAGGTTGGGCTGGGAACCAGGGTGGCGGCAATTACCTCGAATTTTACACAGGGAGCGCATCTGGACAGTGAGAGCTATACGGCAATGGCAATTGACGGAGATGGATTTTTTGCGGTAAGAGGAGCCGATGGAAATACATATTATACAAGAAACGGTGATTTTAAATTGAGTTCAGGAGCCGATGGCAATCTTACTTTGGTTACGGCTGATGGATTTCCGGTTTTAGATACCAATGGAAATCCCATTGTGATTCCTGGCGGGGTCAGTGCAAGTAAAATGATGGTTACTGCAGAGGGAGCTTTTGGTTATATAGATAATCAGGGTAATTATGTAGATTTAAATCAATCCATTGGGCTTTTCCAGTTTAATAATCCAGCAGGGCTTGACAAAATGTCCAACAGCCTTCTTGCTGCCACAGATGCGTCTGGAGAACCATTGAATGAAGCCACGACGCCCAATCTGGTATTGAGTACGATCCGCCAGGGCTATTTGGAAGGATCCAACGTACAGGTGGCAGATGAGATGGTTAATTTGATTGTGGCACAGAGGGCATATGAAATGAACTCCAAAGCGATCCAGGCTTCCGATGATATGTTGGGTCAGGCAAATCAGTTAAAACGATAATTAATTAGGGGTGCAGATTTGTTTTTGCCAGCGGAGCTGGTCAGCGCCCCGCAGCAAGGACGCCGATGGCGTTCTTGAATCCATGATGATAGATATTTGCAGAAAGAGGGTTACATTATGAGTCTTAGTGTACAAGGATTAGGCAATTTATACGATACCAATACAACCAGCAATTCAGCAAATAAGCTTGAAGACACCTTGAATTCTGATTTGTCCAAAGCTACGGAAAAGGAACTGATGGAAGTCTGCAAGGATTTTGAGGCATATTTTACAGAACAGATGTTTAAAGCAATGCAGAAAATGGTTCCCGAATCCGAGAGTGTTTCTTCCTCCACCAGACAACTTCAGGATTACTATAAAGAACAGATGGTCCAGAGTTTTTCAGAACAGTCTGCACAGGGAGAAGGGCTTGGGCTTGCGCAGATGCTCTATGAGCAGATGAAGCGCAATTACGGACTGGAATAAACAAGTGGAAACGCTGAAAGGATATGTAGAACATATCGTATATCAGAACAGTGAAAATGGTTATGCCGTATTGAATTTGGTAAGCGACGAAGAAGAGATTACATGTACGGGTATATTTCATGGTGTTGGTGAAGGTGAAATGCTGGAACTGACTGGAGATTATAACATGCATCCCTCTTATGGCAGACAATTTAACATGCAGTCTTTCCAGGTGAAAGCCCCCAAAGATCTGGTATCTATTGAGCGTTATCTTGGCTCCGGCGCCATTAAAGGCGTCGGAGTGGCTTTAGCCGCACGGATTGTAAAGAAATTTAAGGAAGACACTTTCCATATTATAGAAAATGAGCCGGAGAGGCTTGCAGAGGTAAAGGGAATCAGCGAGCGGAAGGCAATGGAAATTGCAGAGCAGGTAGAGAAAAAGCGTGGTCTGCGGCAGGCAATGATTTTTCTGCAGCAGTACAATATTTCACAAAATCTTGCAGGAAAAATATATCAGACATATGGACATGAATTATATGGAATACTAAAGGAAAACCCATACCGCTTGGCAGATGATATCCAGGGTGTGGGTTTTCGTATTGCAGATGAGATCGCTTCCCGTGTTGGCATCCATACCAACTCAGATTTTCGGATTCGAAGCGGGATTTTGTATATCTTGGTACAGGCGTCGGCAGAAGGGCATACCTGTCTGCCAGAGGAGGTTTTGACCAATCGGACCAGTGAACTTCTGGGGATTGGGACAGAATATATTGAAAAACATTATATGGATCTTGCCATTGACAAAAAGCTGGTAATCAAAGAGATGGAAGACTCCCGTTATATATATGCATCCAGATATTACTACATGGAAATGAATGCAGCAGTGATGTTAAAAGAATTGGATTTTTCTTATGATGTGGCGGAATCTGAAATTAAGAGCCGGATTTGTGCCATTGAAAAAAGTACAGAGATGAAATTGGATGAGCGCCAGCAGGAGGCAGTGAGGGAAGCTGTCTGTAATGGGCTGGTAGTGATTACCGGTGGTCCAGGTACTGGAAAGACGACCACTATCAATGCTGTGATCCGGTATTTTGAGATGGAGGGAATGGATATATTTCTGGCAGCGCCTACTGGACGTGCGGCAAAGCGGATGAGCGAAACCACGGGATTTGAGGCAAGGACCATTCACCGTATGCTGGAATTGAATGGCGGAGTGGAAGGAAAGGCAGGGTTTGAGCGCAATGAACAGAATCCTCTGGAAACCGATGTCATTATTGTAGATGAGATGTCTATGGTAGATATTTCTCTGATGTATGCGTTGTTGAAAGCAATAGCGGCAGGAACCCGGCTGGTTTTGGTAGGAGATGTAAACCAGCTTCCAAGTGTGGGACCAGGAAGCATACTGAAGGATATGATTGATTCCAAACAATTTCATGTTGTCCGTCTGACACGGATTTTCCGGCAGGCAGCACAGAGTGATATTATTGTGAATGCCCACAAGATTAACCGGGGGGAGGAAGTGCTTTTGGATAACAAAAGTATGGATTTCTTTTTTCTGAAACGGTTTGATGCAAATGTGATTATTAGTGTGGTGATTCAGCTGATTCAGCAGAAACTGCCGAAATTTGTAGAAGCAGAACCT
>CATOOV010000102.1 GCA_951801955.1 uncultured Lachnospiraceae bacterium
CGAAATACATGATGTCTTGGAAGGAGAGCTTTCTGTTTCTTGTAAAGGCAGTTTTTTCGATACAGTGTTTTTCTTTGAACGAAGCAGAAGCAATAAGGTCTTTCACATTTTTAATAAGCTGACAGATACTGTTTTTCTTGAACATACGGATACCTCACAATCAATAAGATAATTAATTGCGGGGCAACATTTTTTGGCGTATTTGTCAAGTGTTTTTATTTAAATTTTTTAATTATTTTCTTATATAAATTATTTTCTTATATATAAGAATGGATAACTATGGCTTAAGTTGACGACATTAATCCCCCTAGCCCCCTTAACACTCCAAAATTCATAAATTACCTTGATAAAATATGAATTTTTTGCTTAAATTACATTCCTGCATGATATAGCACATTACCAAAAAACAGACCTCTTTTTTAGAAAAATAGTTTTCCAAATAACCGCTTTTGAAATAAGAAAACACTCCACATTTCCGTGAAGTGCAATCTGTATTTCCTATCCGGTTTTTGCTGGAAATTCCTTCCTGTTTTTACTTTAATGCAAGACTTCTGTTACTTTTTACCATACACAAAATAGTATATATTGCAACTACCAACTCTGTAATTGGCATAACCCACCATAGAAGTTTAGCACCAAACAGTGCCGGAAGCACAAACACTAATACACCACATAGAACCATGCCCCGCGCCATAGAAATGATCAATGCTGTTTTCGGCTGCATCACAGACTGGAAATAATAGGTTGCAAAAATGTTCAACGGCAAAAGTAGATACGCAAGACCATAGACCTGCATAATACTGGGAGCAATCTGCAATACGCTGTCTGTCGGGGACATGAATACTTTCACAAAAGCATTTGGAAACAAAAAAACTGCCGCTGTCCATAGAACACCAAAGACTGCAACTGTCCACAGGGAATATTTCCGTGTTTCTTTGATGCGCTCCAAATTATGCACACTATAGTTTTCGGAGATAATTGGCTGTGCAGCCTGTCCGACAGCATAAGTAAAGCATTGGACAAGACCGGAAATCTGAACAATAACACCAAATACCGCCAGTGCATCTGAACTCAAATAATTCATAATCTGGCGATTGAATAACATCGCAATAATTCCCATCGCTATTTCCGAAACGAAGGTAGAGCAGCCATTGAACACCAGCTCTTTTGCCTTATGAATATAATCATGAACACGGGACAGCCTGAGTGCATTTTTCCTGCTGAAAAAATGGGAAACCATAACCGCAATCGTCAGCGTTACGCCAATAGCAGTTGCAAGACCTGCACCAAACATACCCATGTCTAACCCAAACGCAAAATACAAATCTCCAAAAATATTGAAGCATCCGCCACACAAAGTCGCAAGAGCTGCAAGCCCTGGTGCATTATCGTTTCTCAGATAAGCGGCGAGCATTTGAGTGAACGGATATGCTGGAATTACAAACTGAATCGGGCGGAGATATGTCTTTGCCAATGGCAGAAGAATATCATCCGCACCAAACAGGCGGAGCAGCTGGTCATCAAAAACAGTAAGCCCGATCCAACAGATTACAGCTATTGTTGATGTGAGAAACAAGGACAAGGTAAAGTAAGCATTTGCTTTGTCAGTCTTCCCCTGTGCCTTGTAATATGAATATTTGATAGAGCCTCCGACACCGGTCAAAATTCCCAAGCTGTACAAAATCGTCCAAATCGGCATCACAATAGACAGTGCCGCCGTACCTTTCGGACCTTGATACTGACCAACTACGGCAGCATCCACCAGTCCATATATACAAGAGATCATGGAGCTTCCAAAAGCAGCACCAAGATACTTAAAATAGTGTTTTTTAATACTTCCCTGCGTTAAATTCTTTTCCATAATAACTCCTATGTGAACTTACTCATTCGCCGAGATAGGCTGTCTGAGTATTTTGCAAGCAATTTCATTGCAATTTCTCTTTCTGAGGCATCCATATCCTCAAAGATTGCAATTTCTTCCGCAAGAACCAAATCAACCGTTTTTTTGGAAAATGCTTCGCCTTTTTCCGTCAGTGTAACATACTTATGACGTTTACCGTTGTAATCCCCAACCTCAATTAAGCCGTCTTCCACCATCTTTTTCAAGGCGGAATGGACAGTCTGCTTTGGCTGGTATATAAAACTGCATATGTCTTTTTGGGTGACTTTTTCTTCCGATTGGCGTATGCAATACAATATCCAAAATGCACAATCCGATAAACCAAACGACTTGGCAACAGCTCGGTAGATTTCCTCAGAACCATTGATTGTTGCATTGAAGATAGCAAGAACTTCTTTTGATGTGTACATATACTTTTCTCCTTTCAGTCCGAAAACAGACTTATTTTACCTTATATTTTTTTTAATTTCAAGAGAATTCACAGAAAAATAACAATTTCCCACAGAATTTTCTCCCACGGGCAAGGTGTTGTTTAAACATCCTAAGTTCTGTTTTCAATATGCAAACATGACAATATGTCCGTAAAATTAACTGTTATGCATATGACTGTCATATCTGATTTTCCATATTTTACTGTATTCCGAAAATCAGAACTCTTGAAGTCTATCTTCTTTACCTCTTGAATTCTGATAATCGGAGTTCAAGAAGTCCAATTTCTGAACCTCTGCAATTCCGAAAATCGAAATGTAACAATACTGATATTAACTATACTGAGTATAGTCATACTGAATCAATCATATCAATCCTATCCTAAATCCTTCCCTTGCATCGTGGAAATGTACATAACTGGCTATGGAGTCATGGATAACTCTGTTCACAGCACATAGAAAAGCAAAATACAGCTTTCCCATATCCTGCAAACTTAAGTTACCCACAACCCCATAAACAGCCAGTTATACAACATTTCCACAATGCCGGCTACGGCGAAATCCCACTCATTCCTATCTGTCTTGCATAAAAAGATATTCTCTACACCTGTGAACCGCCTACAAAGTTTTTGACGTAAATAATATTCGGCTTTCCCAATCCCTGCCTTACGCTTTCGATTAAGCCTATCCCTTTGTCACTGTCAAGTTCCTTCATCAGCTTCACCGCTTTGTCATTGGCACAATGAAATCTGTCCTTTACTTCGTCAACTGTGAAATATATGTATGCCCTTCCACGCTTATCAATCCACCCATTTTTCTGTGACAGCTCCATGCGGTCAATCACCATTCCGTAGAGCAGCTTTGCCCCGATTGACAGCGTATCAAACTGCCTTTCCATAAATAACTGCTTCGGTATGCGGTAAAAGGCATACTGGCTGCTCTGTTTCCCATAAAAATATTCAAAATCCATTATTTGGCTCTCCTTTCCCTCATTAAGCGGCTTTTTTGTTTTCATTGTTTGTCATGGAAATATCCCTCTTTCCTTTTTCTTTTGCTTTTTGTACGATAATAAACGGATATTTTGGAGATAAACCACCTTCTCCATGAAATTCCCCACTTATGCCGCACAGACAACGGGATACACCCACAAAAATATCTGCTGTGCATTTTCTGTTAATCGCAGAACGCTATTCCTGCATTTTACACGTTAATTATCGTTGGAATTTATCTTTGCCATTCTCTGCCTTGCCTGTTCCCTCTGCTCGTTGCTTACCGTTCTCGGCTTGCGATAAGTAATGTATGATTTTGGCATGGAATAGGTCTTGTCAATCTCCGTCTGACTTAGCAGCTTATAGCTTTCAGGATAATCCGCCACAAGCCGATCCAGTTTGCGCATCACTGATTTATCCCTTGTGTAAACAGTTGCCGTCTGTTCTCCGACATTGTAATTTACTACCGTTTCCATTTCATACTTTATTAAATTTTCCATAATCTGATATTCTCCTTTTCCCATATCAAAAAAGGACTGCATCTCGCAATCCCTTTTCCAGTGTGTTCCTGCCCTGTATTTTGTTTGATGTACCTATAACTGGAACGCTATATCAATCGCTGTCTGTGTTTCCCCAAACGATGCCGCCCAACTGTCAAAATGCCCCAACCCCAATCGCTGTAAGGTATTGTACTGGAGATAACGCATATTGGTGTAGAGTTCCGTCATGCTGTTGCTGATCGGCGTACCCGTTGCGAATGTGATGCCCTTCCTCCGGTCAATTCAGAGAAGTATTGTCAAGTGTGTTTGTAAACTTTTATATTTTAGGGTATCTTCTGCCTCAACCAGAACCGGGCATAACATATGTTGCAACGTTTTAATATTGAATCAAAAATCCAAACCAGCCTCCGTAAACAAGGACTGACGGCGGAAAACCTGACCAAAAATTCTCCTATAATAAAAGATGTCCTGCTCTTTCTTCGTCACAGTACACCTTTTATCACGCGGCAGTCTGCCGCCGCTTTTTTGGATCTGTCTTCGCATTTCCCTGATATTTCTCTTGTGATAATACTACCCAATCTTTATTTCACTGCTGCAATCAGCGTAAAGAATCCTCAAACATTTTATCAAGCATACTCTCACAATCATTGAATTCCTCACCAGCCTCTCCTGACGGATTATCTAACTCATAATACTTCTTTGTTTTCAAATCATAAACATACCAGCTTATACTGCTTTCGCCTAAAAAAAGAAATTGTTTTTGCCATTCATTTTCATACCAGACTTTGTTGCAGTCAATTAGTCCGTTTATATGCTGATTGGATGCCTCATTCAGCAGCGGTTCATCAACCCCATAAAGAATAAAACCGTTATATTCAATGCCATTTATGGTTCTCAAAATTTTGAGATATTCCTCTGGCAAGGCGATACCCAATTCATGCTTGACGGCTTTTATAAAGGTTCCCGCTTCTTCCTCCGAAATACCGCAATTTATGTGGCTGCCATATCGTTTTTCTTCTTGTCTGATTTCCTCTAAACGTTCTTTCCACATCTTTATATTCTCCTAATCTGCCTAACTAAAATCTAACCACTGTTCCCAAACCAATTTGTTTTTCATGGCATCTCACCCCTCCATACTTATAACATATGGAAGGAGATGTTCCGGGGTATACTGTTCTCCTTCATCCTCAAAAGTCATATCCGTTATGACAATATCTGAATCGCTGTCAGATTCCGTATAGAGGTTAATATATTCAATCTGCATCCCATGAAGACTGGACAGCTTCCCGTTCGCATACTCCTCATCGAAATAAACACCCTTATAGCGGGCATTAAAACCATTGTCTTCCCATGCAATGTCACTCTCATCCCAGTCCACTGTCATAGTTTCATCAGTAGCCAATTTAACTTCAATATAGTCTATCTCAACATCTTCTATATCGGTATCGGTGCTCAAATAAAGTTTCATATTGTCATTCCCTTTCTGCGTAAAATATTAATATATACCATGTCATTTATCAGCAGGAACGTATACGATTATTTTTCCATTCCTCCATCCGCATGACCAGACGCCGAGTTTATATGCCTTGAACAAACTCTCGAAAAATGCGTTTCCCTTTCCGCAGATAAATCTGCTTTTTGCGCACAATTCTATCTCGCTGTACATCTCTTGCTCTACGCTGATGTCATCGATCGGAAACTCAATATCATCTAACTCGGGAATTTCTATGCCACGTACAATTTTATTTAATTCCGCATAGTTGTCATGCTCATAAATTATCCCACGCACTTCTCCTATTTCATCCTCCAAAATATCGACCCACATTTGTCCTTCAAGTTCTTCATACTCTCTGTCAAATGCGTTTTCGTATGCTTCGTCATAATCATGTATGACTTCATATTCCTCTGCATTTATCTCAACATCTTCTCTGAAAAACCGTATGTTCTTAATTTCTTTTCTTGTTTCTTCCAACAAGCCATAATGAAAAAACATATTTTCCCCTCCATAATTTCTTGATTTATCTTTTTGTCAACTATGAATATTTTAGATTTTAAAATACCAAAAAGTTTTAATCGGCAGTTATCTGTTTAAATCCATAATTGTCATCTCTCCTGCTACAATACAACCACCCAGCCGGAAGGATATTCCCCGTTCCATGAACACGGAAAATACCCTTCCTTATAGATTTCTGCCAGCATGGTAAAAAAACAGGCGTATCCAATACCTTTTCCACACATGCCCACGCCATATCCCGCTTAATATTGTTAAAAAGCTCGTCGCAAACCGCAAGTTCATCGCCCAAGCCCTGTCTGTCGATCAATTCGCCGAACTTTTTCCAAACAGTATCGCCGATTGCGGCGGAAACAGTGTCAAAAGCATCATCAATAGCACCGTCGCCGATTTTTTTCGCCTAACATACCTAACAGTTCGACGTCGCTGTATATAATGGAAGAAACGCTGACAATGCCGCCGAAAGACAACAGCTCCTTTTTTCCTATGGCTGCAAAATCATACAAACCATACGGATAGCCCGCCGGATTTGGTATATCCAGCTTTCCTGCCGCCGTTGCCTCGATACGGTATTTATTATTCACGCAAAGGATAAACGGCATTTCAAAATCAATGGCAATCCTGCCGCCGCTTTTGCAAACGTCCGTTACGAAAAAGTCCTCGCTGTCTTGAATCTCTGCGCATTCGGCAGCGACACCATTCTCCATGCCCGCCTTTTGCAAAAGAACATCCGCTTCATTCCTGCTTTCAATATGGACACACACAGTTTCCCACAGAAGAGTTGTCCGAAGATTTTCGATAAGTTCATCTCTGTCCATTTACGCTTCGCCGTCCTCGTCATTTTCTTCCTCAACCAATGAATTGATAAATATTGTAATCGTCTCTGCCAGATAGGTCACATATTCCTCCGGATTCTCGCCATATTCAAACTCGTGATTATAATAATAGATTGCGCCGCAATCCTCTTCTCTTACGCTGAAACAAAAAAGGTTTCCGCCATCTTCATCGGCAAACGGAATCAGCCAGTTTGGAATTGCTTCATCTTCCCTCAAAAGCCTCAGCATATTTTCCACAGACCGCTTTTTTTCACTGCATACCGGAATAAACCAATTGACAATATACGCATTGCCGCTTTTGTCTGTGAAAATGGGCTTTTCACGAAAAGTTTCATAAACCAGAATCATTCATAGCCTAATTCCCGTTCTATATCCCGTTCTACTTGTATTCTTATTTCCTCTAAAAAAGCTAACCGATTATCCAAAATTTTCATGGAAATCATTTCCCCGTCTTCATAGATGGAAATCCGTGCTCCCGCCCGACAAAGTTCTTTAAGCATATCCCGAAAAATCTTTTTTCTGTCAATTTCATTTCCGTCGATATCCTCTGAAATATCATAACACTCCAGGTCAAATCCCATCACAAAATCATTTTCATCGATTCGCTGCTTTATCGTTCCAATCGGCAAAGAATGATCGAATTTTCTGATAATCCTTATATACTTTGCTATGGAACGGTCTTTTTCAATTTTTATCTGAATGAAATCCATTTCGATATTCCTCCTGATTCGCCAAAATATTAAAATCCCTCTATCATTCCTGAATTCATAAACCAATTTGGTTACAAATCTAACGATGTTATATCAGTATTATACAAAAGCAAGCTTGAAATCCTCATACATTCCAAATGCTGTTTTCAAAATATCCTTCAGATCTTCATATGTCCCAAAGACCGGTTTTTTGATCCGGTAATTTACGTCAATAAGCCGCCTTGAATAGACACCCCAGGGGGTGCCAAGCAGCAATTCGCCATTTTCCCTGACTACCCAGACCAAATCGGCCATGCCATCCCGCACCTTCCTTTCAATCATACCGCTTCCGGATAACGTTCTCCCTTTGCTGTATGTCATTCCTATCCTCCATATCCTATGATAAGCTGTTCATCCTCCCAGTTGTCGGGGATATTGTCAATCGCGCCGTACGTCCGCAGAAAAAATTTATTCTCTTTATATTCAAAAACAACCTCAAGCTGTGAATTTTCTGTGGTACACCAGTAATCGAAACTGATCTGGTTTTTTTCTTCCATATAAATAAAGACTAAAATAAATTGAAATGTCTCTTCCTGTGGTGCGGGGTTGTCCTCTATACTTTGAGAATAATCAATCCGATACGTACCTGCGGGACTTGGGAGGCTTACATAACCACGCCCACCATTTTTTACTCTTTTTTTCCGGTGAAACCGCTGTGCAGCATTGTCCAATTCGCAGATTTGAGTCGCCAAAAACGCTATAAATGGCTTCACTTCATCAAAGGAAGCATAACAGGTCTCTAAGTCCACTGCAATATCATAATCATTCTCATTAGAAATATAGACGCACTCATCCCCTGTGACCTGTAATAAATCCGGATCTGTTATAAATTTGGATAGATCGCCATAGCGGTTGAAACTTGCGTAACGCTCATACATGTAAGCCCCATCCTTTCCATCTCTTCAATATCCAAATGAACTTAGGCACGCAAAAAACTCAGGGAATGAACTCAGGGAATACTTTACCTGTTTCCACAATTTATCGTCATTACAAGAAAAATCAATAGAATATCCATCACATACACTTATTTCAAAAGCATAACTTGCACTATAACAGATGAAATGTGCCTTGTCACTGAACCATGCTTT
>CATOOV010000103.1 GCA_951801955.1 uncultured Lachnospiraceae bacterium
AAATCTCCCGGAACACTGCCGTAAGCCTGAAAAGAATAGTAATAAAAGTATATCCGAGCCATCCTGACTCTATGATACAGGATGGTTCGGATTTTGTATAGGTACATGCTATCCACCGTTTACTTTTGTTAGGGTAGTCTGCATTACATTAAACTATTACATATATTATACAAAGAATAATCAGAAAAATACAGTATTTGGATTGATTTTGGAGAAATATTAGGAAACATGCAAGAAACTATAAAAAAATGACGGTTCTTTTTTTGTATATATCTGACGAAATTTATCTGAAAAATAAGATATGAAAAGATGGAGGTAGATTTTATCCCTTGCGCTATGATACCATATTATCAAGTAAAGGCACATAATTGCGTATAGTCACAACATAGTTTAAAACCAGAAGGAGTGTCACATATGAGTGAAAAAAGCGAAGTATTACGACTCATAAAGAAATTAGATGAGGATAAAGAAAAGAAGTTTATATCCCAAATATTGATAATGATTAAGACTCATCTTAATCTCATGAATAAACGATAGCCTTATCTGTTTTTCTGTATTAAAAGAGTTGTTACATCTTTCTTTCGACTGGGAAATGATTGCAATCTGTATGTTGTTTTGATATAATACCGTCATGGGTACTACCATAACGGTAGGCGGTTAGCCCTCCACGGAGGGATTTGTAACCCTCCGGTTCCAGCGTAATCTTTGATTACATAAACATCTGTACATAGTGCAGAAATATATGGATAAAGGAGGGCGATACTAATGATGACGATCGAAGGTCTGATTGCCGTGATCAGTCTGGTACTGACTGCATTCGGACTTGGATATACAATCGGAAGTAACACAAAAAAATAACCGCCCCAAGTTCCCCAACTTAGCGGTCATTTTTTAGCATAATTTTCGGGGGCTAACCGTCTATCGGTAGTACCCTCCTTTATTGTCATCTTACCACTAAGGAATGATAATGTCAATTTTTATATGTAAAAAAAGTTAATCTATTTACCATTCATTTTATCTAACAGTTTCCTGGCAACATTTTTCAACGCCTGCTTTGAATCATTATCTAATTTCTCATATATGACTATGATTTCTTTTATCATATCAGCCACAACATCATCAGTTGAATCTAAGAGCATCTGGGTATACATAGCAAGCTCTTCGTCTTCGGATAATTTGACGAACATATTCTCGTCACCGCCTGCACCAGTGCGAAGCCAATCTTCATTTACATTAAAAGTTCTACAAATAAGAGTAACTGCTGCATCACTAGGATTACTTTTTCCAGTTTCATAGGTTGCTACAGTATTTCTTTTAACACCTATGCAGTTTGCAAATTCTTGTTGTGTTAGTTCTAATCGCTTTCTGAGTTTTTTTAAGTTTTTATTTATCACGTGTTCACCACCTTCCATTCAACATTATATCTCTCAAAAAATTAATCGTCAAGAAAAATGTGGTATTAAAACAAAATGTTTAGATGCCACATTTTCATCTTGACAAATGATTTATTGCCACTTATAATTGTTTTAAAGCCACAAAGAAAAGCAAGGAGGACGGTGGGATAGAGATCACTGGAAACACATCAATTGCCCCACTTAACGCCCCGGGCGTGAAAACCGAATCGGCTTGTGAGGGAGAGAAGAGGACTTATGCGGGGAACCGAGATGACACAGCACTTTTCTTTGTTGGTGTCAAGAGTTATGAAAGATAGTGGATTATGGATGATGAAAAAAGGGGTGATATTTCATGTTGGCTGAAAGTACAAAACAGGATTTGAGGGAAATGACAGATCTGTTAAAAGGTCTGGACAGTATTGGTATGCTGATTATAAAATCTAATGCTGCGGTATTGCTTGCCAGACAGGAGCTTGCAGAGAGTAGAGAACGGCAGCAGAGAGTTACAGAGTTCTCACACTATAACAGGCAGCAGCTTGATGAGTATGAACAGTTATTGAATCAGCTGAGCGAATGAAATTGCTTTTGGATAACGAGGAGGTGAGTACATGGATAAAGAGAGTGAGGCAACTAAGAAAAATGACATTCTCGATAAAGCTGAGAATGTCATTTTACAAAAGGTTGAGCAGTATCAGCAATCACCACAGTCAATGACTGACAAGGATTGTTATGCACTTTTACAGCTCGTTGTGACAGAAGGGAAGATCCTAGCAATAAGGAATAATACTGATAATGAATTGCCACATTGTTAACATTTCTTCCATTCTGACAGATCGGTTGGTCCGGTGATGTTGGAATTGTCCCATGCTGGACAGCCAGTAACGTGGCAATACACATCATCGGCTACTACCTGTGGATTGGTATGTCCAGTCCATGCAGTTTCATCATGACCGAGCATAAAATAATATGTTCCTTGTATTTTGACAATTTTTAAAAGACCAATAGAAGTATGGTATGTCCACATGAAGAATTTCTCCTTTCTTCTGTACTCGGCTCTGGCGGGAGCCTGTAAGGACAGTATAAGGGAGAAACAGGAAAAAGACAACGACAGGAGGTGAATATATGGATCAGGAAAAGAAAGAATCGGCAGTGCGTACTGCAGAGAATTTTGTAAAGAAGTCAGAAGTAGAAAAAGCATTTATCCTTGGCTACATGGTCAAGAGGATGCAGCTGAAAGAGCTGGATGAGAGCTGGGCGGACGAGCCGGAGCTGGTGGGAAAGTAGGAGGTGAGAACATTTTGACAGGGACAGGAGAGGATTTGGAGAAGCGATTAGCGAAGATTCTTGTGGAAAGTGAAAAAAGAGATTCTGCATTAGAAAAAAGAATAGCGGCACTGGAAGCTCAGATAAAGCAGCAAAGAGAGGCAGAAGAGCCATCAAAATACCCCAAGAGAATCATGCGGCTGGGTGAGCTGGTAAAGCTCGGCTACACAAAAGAGTATCTCATGAAACAATATCGGACAAAGGGACAGACGTTTGCCAAGAAGCAGGATCCGACACGCCGCAATAGTCCGATCATCTTTGATACAGAGTTGTTTGAAAAACAACAACAGAGACAGCAGAAAATAGAAAACCAGCAGATTAGGAGGGGGTGATAATGCATAAGAATGCTTGCCTGTACCTCCTGCGCGACACATATGCTGGTGTGTCGCTGATTTCTCACTAAGTTCCTATAGCGACCACGGGGAAAATGTACCTGTGTGTCGCGCAGGGGGTGCACAAGTATAGTGTTTTATTTAAAAAAATATCGTAGTACTATAAAATACAAGTACACAATTAACAACAGCAATTAGTACATGCTAAAAGCTAGTAAAATCAAGGCTTAGATGGCCTGTTGGAAACATTCTAACTATATTAAAGATGGAGATTCGTACCGATGGCGTATTTCAAAAAAACATATGATATGGGTGATGTAATAGATTATGAATACAGCTTCGCCGGAAATTACGGTGCCAAGGGAGAAAAAAGGGCAGCACGGGTGAAAGCGACTCCTGAACAGATCGCAAGACAGAATCTGACCAATAAAGCAAAGAGGGTGCGCCGAACCATAATATTGAACTTTCACCCGTGGGATCTGTGGCTCACATTGAAATATCCGAGAGGTACAAGGAAGACGTCAAAGGAAGTGCTCAAAGATGTGCAGGACTGGACAGAGAAACTTCGGAAAAGGTACAAGAGAGCGGGGGAACAGTTGAAATGGATCCGCCGGATCGAGATCGGAAGGTATGGCGGAATACATGTACATATACTGATCAACCGTCCAAGGACGATACAAAATGTTGATCTGATTTGTAAGGAGCTGTGGGGAAGGGCAGGCATTAATTTTCAGAGCCTGCGGGAAGAAGGTGGCTATGAGCAGCTTGCAGATTATCTGACCAAGAAGAGCAAAGACGATGAAACAGAAGGACAGCTAAGCTTTCTGCCGGAAGAGGACAGGAAGAGGTGCCTTAGTTATTCCACCAGCAAAAATCTGGTACGCCCAGAAGACGTATTCGGTAAAGACAATGAAAAAAAGTATAGTCACTGGACAATGCGGAAGATCATTCAGGAGGGACCGAAACCAAGGGAAGGATTCTACATTGATAAGAACAGTATTCGAACAGGTGTCAATCGCTACAATGGCATGAGTTACTTTTACTATACGGAGATCAGGATAAAAAGCAAGTGGGAGACGGTTAATGCAGGGGATTGTGGATAAGTGCCTCCGCATAAGTAAAACACTAACTGGCAGCAGATGCAGCTGTCCTAATGCCAGGCAGGAGGGAGAAGAGGAATGAAAGTAATAGTGGTGAGTAACTATAAGGGAGGCTGTGCCAAGACGACAACGGCAGTGAACCTTGCATACAATCTGGCAGCAGGGGAGGGGAAGCGGGTACTGCTGATTGACGCCGATCCGCAGGGAAATGCGAGCTACATCTTGTGGAAGTATAATCCGAATGCGGAAACACTTCTCAGGATATATAGCGGGAAGACTATAAAGAGTCTGATAAGGCGCAGTAAATACAAAAATCTTGATGTGATTCCATCAATGGCGGAGCTGGAACGTGTCAACAGGGAATCTGATGTACGCGGATTGAATCACAATGAGCTCCGCAGACAGATCGACAGTATGGCAGACAGATATGATTACGTGATCATAGACTGCCAGCCGACCATGCAGTTTCTGACATTGAGTGCGCTGCACGCTGCAGATCTGGTGATAGTTCCCTTTAAGGCAGCAGGTTTTTGCATAAATGGACTGGAACTGATGCGGGATTATCTTGAGGATGCTGCGCAGAAACGGGAATATCAGCCAGATCTCAATTATGCGTGTCTCCTTACAATGTTCGACAACCAGAAGAAAAGTCTCAACAGGATCATGGATCTGATAGAGCAGGATACATATATCATTTTTGATACAATAATAAGCCGTTCGGCAGTATGCGAAAGCGCAGAGGATAAGAAAGTCAGAAAACCACTGCTGAAACATCGGAAAAACAGTAAAGTGACAGCAGACTATCTTGAGCTGACCAAAGAGATTCTGTCTTTGATTGAGGAGTGATGTCATGGGAAGTCTAAGTAAACTGATAAAGGAAAAAGGCGGGGATCTTGGAGAGTCAAAAACCAGACAGATAAAGGTACAACAGATACATCATACGAAGCTGAAAGAATCCGCATTGAATTTTTATACCAGAAGTGAGGACGAGGTGGAAGAGCTTGCCGATACCATGTTGATTGCTGGCGGAATACTGCAGCCGTTGATCGTAAGAAAGACCGACATGAGTGAGTATGAGATATTAGCCGGACATAAGCGCAAACGTGCCAGTGTCTATAATGTGGATCGCGGATATAAAGAGTTTGAATTTCTTCCCTGCATCGTGATCGACATGAGCGGGCTGATGGCAAAAAAGATATCCGAGAAGATACTTGCAGAGCAGGGTGATGTTGAAGATGACAGGATGCTTGAAATGATTGCCGAGTACATAGTGATCTGTACCAACAGCACAGCCAGCGAAAGCAGTCACTATGAAAAGATGATGCAGGCCGTAAGGCTGTCAAAGATCCTCCCGGCAATGCTTGACAATGAAGAGCTGAAAGGGCGTGCCCTGCGTGCGGAAATTGCAAAGGAAATGAAATGTGGAGACGGGCAGGTTGGAAGATACCAAAGCATTTATAACAATCTGGTGCCGGGAGCGATGGAGATTTTTAAAAATGGACAGATCGGGTTATCTGTAGCGTCCAGACTGGCTGGTCTTGATAAGGGGCAGCAGGAGGAGGCATTAAAAAAGCAACCGATGACACTGGCTGACATCGAAGCATTAAAACAAAGCAAAGATACAAAAACCGTGTCCAACTTGGACACCGGAGAAGTATACGGGAGTGTGTCTTTGGATCAGGCAAATGGCAATGAAACCGTGTCCAACTTGGACACCAGTAAAGAGATAATTCCGCAGCCGGCGGCAGAGGACAGAGATCTTGAACAGACTGTCGCCGACAGAGCGGAAAGCAAGCCTGCAGCAGTGGAGAACGAAGAGAATAAAAAAGATACTGTTGCTGAAAGGACAGAAATTTTACAGCCACGTGGAGTAGGTTATGCGCTGGAAGAGGTAAGACAGATTTACGACGAACAGGTTACAATGATACGTCAGTTTGAGCGGATAAGGAAGTTTGGAGATCTTTCGGAAGATGACGAACTGCAGTATAAGAGATCCAAGATAATCCGGGATGGCATGACATACATACTGGATGCATTTCAGGAGGGAACCATATGTTGAAGGATATCATAGAAGATCAGAAAAAGCAGGGTGGGGAATACGGGACGGTCACAGTATATTGTCCATACTGTCATCAGGGAATGGCTGCAGAGGCAACTCTTGACATGGTGAGAAACGAGGAGCTTTTACGGGAACTGGCAATAGAAACGTGCCAGTGTCCGGAAGCGCAGTACGAAGCAAAACGGAAACAACGTGTTGAGAGTGTTGACGAGAAGGTAAATACATTACTCGGAAAAGAATCTGATGCACCTGTAGATGATGAAATCCTCGATCTGATCAAGTCCATGTCAATCCATATTTGCTATGAAAAAATCAAGAAAATGAATATCCAGATCAATCAGGTAATAAAGGTAAGTATCAGTATGGACACAAACGGACTGTTGGATATCAAAAAGGAAATCAAGAACGTATCACGCCAGAAGATTTAAGGAGAAAGACTGATGAACACCAGCGAAGTAGTCAAAAATCTCACAGAAATGATGATGACCACAGACAATGAAAAGGATTTTGCCACATTGAATGAGGCTATAAAGTTGATCGAAAAAAAAGAACAGCACAATGTAGCTGTCCCGTGCAGCATCGGTGCCAGGCTGTATTCAGTCATCGGTGAAAAAGTGAATATCTATGTGATAACCGGATTCCGTATAGATAAAGAAAAAGTATACATGGAAACAGAGGAAAGCATGTTTCTCCCAGCGGATATGATCGGAATAAATTATTTCTTTTCACCCGAGCTGGCAGAGAGGGAATTTGATAGAAAGTGGAGGAGAAAGGTTGAAAAGCATACTACATAACAAGCAGGACGGGACATGCTACCTGTGTATGCTGCTACATGATGACCATGGAAGAAAGCAGACGCAGGAGCATCATGTGTTTTACGGTACTGCAAACAGGAAAATGTCAGAAAAGTATGGTCTGAAAGTGTATCTCTGTGCGGAGCATCATACATACGACGGTGGACCAGAGGCTGTACACCGAAACCATGATATTGACATCAGGTTAAAAGGAATGGCGCAGGAAGTTTTTGAGAAAGAGTATCAAGAATTAAATTTCAAAACGATATTCGGAAGAAATTATGTGCCCTTTTGACTCCTGTTAAAAAAGGGGTTTTATATATCACAAGAGTCATGATAAAGCCATGCTCCATAAAAGGGGCATGGGGAAAGGAGAGAAATTGATAGAAACGACTGCAAAAGAATTGCTGAACAGCCACAGAAGGCGTCTATGCCGTATAAAGCGGAAAGAGCAGGAAAACAGCACAACGGAGGATGCAAAAGAAAATTTCCGCCGTAAACCATACATGGGACTATATAGAAAACGGGATCAGTGCGGGAATGATCCGGGAGGCAGATAGCGTGGAATCAGGGATTTCACCATCCTGATTGGAGAGCCCGCCGAAGCGGGCGAATGGGAGTTAGTATGACAAATTTTGAGCACATGAAACAGATGATAGCCACTACCGTGGCAGGACTGGACGAAATAGGGCTGCTCAACCTGGCAGATGATACGGAGATGTCAACAAGTGGGGCGGAAGGTATATTTAACTGCACGGTCTGCGAGGAGGCATACGGCGAATGCGGGACATGCTCCGGCACCAGAGAATGCAACAGCAAATATCTTGACTGGTGCCGGAAAGAGTATACAGGGAAGGTGCCGGAGTATGTTTGAATTAAACAGACTTTACCATATGGACTGCATGGAGGCGATGAAAGAAATACCTGATAAGTATTTTGAGCTTGCCATTGCAGATCCGCCGTATGGGAGGAAAGAGCATGGAGGGAAAAACCGCAGCGGGTATGTAAAGCAGAAAAATGGCAGCAGGATACAGGCATATATGGCAGTATATGATTTTATTTAGGGATAAAGGAGAGATGCACCGTGTTGAGATGCAAGATTTGTGGATGCGAATTTAATGTTGTAAAAGAAAGACACTATATTTCCCGTGACAATGGTAAAGTCGGACTGACGGCTGCTTTCGGAAGCAATCCAGAAGATAAATTGTATGACACATTTGATTGTCCTGACTGCGGCTGTCAGATAGTTGCACAGGAGAGGAAAAGAAAGTACGACCTAAGATTGGAGATAACAAAATGAAAGCTACATGTGAGATCATTGCGGACATAAAGGATGGAAAGCATTCTGGTGATATGTCAAGAACTTTTTGAAAAAGATTTTGACATGTTTTTCGGAAAAAAGGGTAACTTTAACAGACCTTCGGTATGTTTTTCACAAAACCGAATGTCAGTTCGATTCGGTA
>CATOOV010000104.1 GCA_951801955.1 uncultured Lachnospiraceae bacterium
TGGCAAATTTACGCAACCGGCTGATATTCGCCATCCATGGCTCAGATCAGCCTTTTCCAAACATCGTGTTTGGAAATTGCTGTTTCAAAAACAGAACACAAAGAAATTCTAACTGTCAGGACAAGTCACAACGTTTTGCATCCATTTGTGCAATTTGCCAACATCCATTTCGAAAACTACCTTTTGACACCCGAATCCTTATAGGAAATTTCGTTAAAATTTTTTGTAAGATAAAAGCCCTCTGGGCAGGATGCGCACTCGCATCCACATGCCGTTTGAGTTTTTGGGGATTCAGCGCAATTTTTGGAAAAAATCAGATATAATACAGTATA
The DNA here is from genome assembly GCA_951801955.1 of uncultured Lachnospiraceae bacterium. Taxonomy (GTDB): domain Bacteria; phylum Bacillota; class Clostridia; order Lachnospirales; family Lachnospiraceae; genus Petralouisia. Next base: position 333 of record CATOOV010000104.1, read on the forward strand.
AAAGAGAAAAAATAACAAATAATATAAAAAATGCAACCTTTTATTAACAAAGGTTGCATTTTTTATTACACTTTTTATATCGGAGCAATTTCTAAATACTTTATACCTAAATTCAAATTTTTTTATAAATCCATATGAAAAAATACATTGTCCTTGTCATCCTGCTCAATACAGAGGTAACGTTTCGTGATCTGGTAGGAAGAATGGTTGAAGATATCCATAAGAAGTGCCGGAGGCGTTCCGTTTTTCCAGGCATGGTAGCCAAACGTCTTTCTTAGGGAATGGCAGCTTATGTGTTCTGACAGATAGGTTTCCTCGGCAGCTTTTTTTATAATACGGTAAGCCTGGTAGCGGCTGATTGGCTTGTCCCTGTTTTTCTGACTACAGAATAAATAGTCAGTTTTGCAGCAGCCAGGTTTTTCCTTGCGGAAATCTTCCAACGCTTCTGTAACCGTACGGTTTAATGCAATGATGTTCTCTTTTCCGGTTTTCTGTTCTGTCAATTGCAGATGGACCCGGTATTCCCCTTTTTCAAAGTCAAATACCATATCCCAAGTAATCTTTAAGATATCACCAATACGCAGCGCTGTGTTCAGTCCCAGTACAATCAGCGTATAATTTCTCGGATTCGGATGTTCTTTCAAATAATAATTCTTAAAATCTGTCAATTGTCCAGTCTGACGGATGGGTTGTGTTTTGCTCATAAAAAATTCCTCCTTCATGATAGCTATGCATGTTACATTTTTAAATTTTATGGTGTTTTTAATTCTGTTGTATCTTGGGGGTTCCCTGGCTTCAGGCGGTTATATCTACGAAAAAGCACTCCTGTTTTTTGCGGGATAATGCAACCTTTGTTAATAAAAGGTTGCAAAAAATTCATTAGGAAATGAAACAGAACAGGAGGTTAAAACATGCTGAAACTGACAGTGAAACCAGGGGAATATGTACTGATCGGAGAGGAAATCAAGATTGTGTTTGCCGGTGGCAGTTCCAATAATTTACGGGTTTTGGTGGATGCGCCAAAAAAGTACAACATTGTGAGGAGCGAGGCGTTAGTGCGTTACGGTATGGCGCCAGAACCAGGCAATGAGGTAAAGCATTACCGGGACAAGGAGATTTCGCCGGAGGCAAAGGAAAAGATCAAATCTATCCTTATGGCGGAGCGCAAACGGATCCGCAGGGAGGAGCGGGAGGTATCAAGTCGGTAATAATGCGGGGCTGACCTAGGGGCTTCGCTTATTATAAAAATCTACATTCCTGTAGTACAGGAAACATTATATGCGCGCAAACGGATTTGCGGCATCTAACACACATAATAACAAGGAGGAACATATTATGGCAATGATCGTACAACACAACATGTCTGCAATGAACGCAAACAGAATGCTTGGGATTACAACAAGCGCACAGGCAAAATCTACGGAAAAATTATCATCTGGATATCGAATTAATCGGGCTGCAGATGATGCGGCGGGGCTTTGTATTTCTGAAAAAATGAGAAGCCAGATCCGCGGTTTAAATAAAGCTTCATCCAATGCACAGGATGGTATTTCTTTAATCCAGACGGCAGAGGGTGCATTAAACGAACAGCATGCGATCTTACAAAGAATGCGTGAGCTTGCAGTCCAGGCGTCAAATGGTACAGAAACGGATGATGACCGTGAAGCAGTAAATAATGAAATTGGGCAACTCCAGGAAGAATTGACCAGAATTTCTGAGACAACAGAGTTCAATACATTAAAGTTGTTAGACGGAAGCCAGTCTGGAAGCAAAGGAAGCACAGGTTCAGGTCCCAAATTTGGTATTGTAGATGCCACTTTAGATGGTGCGCTGGTAACCTCAAATGTAAAAGGCGTCAAAGTGGCTACAACAGCAACAGCCACCACGAAAGTGGGTCAGGAGACAGCGATCTGGGATGCCACAGGAAAGACTTTGACATTAAATCTTTCTTTAAATAAAGTATATACACAGGATGAGATTGATAATCTGATTCAGAATGCAAAACAGGAGGATAGCTCAGCTACAGGCGCGCCATCTGAGGTGACAGTTACTCTGAAAAATGGAATCTTTAACGCAGATGCGGCAACAACTGCTGGAACTGCTACAGAAGAAGGAGTTAAGGCAGTGTCTGATGAAGGAACCGTAACTGGATTTGTTGGCGCTGACACCATTAAATTTACTGCCAATAAGTATGGTAAAGAATTTAATGGTACAACCTTTGATTTTGCGTTTGATAAAGAAGTTGGAAAAGAGGAGGTTGTTGCAGACACAGCAATTTCTCATAGTGCGCTGAATGTAACAACTCCTGGTGCATATACCATCCATCTTGCCGCTGGAAAAGAATATACCGCAGAGGATTTGGAGGATATTCTTGCAAAGGCAGGGTTTGATTTTGATGTGACCTTAAGTGGCAATACTCCAGATGAGCCTAATACATTATTTGCGACCAGTGGTGCTGCTACTGTTACCCAGATGACGATGGGTGACACAGCCGGAGCAGGGCTTGGAAGTACCCAGGCATTATGGGGGCAGGCAGGATATGAAGGAACTTCTTCTGGAACAGGCATTACACTTCAGATTGGAGCAAATGAGGGACAGACCATGAGCTTTAGTTTAGAAGATATGAGTGCAAGGGCCCTTGGGGTGGATGGAAATAAAGTAGATTTGAGCACGCAGGAAAATGCACAGAAGGCTACCACTACCATTGATAGTGCAATTAAGATTGTTTCTGCTGCAAGAGCACGTATGGGCGCCATTCAGAACCGTTTGGAGCATACGATTGCAAATCTTGATACTGCTGCTGAAAATACTCAGAATGCAGAATCTCGTATCCGTGATGTAGATATGGCAGAAGAGATGGTGGAATACAGCAAGAACAATATTCTTGCACAGGCTGGGCAGTCAATGCTTGCACAGGCGAACCAGTCCAACCAGGGTGTTCTGTCCTTGTTAGGATAATTTTTCTGGTAAGGTGTTGCAAGGATGGCGCAAATATCGGTTTTGTAGCATTTATAAAGCCGGGCGCTTGGATCGGTTTTTCAACCCAAATACAAAAACATCATGCTGTCAATGGTGTCAAAATATCGCAAAAATGTTAGAATGAAGTAAAAATAAGGCATCCAAAGGATTTACACCCTTTGGATGCTTTATTTTCTATGGTGATTCGGGTATCAAAATGTGGTTACGTAAAACCTTCTTGGCGAATTGCACAAAGAAATACAAACTCTTTCAGCGGATAAACGTAATAAAAATTGGTATGTTCCCAAATGAAAAAAGAATGCGAAAAATGGAAAATTATGGTAGAATAAAAAGAAAAATGAGGAGGAGTATTATCCATGGACAAAGAGTATTTTCTGGGATTGGATTTGGGAACAGCTTCTCTGGGATGGGCAGTCACAACGATGGATTATGAAATCATGAGGGCGCATGGAAAAGCGCTTTGGGGCGTTCGGTTATTTGAGAGTGCAAAGACAGCAGAAGAACGCCGGGGATTTCGCACAGGGAGAAGGAGGCTGGCAAGAAGAAACTGGCGTATAGAGTTATTACAGGAAATATTTGCAACGGAGATCCACAAAATTGATCCAGGATTTTATCTGCGGATGAAAGAAAGCAGATATATGAAAGACGATAAGAGAGATTTGGAAGGTAATTGTCCAGAGTTTCCCTATGCCCTTTTTGTAGATCCCACGTATACGGATAAAGAATATCATGAACAATTTCCAACCATCTATCACTTAAGGCAATGGCTGATGAACACGGATGATACACCAGATATCCGCTTGGTGTATCTTGCCTTACACCATATGATGAAACACAGAGGGCATTTTTTATTTTCTGGAACGATAGAGAGCATAAAAAATTTTCGAGAAACTTTTGAAGGGTTTTTGCAGAGAATTCAAGAGGAAGAATTGGATTGTCACATAGAGTTAGAAGAGGAACAATGGATAGAATTTGAGAATGTATTAAAAGATAAGTCCTTGACAAAGTCCACAAAGAAAACACGGTTAATCAAACTGGCAGGAGCAAAAACCCCCTGTGAAAAAGCAGTTTTAAATCTGATTGTGGGAGGAACTGTAAAATTAAGTGACCTATTTGGAGATCAGGAATTGAATCAAATGGAAAAGCCTAAGGTTTCTTTTTCTGACAATTCTTTTGATGAAAGCATTTCCAGCATAGAAACCGAGTTAGGGGAAAGGTTCCTTATCATTGAACATGCAAAGGCGGTATACGATTGGTCTGTATTGGCGGATATTTTGGGAGATTATGCCACAATATCAGAAGCAAAGGTGGCGCTTTACAAAAAGCATAGGAAAGATTTAGAATATTTAAAAAATTTGGTAAGGGAAAAGCTTGACAGAGAGGCATATCAAGAAATTTTTGTGAAAACCGAAGAGAAACTGGCAAATTACAGTGCTTATATCGGGATGACAAAAGTCAACGGCAGAAAACGTGCGCTGAAAGGGAAACAATGTGATAAAAAAGGGTTTTATGATTTTTTAAAGAAGAAGATCCTTAAAGTGATTCCAGAAGACCAAGACAGTTTATATCTCAAAGAAGAACTGGAAAAGGGAACGTTTCTGCCTAGGCAGGTAACAAAAGAAAATGGAGTGATTCCATATCAGATCCATTTTACCGAGTTAAAAAGAATCATTGAAAATTTACAGGAACGCATCCCTCTTTTAAAAGAAAATGAAGATAAACTATGTCAAATTTTCACGTTTCGAATTCCTTATTATGTAGGACCTTTGAATGGGATTCGAAAAGGTACAGAGACAACAAATTGGGTAAAGAGAAAAAATAACAAGAAGATTTATCCCTGGAATTTTGAGGAAGTGGTTGACCGGGAGGCAAGCGCAGAACAATTTATCCGGCGGATGACAAATAAATGTACTTATCTGCTGCGGGAAGATGTGCTTCCGAAAAATTCTCTGTTGTACAGTAAATTTATGGTATTGAATGAGTTGAACAACCTTTGTTTGAATGGAAATCCGATCAGCGTAGAATTGAAACAGAAAATTTATACGGATTTATTCCAGAGAAAAAGAAAAGTCACGCAAAAAGCTCTGAAAAATTATTTGAAAACAGAGGGAATTGTGGCAGCAGATAAGATTGCTGATCTGGATATCACAGGGATAGACGGAGATTTTAAGAGTTCCTTGACAGCTTTTCATGATTTTAAGGAAAAATTAACTGGGTGTATGCTAAGCGATCGGCAAAAGGAAAAAATGATTCTGGACATCACATTATTTGGAGATGATAAAAAATTATTGAAAAGAAGGCTTGTGGCAATGTTCCCAAGTCTCACAGACAATCAAGTCAAAGCGTTATGCTCTTTGTCTTACAGTGGTTGGGGACGTTTATCCAGGAAATTTTTAGAAGAAATCAGTGCGCCGGCGCCGGAAACTGGGGAAGCGTGGAGTATCATTCAGGCATTGTGGGAGAGCAATGACAATTTGATGCAGCTCCTCAGTGAGAAGTATTGCTTTGCAGATGGTGTGGAAACGGAAAATGGAACAGATGAAACAAAGGACATCACATATCAGATGGTCGACCAGATGGCTGTGTCTCCAGCCGTAAAACGCCAGGTTTGGCAGACACTTTTAGTGGTAAAAGAGCTGTGTAAAGTATTAGGGAATCATCCAAAACGCGTGTTTGTTGAGATGGCACGTGAGAAGGAAAAATCCAAACGGACAAATTCCAGAAAACAGAAATTGATGGAGTTATATAAGAAATGCCGCGAAGAGGAGAGGGATTGGCTGCAGGAATTAGATAATACCAAGGAGCAAGAATTTCGGAGGGATAAACTATTCCTGTATTATTCGCAAAAAGGGCGTTGTATGTATTCTGGCGAATCTATCCGTCTGGCAGATTTATGGGATAACCAAAAATATGATATTGACCATATCTATCCGCAATCGAAAGTGATGGATGACAGCTTGGACAATCGTGTGCTGGTAAAACGGGAATATAATTCAGACAAAACAGATAATTATCCCATTGCAGACACAATCCGCAATGCAAGGAGGCCTTTTTGGAAATCTTTGCTGGATGGAGGTTTTATCACAAAAGAGAAATATCAAAGGTTGACAAGGGCGACAAAATTTGATGATTCGGAACTGGCAGGATTTATCGCCAGACAGCTTGTAGAGACGCGGCAAGGGACAAAAGCGGTTGCCTCCGTCTTAAAACAAGTACTTCCTGAGACTGAAATTGTCTATACCAAAGCAAAGACGACATCACAGTTTCGTCAGGATTTTGGATTTATTAAGGTACGAGAACTAAATGACCTGCACCATGCCAAAGACGCTTACTTGAATATCGTTGTTGGAAATACATATTTTACAAAGTTTACCAAGAGTGCCGCATGGTTTGTAAAAAAATATCCAGGAAGAAGTTACAACTTGAGAAAGATGTTTGAGACAGAGGATGTTGTGAGGGATGGCGAGGTTGCATGGCGTGCCGGGGAGAAGGGCACCATCTGTACAGTGAGAAAGGTGATGGACAAAAACAATATCCTGGTGACCAGGCGTTCCTATCGGCAAAAGGGAGGTTTGTTTGACCAGCAATTGATGAAAAAAGGAGAAGGGCAGGTGCCAATCAAGAGCAGTGATGATAGATTATGCGATATTGAGAAATATGGCGGCTATAATAAGGCGACTGGTACATATTTTATGCTGGTGGAATCTGAAGATAAGAAGGGAAAGAAAATAAGGACCATCGAGTATGTTCCGCTTTATCTCTGTAAGCAGTTGGAAAGCAGTGAAGAAGATATGGAACAGTACTTGTTTACAGAGAGAAAATTGAAAAATCCTAGAGTACTGTTGAAAGAGATTAAAATAGATACGCTGTTCCAGGTGGATGGTTTTTTGATGTGGTTATCAGGAAGAACAGAGAATAGATTATTATTTAAAAATGCAAATCAATTGCTTCTCTGCCACCAGGAGCAATTAATTCTCAAAAAGGTTTTGAAATTTGTCCAGAGACAAAACGAAAACAAGAGTATAGAGATTCATCCTTATGACCATCTCACACAGGAAGATGCCATGCAGTTATATGATACCTTTTTGGATAAAATCCGCAATACCATTTATCATATTCGTTTGAGCGCCCAAGAAAATACATTGCTTGACAAGCGGGAGAAGTTTCAGGAATTATCTCTGGAAGAAAAGTGTATCGTCCTTTCTGAGATTTTGCATATGTTTCAGTGTCAGAGCGGTTCCGCAAATCTAAAATTGATTGATGGTCCTGGAAGTGCAGGGATTTTAGTTTTAAACACCACTTTACAACTTTTCCATAAAAAAAATGTCATACAGGACTTTCTGATGTATAATAAGTTTGCAAACAAAAAAATACGAAAGAAAGTGATCCTGTACGACAGACTTATTATAC
>CATOOV010000105.1 GCA_951801955.1 uncultured Lachnospiraceae bacterium
AGCCGTCAGACATGATTATTATGGATAACATCTGATGAAGGAAGAACCCCTTCTTCTGTTATCTGATTTATAGAAAGAAACATATTAACCAAGTAGTCTTTATTGACTACACCATTATTATACTAGGGAGTGTTAAATATGTTAGTAATCAACAACAATCTTTTGGCATTAAATTCTGCCAACCATTTACAAACCAATACAGATAAAAAGTCTAAATCTGTTGAAAAACTTTCTTCTGGGTATCGTATCAATAAGGCGGCTGATGATACAGCCGGACTTGCCATTTCAGAAAAAATGAGAGTTATGATACGAGGGCTGATGAAAGGAACAAAAAATGTGGAAGATGGCATTTCCTGGGTTCAGACAGGCGACGGCGCATTAAACGAGGCACATGACATCCTACACAGAATGACAGAATTAACCATCCAGTCTCTAAATGATACAAATACAGATTCAGACCGGATGGCTTTGGAAATGGAATTTGAATCACTGCAGAGTGAACTGGACCGCATTGGTAAAACCACGCAATTTAATACTCTGCCCATATTCGAAGAACACGAAACCCCTTTCTACCAGTTTGAAGGAAATATTCACTGGGATCCTCAGCAGATGCATGTGGTGTCTGCCGGAGATAATGATCTCTCTTTTACTTATCGAAAATCGGAAAATGACCCGCCGCAAACACTGACTGTCACCATTCCTCCTGGAGAATACACCACCCAGGAACTAGTGGATGAAATTGAGACTGCACTGGGAGAAAAACAGCCTAGGGAGGAAAAATTCATTTTTGAATTTACAAAAGACGGCACCTGCAATGTCAATCTGGAAAAAGGGGAAATGATTGATTCCATATCAGGCGGATTGTCTTATCTGCTAAACAAAGTTTACCGGGGCGGCGGTTCTGGCGCCTTGCTTGGCACAACAATTTTCCCGGATGAGTACAGCAAACTTGAAGTCGTAAATGGAGAAAATAACTTTATGAGCTTTTCCATCCAAGATTTTGCCGGAAACAGCATTACGAAAACCATTGACCTTCCAGACGGGCACTATACCAGAAAACAACTGATTGATATTTTAAATACCCAGTTAGCTGACACTACCGTAAAAGCAACCGCTTACGGCACTGGGATTAAACTGGCAAGCGATGAGTCCATTGTCACAGGTTTTAAAGGCAATATGTTTAAAATTGACGGTGACGGAAAGGTTTATAACTCTGTCTTCTATGACAATGTAAAATACGGCTCCGTCTCCCAGACAAGCGGTGTCTTTACCGGAGGATATGTGCTGCCGACAGATTCCAGGGATGAGGAACATAAATATTACAGAATTAACAGTTCCAACAATACACTGGTACTGCAGCCAAATGGAATGGAAAAGCCTTCCACCATTACCATCAGCGACGGGGAGTACACGGCTAAAACGATGAGGGACACCCTGAATGCGCTCTTTGAACTATCTGGATTGGACTTGACGGCAAGCTATGATACTTCTGGCGGTTTCCAACGGCTTTGTATCACCTCCAACGAAAAAGGATTAGGAAGTACCGTAAATGTGGATCCCTCCTGCAGTGCATTTCAAACATTGTTTGTCTCAAAGGAATACAATCAATATGGTTCCCCTGCCGATATCAAAAATGAAACCACCGCAGACAGGGATGCAAGTTACAATGCCAGCAAAGATTTGCTGTACCTTCCCGCTTCCCCTTTAAAAATTTCTCCAGGTGTCAACGATTCCTTCAAACTTTCGATTAATGGAACAGAATACACCATTGTATTAACTGCGCAAGATTATAATGATATTTCAGATATTGTCAAAGAATTGGACGAAAAACTCAATGGTCCCCAAGCCCCCTGGCTTATAAAGGGCAAATCGCCGTCTCTGATGATAAGGGGATGATTATCCTTAAAGGCAAAGAAGGACAGAACGTCAATCAAATCCGTGTATCTGCCAATGGGACCAACCTAGGTTATGATGAAATTTTCCGGGGCTATTCTACCTCCATTGTCCAAAAAGACATCTCTGGCACTGGTTCCATTACGCTGAACACGCCTTTTACTGGAACGATTGACCCCGCCGACAGCAATTTGACCATCAATGTGGATGGGAAAGACCACACCGTCAAACTTCCCACCGGACAAGTCACCGAACAAGAAGTAATCGATGCCATTCAAAATGCCATACCGCCTAAGACTGAAACCATTCCAAACATGTTCGAAACCGCCAAGGCCTATGGCAAAACAGACAATCTCAATTTTTCAAGCACGGCAAACGGAAAAGAAACCTCAACTTCCTGGTCAAATTCTGCCACAGGTTCCTCCAAACAATTGGAAGGGCACGTAGGCTTTATCGAAAACACCCCCGCGGAACTCACGATTGGTCCTGTGCTGAAAGACCATATGGCAGTGGATAAGAACAACGACAAGATTACTTTGACCCTAAACGGTGTAACCAAAACCATTACCTTGGACCACAAAGATGACTATTCGCCTGAGACCCTCAAAAATCATCTGCAGACAAAAATAAATGATGCCTTTGGTTCTTCTATGGGAGGCGCTGTGGTGGCCCTTGGAGCCGGGAACCAGTTGACATTAACCTCAAGGCTTCCCCAAGGGGAAGACGGGGCGCAGACTTCCATTGGGTGTTCCACAAACAACAGCAGCTTCTTAAAAGATTTGAACTCCACAAAGACCCCTGCAATTTTGCTGAGCAATACGGCGCTTGCCTCTTCCATTGTCATTGACAGCAGCCACAATACCTTCCAGTTCCAGCTCACACAAAACGGCATTACTGAGACGATTACATTGACTTTAGCAGAAAGGACAAACCCCCCCTATTCACCCTCTGAAATCGTCTCTGAAATCAACCGCAAGCTAACTGCGCAGGGGGGAGCCGTTACTGCTTCCTTGTCAAATGGAAAATTAAAACTGACCTCCAATGCTGTGGGGAAGGACGTTTCCATCAACTATAACACATCTTCCGGCGGAAGCTCTGTGGAGGCGCTCTTTGGACCAATGATAAAGAATTCCCCCGCTGATATGGTTGTAAACCAAAATGTCCAGCAGACGATTAAAATTGATTCCGGCATCAATGACCAGTTTACCATTATTGTAAACGAAACAGATGAAACGGTCACATTGGACGACGGCAGCTACAGCCCAGACAAATTTGTAGAAATGCTGAATAGGAAACTTTCAGAAAAAAATGCTGATGTAGAGGCATACCTCTCTGGAAACAAACTGGGATACCGGACAAAATCCTCCGGCGATAAGACCTCTTTGTACATGAACTATGAATACTGCGGTTCTTCCATGAAAGCCATTTATGGGGAGACGACCTTTACTTATCCTGGCATAACCGCATCCTTTGACAAAGGGATGCTGGTGTTAGGCAGTACCAATCCCAGCAGCACCATTAAAGTTCCTTCTTCCAGCGGGGGCGGTTTCCAAAAACCCGCCATCGAGAAAAATCCTATCCCTCCAAAATACACAGATGGCTACCATTCCACAAATTACAGCCATGTAAAAGGCGTGGCGCTTTCCGGGGATATCACCATTGACCAGTGGAACAATGACCTAAAATTTAATTTTGGGGATAATGGCACCAATCAGACGATATCCATTGAAATACCCAAAAATACTTACAAGCTTGCAGACTTGCAGAAGTTTCTCCAAGACAAACTGGATACCTATCCTGGTCCCGGCAAAATTAACGTCACAGTGGATACCAACGGGGTAAAGCTGGAAGCTGCTAACACTGGCAGCAAATACCAATTCAGCAGCTTTCAGGGCGACTTTTACGATAAAGTAATGTGCCAGTGTACCGAACAAAACACTTTAGAAAATCCCACCAGTAAAGACGGTGAGCAAACGGTAAACCAAGCTTATACTATCGGACGAAAGGATGTCAGAAACCAAGGCGCTGATATCCGCAAAGGCATCAGCGATGTATTATCCCTAGATTTGACTTACGGAAACCAGGCACATAAAATACAAGTAACCTTAGATCCTGGCGTCTATACTGGGGAAGAATTAAAAGAGCAGCTGCAGGAAAAAATTAATGAGCAGCTGAAAGCCATTGGTTTAGCTGAAAACTTTATCGAAGTAGGACTTGGGGGCATCCACAGCGGCGTTTCCGGCTCCAATGACCAAAACGCCATCAATTTCAGCTTGTCCAAAACAGTGAAACAGCCCGATGAGGGGCAGTTTATTATTGACGGCGTCAGCGGAAATGCAGCGTTTGAAATCTTCTACCAGACAGATGGTAAAATGATCCCAGCCTATATTATTGGAACCAAGGATCTTACAGAGGGAGTTACCATAGGTCCTGATGACACAGAGTTTTCATTGGAAGTAGACGGCACAAAGTACTCCATTACGATACCAGAGGGAGATTACGAACCAGAAGAATTGGTTACTGCAATCAACCAAGGGCTGAAGGGAACAGGCGCCCCAGTCATTGCCTCCATAGAAAATGATAATTTAAAAATTTCACACATCCATATGGGAGAACATAAAATTGACCAAATTACGGGTGGCGCAAGAGAAAATATCTTTTTCACAGAAACTGGGGATAAAGAGAAGAAATCTGGACGTTTTATCAAACCAAACAGCATAGAAGATGATAACATCGTCCTGGCGCGCCACATATTCAGCACTTCCTATTTAGGTATTAACTCAGTCTGTATTTCAAAGCCAAAATATGCGCAAAAGGCATTGGAACGGCTTGACAAAGCTTTGAAAATGACTTCTGATATCCGCAGCGAATTCGGCAGTATGCAGAATCGCCTGGAACATACCATAAGGAATAATGAAAATATGACAGAGAATACCACTGCAGCAGAATCCCGCCTGCGAGACGCCAATATGTCTTCCGAAATGATTCAATATGCATCTTCCAGCATTTTAGAACAAGCCGGGCAGGCAATCCTTGCCCATGCGCACAAATCCAAAGAACAAGTTCTGGCGCTGTTGGCATAACAAGGGGCTATCGTGGGATAACGCCGTCACAATTATGGAGAATAAATTCTACAAACAGCCATTGTATGAGAAATTACAATTACTGAAACAAAAAAGCCATTTTTCACAGAAAGGAGTACGCAGGAATTAAGGATTGCCCCAAGGGGCACAATCCCTTTCCCTGCTGATTTATTATGAATAAGAACCTACACAAGAACAAGAAATACAGACAGATTAGCAACCGCAAAAGAGAACTCATACACCTGCTGTTTTGGGTCTCTGCCCTGATGCTTCTATCCCCTGTTTTGGCACATGCCTCACAAGAGGAAACCACTGAGGTAGTCAGCAGCTTTTATATGACGCCTTGGTCACTTCTTCCCCCGCTGATTGCAATTGGTCTCGCATTGATTACAAAGGAGGCATATACCTCCCTGTTTGTTGGAATCGTAATCGGCGGCCTTCTCTACTCCAATTTCAGTTTTGAGGGAACGCTTACACATGTGTTCCAAGATGGAATTGTTTCTGTGCTTTCCGACGCCTATAATGTGGGAATCTTAATCTTTTTGGTTATCCTTGGGATTATGGTTATGCTGATGAACAAAGCAGGTGGTTCCGCTGCATTCGGACGCTGGGCTACCAGCCATATTAAAACTCGTGCCGGGGCACAGCTTGCAACGATCGCATTGGGCGTGCTGATTTTTATTGACGACTATTTCAACTGCCTGACGGTTGGAAGCGTTATGCGCCCAGTGTCAGACAACAGTAAAGTTTCCAGGGCAAAATTGGCTTATGTGATAGATGCTACGGCTGCGCCAATCTGCATTATTGCACCTGTGTCTTCCTGGGCGGCGGCAGTGGCAAGTTATGTGGAAGACGGCAATGGGCTCTACCTTTTTATCCAAACCATCCCATTTAATTTTTATGCCCTGCTCACAATCGTTATGATGGTTTTCCTTGCCTTTGTGGGTATGGATTACGGTCCCATGGCTTCCTACGAAAAAAATGCCAAGGAGAAAGGGGATATTTTCTCTGGAATGAAAGGATATGCAGATGCTGCAATGGAATCTGGCAATGCCGACGGAAAAGTCATTGATTTAATCCTTCCAATCGCCGTATTGATTGTTTCTTGTATTATTGGTATGATTTACTCCGGCAGATTTTTTGAAGGCGTCGGTTTTGTGGAAGCATTTTCAAATTCTGATGCGTCTGTAGGTTTGATGCTTGGCTCATCGGTAGCTTTGATTCTATCTGTAATTTATTACCTGGTCCGCAGGGTGCTTACATTCAAAGAGCTTGCAGAAGCGATCCCGGAAGGGTTTAAATCCATGGTTCCGGCAATCTTGATTCTGACATTTGCATGGAGCTTAAAAGCTATGACAGATTCCCTTGGCGCAAAACAGTTTGTGGAAGCCCTGGTACAAAATTCGGCAGGCAGCTTTCAGTCCTTTTTGCCGGCAATTGTATTTCTGATCGGCGCTTTCCTTGCCTTCGCAACTGGAACCTCTTGGGGAACTTTCGGCATCTTAATTCCCATTACGCTTGCTGTGTTCCCTCTGGAAAATCCCCTTGGCGTTATCTGTGTTTCCGCTTGTATGGCAGGCGCTGTATGCGGAGACCACTGTTCTCCCATCTCAGATACCACCATTATGGCAAGCGCAGGGGCACAGTGCGACCATGTGGTGCATGTGTCTACACAGCTTCCATATGCCATTACTGTCGCTGTTGTCAGCTTTGTAAGCTATATTGTTGCGGGTTTTCTCCCAAATGCATTTCTTGTACTGCCCCTTGCCATCGCCCTAATGATTGGGACACTGTTGACGATAAAGAAAACGGGGCTGTTCCAATAAAAGAGAACAAAAGTGCGTTTCACACACTCCCACGACCAAGTTTTTTTGCTAACGCATCTTTTGTTCCGCGCTGCGCACAATTGCGCAGCAATATGTTCCACTTGTGCGCATGCGCATCCTGCCCGGAGGGGTTTTCTCATATAGGAAATTCGAAGGAATTTCCTATATGAGAACAAAGTGTGCAAACCCATTCTTGGGGGAGGAGTTTGCACACTTTGCCGCGCCGCGTGCGGTCACGCAGTGACATCTTCTCTTCGCACGAACTCCTCCTGTTGTTGAGATTATACCAAATCATTTTTATTTATAATGATTCTTGATGGATACCAGATAAGGATAAATTTTTTATGATAAAGCATATTGAAAAAAATTTTTACATATGCTATAATGCCAATAGGCAAAAAGAGATTACAAGTCCATTTGGACGAAAGAACGAATCCCCAGACCGTGTTGCAGCACAGTTTGGGGATTCTTCTTGTCTTTTATACCGGCAAAGCCCCCGGTAGGCTATTTGTTGCCTTTATGATTACCATCAAGCCATTTGACAATGAGGTGGCAAACCACACCGCCCACGACAGTAACGAAAAAAGAGATTACAACTTCCATTCAGACACCTCCTCCCTGTTGCGGGTTTTGGTGAGCAACACAAAAATTATAGCATATTATTCGACGTGCTTCTATAATTAATTCTTAGATTTCCATATGCGCCCCTGTGCATAAAAATAAGACCGGGAACCCCGGTCTTATTTTTATAATCGTAACCAATTGGATTAGCCAAGTAAGGACAATACACCCTGGTTTGCCTGGTTTGCCTGTGCAAGCATAGACTGTCCAGCCTGTGCAAGGATGTTGTTCTTGCTGTACTCTACCATCTCTTCTGCCATATCTA
>CATOOV010000106.1 GCA_951801955.1 uncultured Lachnospiraceae bacterium
GCACACCTTGTTCTGAATCTCTGTACATCAAAAGCCGAATCAGCCATGTCTGCGCAGACGGAACTTATGTATATTAATTTTTAATTCTTCGGAATGTTTATACAGCTCCTGTGCAGATGCGGCAGATTTCTCTGAGGTAGAGGCGTTGGTCTGCACTACCTCTGCAATTTGTTCCATTCCCAGTGTCAATTGATGAAGTGACTGGGACTGCTGCATGGCAGATTCTGCAATTTCTTCTATCAGTTCTGTTGCCTGTTTTGCACCTACAACTACGGAAGCAAGGGTCTCTGTGGTATCTAAAGAAAGAGAAGTGCCATGCTGAATCATTTTGATAGAATTTTCAATCAGCGCTGTAATATGCTGAGCAGATTCAGAACTCTTATTGGCAAGGCTTTGGACTTCGTTGGCAACAATGGCAAAGCCTTTTCCTGCCTCTCCGGCACGCGCTGCTTCCACAGCCGCATTTAAGGCAAGGATATTTGTCTGGAAGGAGATATCTTCAATGGTTTTAATGATTCCCCCAATCTGCTGGGAGGCATTTGAGATATCTTCCATTGCCTTGGTTAAAGTAGCCATTTTTTCATTGCTGAGAAGAAGAAGCCTTGCTGCGTCAGTAGAACATTTTCTGGCGGTGTCTGCATCGGTAGAGGTACGGTCTACCTGTGTGGATAGTTCTTGAATGCTGGAAGACAGTTCCTGGACGGCAGATGCCTGCTGTACAGCGCCGTCAGAAAGGATCCTGGCATCTGATGCCATCCGTTTGGATTCTATGGAAACATGTTCTGCAGTCACATTGATTTTGGAAAGGGCACTATTAAGAGAATCTAAAATCTGGCGCATTGCATTCTGGATGGGCAAGAATTCCCCCCTGTATTCATTTTCAATGGAAAGATCCATATTGCCCTTTGCCATTTCCGATAATTTTGAGTCAATGTCATGGATGTATTTTTTCAGTTCCTGTTTGGTCTCATAAATGGACGCTACCAACATACCAATTTCAGAAGTATTAGGTTCCAAGGTAAATTCTGCAGAAAGGTTGCCATTGGAAATTTCCCCCATCTGGTCGCGGACCCGGATAACGGGATGCAGAATTTTCCATCTGATTAAAATCATGCTTGAAAGTTGCATAATTCCAACGACGACCAGTGCAATAACCATCGTTAATTTTATTAATTCGGCGTGTTGGGATAACCGGTTGACTTCGGCGAGGGTCCTTGCATCCAGTTCTTCTAAAAACTGTTCTTTCAGGGAATTGATTTGTGCAATCGCGGAGTTGTAATCTTCACCATAGACATAATCCAGAGCTTTTTTCATCTTTCCAGCCTGGACCTTCTTCATTGCCTCATCTTCCAGCGGAACCAGGCTGTTTGACAATGCAGACATATCGTCGATTCGGGTTTGTTCTTCCGAAGTAATGCCGATCTCCTGCATGGCTTCCACGCCTTTGTTGCGGTTTTTCAGGTTATTTACTTCATTCCAGTAATTGTCGTAGTGCTCCTGTTTGCCAGTGGAAGCGAAAGCGCGGACTTCATTTGTAAGATATGCGGAACCGTTCATAAACCGATTTGCATTATAGGTCAACAGGAACCGATCCTCATTCGCCTGTTTTAGCTCGTTGTTTACACTGCTGAAAGAAAACAGAGAAAGCACCAGAAATAAAAGTGCGAGAATAGAAATTCCGTTTAAAATAAAGGATAAGGTTGATTGGTTAAGAGCTTTTTTCATGATAAGTTTCCTCCTGGTGCATACCCAAATATTGTTCCTCAGTAAAATAGCTGTGAATTACGCCAATGTTTTGGAGATATTATTCCTAGGGTGAAATATGGAAAAGAAATAGTAAGATTCTCCGATATGTAACGCTAGGGGTAATATGTTCAAAAAACTGTTGAGGAAATATTTTTATGTTATGGTTTTAGTTTACAAAAAACCATGAGGAATTTCAACCTAAAAGTTAAAATTTGTCCTGGAAATGATTTGTACTATTTAAAAGAAATACCTAAAAATCAATCATTTTTTCACGACAATATTTAAGAAAATATTAATAAAATTTGTTGGGATTAATGGGGGATTTATGATAAGATAGTAACGTTATAACGGATGGGTGTAACCGTGTTTGGTTTCGAGAATACATCTATAAAATAGGAGGATAATGATGAGCAAGAAGAAAATAGGCATTATCATTGCTGTAGTTGTAGCAATTGCAGCGGCAGCAGGAGGAGGTGCGTGGTATTTACTAAAGGGAAACGGCGGAAACGGCAGCAGTGCGGACAAGGTGTTTGTGTCAACCGTATCATCCCTGAATTCTTCCAATTCAGGGGCGCAAAATCGGTATTCCGGGGTAGTAGAAGCACAGGAAAGCTGGAGCGTCAATAAAGATGGAGAACGAGAAATCAAAGAGGTCTTTGTAAAAGAAGGAGATATGGTTGAGAAAGGAACCCCCTTGTTTGAGTATGATATGGATGAAGTGAAAGCGGAGATTTCCCAGGCGCAGCTGGATCTGGAAGGGATGCAGAATGAAATCACAGATTACCAGAACCAGATTGACCAGCTTTCCAGGGAGAGGAATTCTGTGCCAGAAGAAGACAGGTTTGAATATACGGCGGAGATTCAAGAGAAAGAGAACAGTATCAAGCAAAGCCAATACAATATTGAGAGTAAAAAGGCAGAGATCCAAAAGAAGCAGGAGACCATAGACAACGCGGTAGTGAAAAGCAAGCTTGCAGGGGTATTAAAGTCTATCAATGAGTCTGGCGGCGATTCTATGTCTGGAGAGGAAGAGGCGTATATGACCGTTTTGGCGGTAGGGGATTTCCGAGTCAAAGGGACGGTCAGTGAGACAAATGTCCAGATGCTGTCTGAGGAACAGTCTGTGATTCTGCGTTCCCGGATTGATGAAGAACAGACCTGGAATGGAACTATCACCAAAATTGATACGCAAAATGAATTAGCGAATGAGAGTAATGATATGTACATTGACGAGTCAGAAGGGGGAGAGAAAGCGACAAAATATCCTTTTTATGTGAAACTGGAATCCACAGATGGATTGATTATGGGACAACACCTGTTTATAGAGCTGGATGAAGGGCAGACAGAGGAAAAGGAAGGTCTCTGGCTGTTTGAAGGCTATATTGTACAGGAAGACGAGGCAGCATTTGTATGGGTTGCAAATGAGAACAGCAAATTGGAGAAACGGACGATAGAATTGGGAGAATATGATGAAAATAAAACAGAATATGAAATTGTATCCGGGCTTTCAGAAAAAGATTTAATTGCATTTCCAATGGAAGGGCTGTATGAAGGCGTGACTACCGTTACGGACGCTGAGGAAGTGGACTACGATTCCCCATTGTATAACCAGGAAGGGGAAGAGGAAGAAAATCCAGACGGCAGTGAGGATGAAGAAGATGGTGAAGGTGAAGATAGCCTGGATGGTGAAGAGGCTTCCGACAACATACCTATGACAGATATGATGGAAGGTCTTAAGGACAATGTGGTACAGGATACGGAGGCAGACAATGGAACAGATACTGAGGCAGGCAGTGAAGCAGATATAGACTCAGGCAATGAAGCAGATACAGAGGCAGAGCAAGAATGAGAATAGAAACCAGAGGAGAATTAGAATGATATTGGATTTGCAGAATATATTTAAAGATTATCAGCAGGACAAGCTGGTGGTTCCGGTATTAAAGGATGTCTCACTCCAGGTTGAGGAAGGAGAATATGTGGCGATTATGGGACCTTCTGGCTCGGGAAAGACCACATTGATGAATATTATTGGGTGCTTGGACCGTCCTACTTCTGGTTCCTACCAACTTGCCGGTGAGGATGTGTTAAAATGCAAGGATCGGGAAATGTCTGATTTGCGCCTGAAAAGTATAGGGTTTGTATTTCAAAGTTTCCAGCTTCTTTCCAGGCAGTCAGCTTTGGAGAATGTGGCATTGCCTTTAAGCTATGCCGGAGTAAAAAAGAAAGATCGGAAGGCGCGTGCAGCACAGGCATTGGAGCGTGTTGGGCTTGGCGACCGTGTGAAGTTTAAGCCTACACAGTTGTCTGGCGGTCAGAAGCAGCGTGTGGCGATTGCACGTGCAATGGTAAATAATCCTAAAATTTTACTGGCAGACGAGCCTACTGGGGCGTTGGATTCCAAATCGGGACAGCAGATTATGGACCTGTTCCAGCAGTTGAATGATGAAGGAGTAACGATTGTAATGATTACCCATGACAGGAATATTGCGTCGAAAGCAAAACGGATTGTACATATCATTGATGGTATAATCACGGAGGAAGACCAAAAGGAGGCAGAACATGAGTAAGAAAGCAATTGTGATTACTGTGGCGGTCCTGGGGGTTGTGGGCGCTGCGTCTTTTGGAGGGATTCAGGTATATCAAAATTACCAGAAAGAGAATCTAAGGGCGGAAGTAACGCCTGTGGCAGATTTGAATGATTATTATAGCGGAGATGAGATGAGCAGCTCTGGAGTCATCACTAATGATTTCTCCCAGGAAGTCTATCCCCTGTCGGAAACTTCCATAAAAAAAATCCATGTCAAGGAAGGACAGAAAGTAAAAGCCGGCGATCCCTTGGTTTCTTATGATATGACCATGTCTCAGTTGGAGTTGGAGATGAAGGAACTGGATGTGTCTACCAACGCCAATAAGCTGGAGGCGGCAAGAAGAGAATTGGAAAAACTGAGAAATACTACACCCATTCCAGATGAACCAGAAGAACCAGATGAGCCAGATGAGCCAGATATTTGGGAGGAGCCCGAACCAGAACCGGAACCAGAGCCGGAGCCGGAACCAGAGCCGGAACCAGAGCCAGAGCCGGAACCAGAATTACCAGAGAGGACTGGGAGTGCTTATAATTATATTAAGAAAGGCGCTAAACCAAACAGAGGCAGGGGGACAGAAGAAAAGCCATACGTCTATTTATGTATGCCGGATTGTTATGTGCAGGGAGATTTTATCAACAGTGTTTCGATGACGAAGAAAAAACCAGTCTATGTAAGCCTGGAAATCCATAAAGGCAATTCTCTAAATGGAAAAGTCCTCAGTGCATGGGAGATCAGTGGTGAAAGCGGATATCCCCATATGGCAGAGGATTCCCGCTGGTCTGTGAAAAGCAGATCACAGATTGTGGAGGAGCCGGAACCGGAGCCAGAACCAGAGCCCGAACCAGAGCCAGAACCGGAACCGGAGCCCGAACCAGAGCCAGAGCCAGAACCGGAACCAGAACCAGAACCAGAGCCAGAACCGGAACCAGAGCAGCCTGAAGGTTATACAGCAGAAGAGCTTGCAGAAAAAATTAAGGAAAAAGAACAGGAAATCCGTGATTTAGATTTGCAGAGACGAAAAGAAGAGTTGGAACTGGAACAAATGAAAAAAGTATCTGGGGATGGCGTGGTAAAGGCTGAGATCAATGGCGTAGTCAAAAACCTTGCGGAGGAAGACAACCTTTCTGCCGGTTCCCCATTACTGACTGTTGCCGGCTCCGAAGGGCTGTATGTGAGCGGCGCGTTGAGTGAACTTCAACTAGGCGAGATCCAGGTGGGACAGGTGGTATATGCCAATTCCTGGGAAAGCGGCAAAAGTTTTGAGGCTTCCATTACGGAGATTTCTACTTACCCTGAGAAGAACAGCAATGCCTGGGGGGATGGAAACCCGAATGTCTCCTATTATCCTTATACGGCATATATAGAAGATACAGAAGGGCTGTATAATGGAGAATATGTAGAACTTACCATGTCAGCGATGCTTGGTGAAAACAAGGAAGAAAAGATCTATATTCAAAAGGCATATGTCAGGGAAGAAGACGGAAAAAAGTATGTGCTGAAAGAGGGCGAAGACCATCGTTTGGAAAAACAATTTGTTAAGACAGGGAAGACTCTTTGGGGGCAGTCCGTGGAGATTGTAACTGGTTTGACCATGGATGACAATATTGCATTTCCTTATGGAAAAACTGCAAAGGAAGGAATCAAAGTGAAAGAAACGGAATAAATCGGGACTGACACAGAATGGAGGAAAACATGTTAGAAAATATCAGATTGTCCTTTCAGGGATTGTGGTCACATAAAATGCGTTCCTTTCTTACCATGCTGGGCATTATTATAGGGATTGCGGCAATCATTGCCATTGTATCTACGATCAAGGGGACCAATGAGCAGATCAAGGAAAACCTGATAGGTTCCGGCGACAATACAGTGAACGTGCAGCTTTATCAGGGAGATAATACGTATGAGATCACTTATGGGATCCCGGACGGTGTTCCGGTTATCTCGGAAGAGACAAGGGAAGCCATGCTTGAGATCAAGCATGTGGAAGGAGCCTCCCTTTACATGTCAAGGGAGGCATACAGTGTAGTGTTTCATAGGAACATCGGATTGTCTGGCGGAAGGATCTATGGAATAGACCGAAATTATTTGAGTACCTGCAATTATATTCTCAAACAGGGGCGTGGGTTTACAGAATTAGATTATAAAAAATTCCGCAAGGTAGTGATTTTGGATGAAAGTTCTGCGGAGATATTGTTTGAAGGGGAATCGCCCATTGGAAAGACCTTAGAGATTCAGAAGGAACCTTTTATCGTAATTGGAGTTATCACAAAATCTAAGAAATTTGAACCAGTGATCAATAATATTGAGGATTACTATACGTATTCGGAAAATTCCAGCGGCGCCGTATATGTGCCAGATACTACATGGCCATTACTGTACAATTATGATGAACCCCAGTCCCTGGTCTTGAAGCTAGACAGTGTAGATAATATGACCAAAGCGGGAAAAGAGGCTGCGGCAATCTTAAACGATAGTTTGTTTACAACAGATGACACCATTAAATATAAAGCAGCCGACTTGCTGAAACAAGCGGAGGATATGCAGAAGCTGAGCCAGTCTACCAATACCATGTTAATTTGGATTGCAGGAATTTCCCTGTTGGTAGGAGGAATCGGCGTTATGAATATTATGCTGGTATCTGTCACAGAACGGACCCAGGAAATCGGGCTGAAAAAGGCAATCGGGGCAAGAAAAGGAAAGGTATTAGGCCAGTTCTTGACAGAGGCGGCTGTATTGACCAGCCTTGGCGGGTTGGTAGGGGTCATTGTGGGAATTATTTTGGCAGAGGTAATTTCCAAAGTGACTGGGACGCTGGTGGCGATCAGCGTTCCCGCAGCAGTGCTTGCAGTAGTATTTTCCATGGCGATTGGAATTGTATTCGGTTTGCTGCCGTCTTATAAAGCTGCAAATTTGGATCCCATTGAAGCATTACGACATGAATAAAAGTCAAGACCCGCTTGCGAGTTTTGGCGCTGGATTCGGGTGAGCTTTGCTGACAGATATATGGTCGAATCCATGCGTATCAGAAACAGAGGGCTGTTGCATAAAAGTGAAATACAGGATATAGTATTTTCTGTGGGAAGGATTTTCTATTTCTTGTAAGAGCTTTCCTTTATGCAGCAGCCTTCTTTTTTGAAAAAATGGCTACCGCAATCCCACTGGCTTTAGACGGTGGGTTAAGGTAGCCAAACGTGGTGGTTTGTGTTATACTTGCGTTATGGGAACATGGAAATCTAAAAACAGACACAAGTATTTA
>CATOOV010000107.1 GCA_951801955.1 uncultured Lachnospiraceae bacterium
ATGCCAGGGAGGATGCGGCACAGAACGTCTATATGGGGAATAAGTTTCTTGCTCTGCGGAAAAGCGAGGTCGCCAAAGTCGCGCCGGACAGGTCTGCGCTGATGGGGAAACTCAATCAGGATATGGCGGACATGGAGAAAATACGGGAGGCTGACGAGAGGTGGCTGCGCCTCCTGTTCGGGGAGCCGTATGAGGCTAAGTTCCAGTCGGAGGGTACGGGTTCTGCCATTCATGTGTATGACGGGAACGGTGACGAGATACTGACCTACACGGCGGGCGTGGGCTGGCATGAGAAGGAGTCGAAGGCGGAGACGCAGGTACACGGGGCTTTGAAGGCTGCCTACTATGATGCGTACCATGCGGCAAGGCAGGAGATAAATGCCGGGGTTGTGGAAGCGCAGGGCGGATTTGACGCAAGGGCATGAGAAGGCATGGCGTGAAAAAGAAACTCCCTTTTCGGAATTGTGTACCCAATGAAAATGAAGCAATAAATATACATTGCGGGTGGCTGGTAAATATTTTATTGTCAAATATATAAAGCAGAATTTAGAGGAGTGTGGTTGTATGAAAAAATGGAGTTATTTATTCACGGCACTTGCAGTTGTACTATCAGACATTATGTGTTTTGTAGTTGCCTATAACTATCGTGGTATGCATTGTGGTATTGAACATCGTGGTTTTAGTGCTCCTGCCAGCATCGTATTTTTATCTGCTATTCCATTTTTGATAGGAATTATCATGTGTGTGGTTTTGGCAATCAGATTTCATAGAAAAAGCAAGTAACTTCAAGTTTTATGCAATAGGTACATTTTCCGAAAAGGGAGTTATTTTATTGTTTGTATTTAGTGCAATATGGTACTTTTGATGTTGATGATATTATTCTTAATATGATAGGAATTGTTTGCGGGTATTTGATGTTTTTGGTCATTAAACGTCTTTTTGTAAGAGAGAAAGGGCTATGAACGATACCGCATTGTAAAAACTGTTATGGATTTTAGGGAAATCGGGGAACAGGCAGAAAATCTATAGTGAACAAACGATAAAAGGGAACCAAGCAGGGATAGATTTTAGTGGTAACACTAAATGGGATGTGTTAGGTTTCGTTGACAGATATTATAGAGTAAGGAATTTGAAAATGAGGCGTCTATTGGAAGATACCAATAGATGCCTTTACTTTTTTAAGACAGGAAGAATGGCTGTCTTTTAGATTAGAAGGATTGCTTTACCGCAGTGACAGGTTTTCCTGTTTCCGCAGTAATTCAAGCAGGTAACGAACCATAGGGAGCAGGTCAGCAGCTTCCTGCTCCGTACAGTCTTTTTGCAGGGCAAGGAGCTTCTGGAGGTTTGGAGCTTCGTCCTTGTAATCCGGATCGAAGATTTTACTGGCCGGTATTTTCAGGTATGTAATCAAAGGGTACAGCTTTTCAAATTTGGGGTTGCCACGTCCGGCTTCAATGTTGAGTATGGTGCGTGAGTCGATATTCAGGATTTCAGCAAGCCTTTCCTGGGAAAGCCCAAGTTCTGTCCGGGCATCACGCACTGCGGCAGCAAGATTTTGTTTTGCATCATTCATTGTGATTCACCTCGATAGTAGTTTACAATACACTTCGGCAGGAGTGAATTACAGCAGAATACAGTTAGGAAGTGAATTAAAGTACATGATAAGGAGATATAAGGAAATGTACACCATAAAATATGAAAAAGAACTGGATATAGGGACAGTCGCACATATAAGGGTGTATCACAATGTAGGTAAAAACCTCATTGTGGTACACCCTTTTTTAATGTCGAATTTAGAGTGTATTTTGGCTTTTGCCGTGTTTCCTGTCGCTTGTTGCCTGTGGTGCCGGAGTGCGGTCAAGGTATTGGTTGAGGTTGTCCAGTTTCCGGTTAAGCCCGGTGATTTCTTTCTCGGTAGTTTTATAGGTATTTTGTAAAGTTTGCTTTTTTGAATAGAGCGCATTGTAATCGCTGCGGAGCTTTTCAACATCAAGGTTTCTGATGTCAATGCCAAAGCGTTTCAGCATATTTTCAGCACCGTCATGGAGGAGCAGTTCCGTTTCGTGCTGGCGCAGGTATCTGTCCTTATCCTTTGATTTCTGGTATCGGATATGGTAGATGCGGTTGGTTTTATACTGCTCGGCATATTTTAAAACCTGCCCTAAATCCTTTAGCTGACGCTCCGTTTCCACAAGGCTTGTCCGTGCGGTTTTCGCAAGTGCGGACTTGGCGGCAATCTGTCCTTCAAGCTCGGAAATAGAGCCTGTCTGACTGTAAGCAGCTGCTGCGATCTTGAGGTTTTGAATGTCAGCCCAATGCTTCAGACCGGGGCTTTCGGCAAACTTGTCCCCGGTGGTGTCAATGAGGTTTTTCTTTGAATAATCTCTGACAATGGGCTTTTTCCGGGTGGGGAACGGCACACGCTTTTTATCCTTTGTAAGAGCCTTTTCCGTGATGCGCTCCTTTATCTGTTCCTTGGTGTATTCAGCGCCCAAAGACTTTGCGCTGCCACGGACAAAACGCTCTCTGTCCAGAGGGCGGAAGGAGATAAATTTATGTGCTTTTTCCCCGAAGTCCTCGCCTTTAATTTCGTAGCCTTTTGCCCGGATCAGTTCCATGCAGTCCTCGTAAGTTGCGGCGGTTTTTATGGCTTCGTCAATGTCGGATTTTAACTGCTCTTTCCATGCGGAGCCGTTTTTGCCAGCCTGCCATTCCTTGTAGGTTTTGCCCCGCTTTTCCCCCGGAGTAATGACGGAAAGTTCATGCTCCCGGCAGAGGTCATCGCTCAGGCTGCGGATGTTGTAATAGGTCTTTTTGCAGTCATGGTATTTCTGATGGTTGACGTTATCGGCAGCGCAGAAAATAACGTGATTGTGGACGTGTCCTTTATCTATATGGGTGCTGACAACATAGGAGTATTTTCCCTCTAAAAGTCTGTCAGCAAGCTCCACGCCTATCTGGTGGGCCTCCTTATAAGTAACCTCACCGGGGAGAAAGGATTGTATCAAATGATAGGCTTTGTTTGGGTCGGATTGGCTGGTTTTTGACAGGGCAAATTTGAAATCATAGGCGGCGGTTTCGGGACTACAGCCGTAGGAAGAAATTAGTATGCCCTCGTCGGTTTTGTCGGGGTTGCAGATGTAGTCTACTGCTTTACTGACGGTTGCCGTGACAGCATGGATTTTTGTGTATGCCATACCTTTTGCATCAGCTCCTTTACTTCATTTACATCGGCTTTGTATACGTTGCCCGTGGCATTCATGCGCTTTGCAATCTGGTTCAGATTGTTCCCGATTCTGGCAAGCACAGAGTTGTATTCCCGCAGCTCTGAATAGTCAATGTCATAGACATAGCCGTACAAAATCAGATGCCGGAGGAAAGAGGATTTGTCTTTCATATTGGAGGCTTTGCATTTCTGCTCCAATATGTAAAGTTCATCATCACTTAGACGGAGTGTTAGGCGGTTTTGACGTTCTCGGTTCTCCATTGTTTGGGAAGCTCCTTTCGCTAAAAATGGATTGTTTTTTTAATATGCCGTATCCGGCGGGAGGTTTTTTCAAGCGTAAAAATCCAGAAATTCCGCAGAGGTAATTTGGGGATTTTGGAGCGCAAAGGGGGTCAGGGGGATATGCCCTCTGCAAGCCAATTTTCTCAGGTTCCCACTTGGAGGAACTTGGGGAAATTGAAGCCTATGGACGTCCATAGGCAGTGCTTGCTATTCGTGGCAAATTACCCGTAGGGAATTTGCGTGTTGTGCGAGCTTAGGCGAGCGTCTTACAACACATAAGGGCGTTTCCGCCCCTGCTTTTGTAAAGCCTTTCGGATATTTGGCTTTGGGGGTTGTTTTGGCAAATAAAAAACTGCCACAACCAGAACAGGGCAGAGTTTCCCTGTTCCGGCTCATAGCAGTTTGAGTGTCTGTTGATGAAGTGTTGATTCTATCCACTAAAGATTTTAACAAGCGGCAGGGGGAAAGTCAACAAGAGATAGCAGAAGAAAAAGTATGTGGCGGCTGTCAAAAGAGCGGAGCCAGATAGAACAGAAAATTTTTAAAATTATTTTTTGAATAGGAACGGATTGTTCGGGTTCATTTTTTACAATGTAACTGGAGAATTAGCAGAAGGGGGGTGAAGCATGAATACAGCAGACCGCAGGACGGAAATCATTAACATTCTGATTATCCGGCGGCGTACAACGGCAAGGGAACTGGCGGACGAATTTGGTGTCACTACCCGCACGATACAAAAAGATATTCAGGCTTTATCTCCCGGATACCCGATTTATACAAAGCAGGGAGGGGATGGAGGGATTTTTATAGGGGAGGATTACAAGCCTTATGTGAATACCCTTTCCGCTGATGAGTTAAAAACCCTGCGTGAAATATACGGACAGGCGCAGGGGTCACAAAAGAAAATCCTGTTACAGATCATACATAAATACGGCCCTGATAAACTGGAATTATGAACTTGCCATTCCGCTAAAGCACATAATCTTTATAGAACCGTTCATAGCAGGCGGAGAGTGCTTATGTGCTTTTTGGGCTGGCAAGTCCAAAGATGATTTTATCCAAAACAGGCAGAGGGATTTCTGCCCGTCAACGCAGGTTGGCGTGTGTACCTTGATAATTGAATATGCAAATACATACGGGACGTGTGGGATGTGCGGAGCCGCTATGCGGACACGCCAAGAACTGCCTGCTTCCATTTTTGTCTGGAAGTGCATACGAGGGAATACTGAAATCTGGTATTGAAGTTAAGGCAGTGAGCGATGAATGTCTGGCGAAAAGTGCAGCAGTTGCATGAGGCTATGAGGCATATCTTTGATAATGATACTTCCGGGTTTTCCGGTCAGTTTGGAGTGACGGTGCGATACCGATGTGGACAGTGTAATGAACTGTCACCTGTATGTGTTTTTTGAAAGAGTTTGGAGTGAAGTTTTGTCTGCTGATGAGAGCCGGGAACTTGATTCTTGTCTGTCATGGGCAGATAAAATTGTGCAGCATGGAAAGGAGATTATTTTGAAAAATGAAACAAGTGGTAAGACAAGCGAGAGAGATGCAGATAGGATAATTGCGTTAGCCTTGATAAGACACCTCTATAATGAGGGGAAAATATCAGAGCTTGTCTATAAAAATATAAAAAAAGAAACGATTGGCAAAATATCTGTTGCCAATCGGGAAATCTTGTGGTAATATAATCATATAGGAACAATGTAGGAAAACGGAGGCGGATATATGAGTGAAAGAAAAGTTGCTATATATGCGAGAGTTTCTACCGAACATGAAGCCCAAATATCTGCTCTGGAAAATCAAGTTCAATATTATGATAATCTGTTCCAATTTCACCCAGATTGGAAGCTGTATAAAAGGTATGTCGATGAGGGCATAACCGGAACATCTGTCAACAAAAGACAGAGTTTTCTTGAAATGATGGATGATGCGAAAAATGGTTGTTTTGATTTGATTGTTACCAGAGAGGTATCACGTTTTGCAAGAAATACGGTAGATACTTTACAGCAGACAAGGATACTTAAAAAGTATGGGGTTGAAGTATACTTTACAGAGGATAATATTTGGACAATGAATGACGATGATGGGGAACTTCGCTTGACAATCATGGCTACGTTGGCTCAAAATGAAAGTAAAAAAACATCTACCCGTGTGAAAGCCGGACAGATGATTTCATTTCAAAATGGAGTGCCATATGGAAATGGAAATATTTTAGGATACGATAGGGTTGGAAAAGAATTTGTAATCAATGAAGAGCAGGCGAAAACAGTCCGCATGATTTATGATATGTACTTAGATGGAATGGGGATGCGGAAGATACAGTTTGCGCTTGAGGCGGCAGGAAGAACAACCTCATCAGGACTGACACGGTGGTATTCGTCATACATAAGCAGGGTTTTGAATAATCCATTCTATTGTGGTATTATCGTGTATAGGAAAGAATATGTTCCCGATTATCTGGAACAAAAGAAAATCAGAAATTGGGGAGAAGTTGAGCAAATTGCAGTAGAGGGAAAACATCAGCCAATTATCACAAAGGAAGAATTTGAAAAAGTCAGAAAGATGCTTGATGCTAAGACCTGTTCCGTTAATAATAGAGGGCGCAGGGGAAAGCATAAAGCAAATGATGTTTGGTGCAAGAAATTAAGATGTTACTGCGGTGCTTCTATGAATAGGCGGGTATGGCGAAGGGTAAATGGCATTCCGCAATACTGTTACCAATGTTATTCACAGATCAGGACTGGAAGCATAGCTACCAGAACCAAGAAAGGATTGGATTTAGAGGGGATATGTGATTCGCCAATGGTGCCAGGGTGGAAGTTAGGGGCAATGGCGGATGTGGTCTTTCAAAAGTTTTGGCAGGACAGGAGCAGCATAATTCAGATAGCGAATGAAATGCTTGAAAAGCATTTCATGGATGACAGGGAGGTTGATTTTCAAGGAGAGATTGAGGAAATTTCAAGAAAAATTGCGATAGTGGATAAAAAATATGATAATTTAGTTGATATGAGAATGGCTGGCGAGATTGACAGGGCAAAATTTGAAGAAAAGAAAAAGTCTTTGTTTGAGGACAAAGCCAAGTATCAAAAAATACTGGAATCATATCAAGTTGACGAGGAAGTGTCTGACGAAGAATACGAAAATCGGTTGCAGGTGTTGAAATATGGGTTAGAACAAGATTTTAATTTTTCAACTCATAGCATACCGGAGGAAGTGATAGATGCTTTCGTAAAAGAGATTATAGTTTATCCTGATTGTTTTGTTTGGAAATTGAATATATTTGATGATGACCTGAAATTACAGGTCGCTGGTCGTAAAAATGACCCAACAGTTAGCCTAATCGAGAGTCCTACATTAGTCAATGGCAGCACAGGCGGCTATTAATCAGAAATAATTTTAACGCTCTTTATGTTTCGGCATAAAGAGCGTTTTTACTATTCCCATAGAAATACTTTTATGTTATACTGTAGAAAAATATATTAGAATATATGACTATGAAAAGGAGGTCTGTCATATGACAATTGGCAATTTTTCGGGATTGTATCCCAATTACCCCATGTATACAAATTCTGTCTATCCATCTGTCAAACCGACAGAAGACATTGACAATCCAAATGCTGTAGACCCCAGCGCCGACCCTGACAAGGTCAAAAAACCCGGAAAGCGCTCCTCACCAGAAGACTGTGAAACTTGCTCCAACCGCAAATACCAAGATGGTTCTGACGAGAATGTCTCTTTTAAAACAGCATCCCATATCTCACCAGAGTCAGCCGGTTCAAGAGTGCGCGCACATGAAGGAGAACATATATCTAACGCATACAAAAAAGCTGCCCAAAAAGATGGCAAAGTATTGAATGCCTCTGTGGCAATTCATACTTCTATCTGTCCTGAATGCGGACGTACTTATGTATCTGGTGGTGTTACCAACACTATGATTAAATATTCTAATGAAGATAATCCGTACACCAAGAATCAAAAACAGCTTGACGCTGCAAAATTTAAGGGTGCAAATATTGATTATGCGGCATAAAAAGAACGAGTGTTTTATCACTCGTTCTTTTTATGCACACGGGCACCCA
>CATOOV010000108.1 GCA_951801955.1 uncultured Lachnospiraceae bacterium
GATTTAATTAGTCGTGGGCTGGCTTCTCTGAAAGAAGAATCCAAGACAGTATCCGGGCAACTTGTATGAACATACACAGAAAGAGAGGTAAATATACAGTAGGAACACTTTTCCGAAAAGGGAGTAAGTAAAGGAAGCGTAGAGGAGACAAGGGATATGGGCAAAGACATGCATGGAAAGACAGGTCAATATACAGTGGGCACACTTTTCCGAAAAGGGAGTTCTTTTTTCAAGAGAAAATCAGAAGATGCACAAAACATTATTTGAAGAGCAAGTGGAGGATATGAATGTAACTTTATAGGTTTTCACCCAAACAGCCAACACTAAAGGAGGAAGGTGAGGAAACATATGGAATTCAGTAAAAAATTAAGAAAGGCTATGGAAGAGTTGGGCATAACACAAACGCAAGTTGTTTGTATGACAGGATTGGCGAAAAGCTGTATCAGTCAATACCTGTCAGGTAAAAATGTGCCAACTGAGGAAAGAATGCAAGAGATGGCAGCATCTTTGGGTCTTAGAGCAGATTATTTCAGTGACGAAAGATTTAATTATGCTGCACTCAAGAAAGCAAAAATTCCAAGGTTGTTGCCAGTGGATGCCGCAAGGGTGATGGGGATGAGTTATGATTCCATTGCCAGCGGTCTGCAGCAAGGGGTTTTCCCATGGGGGTATGCTATAAAAAAGCCTGGGAAATGGGTATATTTCATCAACGCAAAACGTTTTGCCGAAGTGGAAGGGATTGACATTTAGAAAGGTATCCTTGTTGCAAAATGAGGAATAGAGAAGGAAGGAGGCATGGCAGTGAAAGACCAGGAAGCCATGGGAACAATTACGCGGGAAATCCAAGACCAGTCGGTATATTTTGAAGGGAAGCCCTTGGAAGGCTGGGAACTGGTTGGCATGGTGCAGAACAAGAAGTACCGGATCGCCTATTACCAGGACAAGCAGGGGAATTACCACCACACGTCGGTCCGTTTGAAAGGAAGGTACAACCCTTTTGACATCAAGTTGACGGAGAAGGATGGGATGGTGTTTGCCAGGGTGGAACCGAAAAAGAAAAACAGGGGTGGAAAGACATGGCAAAAAGCATAGTAACAGACTATAGGCATATTTGCTTCTTCTGTGGCGGACCTGCAGAGTGTGAACACCATTTGCTGTTTGGGCAGGGCATCCGGCAACTTGCAGAGGAAGACGGCTTGAAGGTGCCAGCCTGCAACCAGTGCCATAACATGGGAAAGACCATTGGGCGCATCCATGACAACCCGATGGCGGAGCGTTTGTCGAAGATGCTGGGGCAGGCGGTCTATGAGTCCAAGGTGGGCAGCAGGGAGCAGTTCCGGGCACGTTACGGGAAATCTTACCTGTAACAAGCATGGGTATTTGCGGATGTGCGACCAAAAGGGATAAATTTAATATGAGAAAAAATTTGAAAGAAGCCGCCAGAAGGCGGGCATGAGACAACAGCAGATGGCGGACAAGTTAGAAATCAGCCTTAGATATTATCAAAATATAGAGGCAGGGGACAGGACAGGAGATTTTTCTATTTGGGATGCACTGGAAGATATTACTGGTATTCATCAACGGAAACTCCGAGAGACTGAAGAAAATCATCCCGACCTAGAAGAAAATCAATAGATACATGAAGAATATCTCCAATTTGAATAAGAAGTTCGTATGATGGGCGACGAGTACCTGTTTCATAACATTGGTAGGAACGTAATGCGATATTTAATTTATCTGCTAATTTTTGTTGTGTAAATCCTCGTTTCATTCGCATTCCACGAAGTCGTTTATTGAACATTGAAACCTCCTTGTATTGTGCACAATTTGCACGTAGTCAAGAATTATTTTACGTGCAAATTGTACTGTATAATATTAAAAAAAATAAGGTGCATATCGCACGTAAATATAGGAGGTAATTTCTATGATTGCAGAAAAAGTACAAGCGTTAGAGAAGGAAAACACGGAGTTAAAAGAGCAGGTAAAAGTCTTACAGGATATTTGTGGAGGTACAGTCGGGCTTCCCAAGAACTGCGAGTATTGCAGTAATTTCAAGCAGTATTACATCAGAAGCGGGAGCACATACCATCCAGTATGCAACGGCTATTGTGTGGCTGGGAACCGAACAAAAAAAAGAAATACAAGAGATACCTGCAAAGCCTTTGCAAAGAAGGCATATGGCAAGAATTATATTTAAGATAGGAAATCAAGGAGCCTATTCTTGGTAAAATGGCATCTTGATACTTGGACAAGGGGGCTTATGAAGCTACCTTGGAGCATCATGTGCAAGGCAGGCTCCCGCCCCTGTCAAATTTCTGGTTGGGGCGGCGGCAAAAATTCCTTGTTTGAATAATAAATAGCTGCGGGGCATCCAGCCATCCCTGCCGGGGAAAACCCGGTTGCGGTGGTGGGAAGGCAGCAGGCAGGAGGAAGAATGGCAGGAAGAGGGAACAAAGCAAACCTTGATTACTTTGAACTAGACTGCCACATGGATGAGAAAGTCAGGTTGATACAAGCGGAGTATGGGCTGAAAGGATTTGCAGTTTTTGTCAAGCTTCTCCAAGAGATTTATGGGGGGCATGGTTATTACTGTGAATGGACCAAGGACCAGGAACTTTTATTTGCGTCAGAGAATGGTTTGAATAACGGTTCCTTACAACTCTTACGGGATATATTGTCCGCTTGTGTCAGGAGGGGCATTTTTTCAGAGAGGCTTTTTAAAGAGTACGGTATTCTTACGTCCCCCGGGGTGCAGAAGCAATACCTGAAAGCTACAGCCAAGCGGGAAGCTGTTGATCTGAAAAAAGAGTACCTTTTAATTGAGGTGCCAAAAAACAGGTCTAATGTGGCGATAAATACCATTTCCGGCGGAAGAAATCCAATTTCCGGCGGAAGGAATAGACAGAGAAGAGTAGAGAAGAGTAGAGAAGAGAATAAAAACAATCTGTGCAAAGCTGACGCTTTGGCACTGTTTGAGCGGCTCTGGAAGTTGTATCCAGTAAAGAGGGGGAAAGGCAAGGTGTCAGATGCGCAGAAAATGAAACTGCTTAAGATCGGGTTTGAGGAGATGGCAAGAGCAATTGAGCGATATAAGCAGTATGTGGAAAGTGTTGACTACCTGCATTACCAGAATGGCAGCACGTTCTTTAACAGCGGGTATGTTGACTACCTGGATGCAAATTATACAAAGCAAAGCCCAAAGGGGCAGACAAAAAAGAACAGCTTCAACAACTTCCCCCAGCGGGAATATGACATGGATGACCTAGAAAAGAAACTGTTAGGGCATCCGGCAGGAGGTGGCGTTTAATTGACAGAGCATGAGATATGCAGGGAATACCGGGCGGCAAAATACAAAAATCAGCAGGTGGGGATATTAGCACAGTTAAACAGTTTGGAAGAGGGGCAGGTTGTCGAAATCCTGCTGCATGGCGGTGAAAAGGTCAGGTATTTCCCGTTTCCGAGAGGAAAAAGGATAAGGCGCGAGTTGAGCGACAAAGAGTACTGCTGCATCCTGTCTAAAAGGCTGGAGGAGCTTGACCAAAAGTTAGCGGAGATGGAAAAAGAGTACCGCCTGATTGCAAAGATCATGAAACACTATCCCATGGCGGTGGAAGGGGGCAACAAAAAACGATGAAAGCAGTCATGAAATATCCGGGAAGCAAATGGTCCTTGGCAAACTGGATCATTAGCCAGTTCCCAAAACACCACAGCTACCTGGAGCCGTTCTTTGGCAGCGGTGCCGTGCTTTTCAACAAGCCCCGTTCCCGCATTGAGACAGTGAACGACCTGGATGGGAATGTTATAAACCTGTTCCAGTGGGTGAAAAACGACCCAGAAAAGCTGGCTCACGAGATATATTGGACGCCATATGCCAGGCAGGCCTATGAGGGTGCCTTTGCAGCAGTTCCAAAAGACAGCCTGCAGAAAGCGGTGAATTTCTACATACGCCTCAACATGGGGCATGGGTTCCGTACCAATGGCGAAAAGGTCGGCTGGAAAAATGACATCCAGGGCAGGGAAAGGGCATATTCAGCGCAGGATTGGTGCGGGCTGCCGGAGAAGATCATGCAGGCAGCAGGGCGGCTCAGGGGCGTACAGATTGAGTGCCGGCCAGCGGTGGAAATTATCAAAAAATTCAATTATGAAAATGTCCTGGTCTACTGTGACCCACCATATATGCTGGAAACCAGGCATGGGAGGCAGTACCGCTGTGAGATGGATGAGAAAGCGCACCAGGAACTCTTGGAAACACTGCTGCAGCACAAAGGGTATGCCTTAATCAGTGGGTATGGTACAAAGTTGTACCAGGACATGCTTGGAAGCTGGGGACGGATGGAAACCACATGCCATTCCCAGACATGCGGGAAAAAGAAGGAAGTGCTATGGATGAACTTCCAGCCAGACTACCAGATGACGTTTTTTGACCTGGGGGTGGTGTAAGGGATGAGAATAGGGTTGGTAGATGTTGACGGACACAATTTCCCGAATTTGCCACTCATGAAGCGCAAATGCAAGCCAACCTTTGACATGGTCGGTACCAATAGGTGCGGGAATTTGGAGAGAAAGGAATCTGAAAAATTTACAGGAGGAAAGAAGCATGGGAAATAACTTGGTATATGTCTGCAGCCCCTACCGCGGAGAGGCAGAAAGAAACGCGACATATGCAAAAGAGTTGACTAGGGCAGTGCTCAAGTATGGCTATACACCAGTCACGCCGCACCTTTACCTGACCCAGGTGCTTGATGACAATGATCCAAAGGAGCGGGGGATGGGGCTTGCGGCAGGCAGGGAGCTGTTAAAGCACTGCCAGTATATCCTGGTCGGGGGCCGGTATGGAATCTCCGAAGGGATGCAGCAGGAGATTGCGCTTGCCCAGGCAGCAGGGATAAAAGAGCTTGCCCTGGTAAAAGGCAGGCTTGGGCAGGTATATCCATAAAATATTAAAAAAATAGGATTGAAATTTAGAAATAAACAGGAAGGAGCCAAGCCTCCGGCCGGGGTGACGTGTACACGGGCTTCTTGAATAAATGAGTGAACAATTTAGAAGTAGGGTATATACAGGCAGACCGGATTATGCAGACTTTGACGCGCCGGAAAAATTTCAGGCGATCACAAG
Organism: uncultured Lachnospiraceae bacterium; assembly: GCA_951801955.1. GTDB lineage: Bacteria > Bacillota > Clostridia > Lachnospirales > Lachnospiraceae > Petralouisia. The sequence goes on from CATOOV010000108.1 coordinate 5,117, forward strand.
CATTATTGCCAAAAGATTAAGGGGGCATCCAAAGGCAATCTGTTCCTATTCTGGGGGTGCAGATAGTGATATTTTAATTGACCTGATTGAAAGGACGAGAACGGTATTCAACCTTCCACCAGTCAAATATGCATTTTTCAATACTGGGTTGGAAATGAAAGCAACAAAAGACCATGTAAGGTCCACCGCTGAGAAATATGGGGTGGAAATCGTGGAGTACCGACCAAAGATAAATATTGTGGAGTCGGCGAGAAAATATGGAATACCATTCGTGTCAAAAATCATGTCTGCTGGATTGTCTGAATGGCAGAAAAAAAGAATCCCACTATCCATCGTGCAGGAATACGAGGAAGCCATGGACAAGGCAGCAAAGAGGAGGGAGCTGAAAGGACGCTACCCAAAGTGTGAAAGCCTGATCAACTTCCTATGCTGCTGCAATTCTGCCGGGGAGCCACGGCCAAACATCCAACTGGTAATAAATTCGTCAAAGTATATGCTGGATTTCATCAGGGAGAATCCACCAGATTTCAAGATAAGCGCACAGTGTTGTGATTATTGTAAAAAGCAGGTTGCGCATCGGGTACAAAAAGATTTCGACATGGTAATCACCGGGGAACGCAGGGATGAGGGCGGCATGAGGTCTGTCCCACGCAAAGACAGTAAGGCATTGTGTTTTACAGAAACGGGCAGCGGCCAATATCGTCTTCGTCCTTTGTATTACGTTTCAGACCACGATAGGGCATGGTACAAAGAACGGTACGGAATAAAGTATTCTGACGCATATGAGGTTTACGGTTTGACCAGGACCGGATGCTGCGGATGCCCAATATCATATAAAGCTGTAGATGATCTTGAATTGATACGGCCATATGAACCAAACGTTGTAAGGGCCGCATGGAACATATTTGGGAAAAGTTATGGGTACCGTAAAAAATACAATGAGTACAAGGAATGCAGAAAGAGGAAGGAAAGTGCTGTGAAGGGACAGATGGAATTGTTTGATTTTATTGAGTGTTGATTTGGTACAAACTATCCCCCTAAAATTTCCAGTACAATATCATTAGGGGAATTAGGGGGATTGTGGAGGGAAAGGGAAATATGAGAAATATAAAAGACATTATCAATTTTGTTGATACAATACCAGATATGCTCGGAAGGCTTTTTATGCCAGTAGACCGTGTTGATTTTGTGTCCGACATAAAGACAATTATTTCGCAATGGAGAGAATATAAAGACTTAGAGGAACAAGGAAAACTTCTGAAACTGCCAATAAGCCCCAAAACTCCAATCTATTCTATTGAATATTGTTGCGGAAAGAATAGCAACAATAAAGCTGGGCTGTGCTATAAGGGGCGTTGCGAAGAATGTGAAAGCAAATCCTATTACATACTTGAGGAAACAGCGGAATCATCTTGCAAAATCTTTGAAATTGGAAAGTCTGTTTTCCCCACCAAAGAATCAGCCGAAGCCGCATTGAAAGAAATGGGCGAATGACGGGGAAAGGATAGGGAAATGGACGAAAGTATTAAAGCATTCATTATTCCATATGAGACATGGTACAAAGATGTGGTTTCAGGAGAACCACACATATACATAGGCATGTATTATGAGAACGGCAGTTGCGACGGAGCGTTTCGGGTTGTTTGGGATAATATCGGGATTCAGTTAAGAGCCTATGATGATTCATGGGAAGTGTTGAGCCATATGCCGGAACTGATTGGCCTTATGGGCAGGATTCAGATTGAAGAATTAAATCCTACGGTTCAAGAATTTGCTGAAATGTTGAAAGGTATCGGATTTAAAGATATTACAGAGCGTGAAAGAATATGAATGACAGGCAGAAAGCATTTGCAGATTGAGGTGGGAGAAAGCAAAGCGCCATGAACATAAAGCAGACAACAAACAAACTGCAAAAAGCACTGATACAGCGTGGCTATATCTATAAAATCAATACATACCAATCCTGCAGCGAACAGCAGGACCGCATGATTACTGGCTACCGCATCACAGGGAAACAGCCATATCAGAAAAAGAATGGGGAAATGTCGGTGAAATATGTGGAACTGCTGAATAGCTGTAGCCAGGTGGAGAAGTGGAAAGGGGTAAGGGAAAATGAGGTTGATTGATGCAGATTCCTTGCTTGTAAACATGGATAAAGGAATGCAGGGAACGGCAAGGGAATATTTAAAATTTTATCAAATGGCGGTAAATGGTGAGCCTACCGCCTATGGCGTGGACAAGGTTGTGGAGCGGGAGGCAAATAGGCTGGCAAACAGCGGGCAAATCTAAAATTTCCTTTCTTTCCTGCGCGCGGTCCAATTAGGTGAGCTGGTATAATAAAGTTGTAACACCAAATGGGAAATACATGATATACTCCAATCAATGCAAAGGAAGGTGTTATACATGCCAAAAACAAAAGTCTATGAACCAGAATTTAAAAAGAAAATCG
>CATOOV010000109.1 GCA_951801955.1 uncultured Lachnospiraceae bacterium
CATCCTTTGCTGTTGATTTTTCAATAGGCAGCCTGTCATTTTATATACAACTGATACTAAAATCAGTGGTAATCGTCAGCATGAGCTTTATTGCCCTGTTTGTCGGGATGGCTTTAAAATCTTCAAAGGCAACGATTGTCACTTCATTTTTGCTGGTTTTTCTCACGCAGGCGAACATTGGCGATTTCACAATGGCAGGCAACGCAGTATTTCCTATTATTTTGACGGCTATTTCTTTGCTTTTTGCCGCTTTGTCAATCGTAAATGTGGAAAGCAAAGATTTAATGTAGGGGGCGGGGGTATGAATATGAAAAGAATACTGTTAGCAGAGATTTTAGTGATAGCTTTTGGCATATGCGGATGCGGGAACAAGGAAAAAATAGATTCTAACGAGGAATTTTCGGTGGAAGGTATTTCAGAAATTGTATTGGATATTTCCTCTTGGAATTTAAAAGTGATGGCTTCCAGTGATGACAAAGTACACATAGCCTGCGAGGGGAAAGTCGAAGATGACCATGATATGCAGGTTGCGCAGAAAGATGGAAAACTAATGGTACAGCAGGGTGATGATACGGACAAAAATCTGGCGGAGCAATTCTCATTTGGCGAAGCAGGGAAGATAATATTGTATATTCCTAAAGATAATGCTGTTTCCTTAGCCATTAACAATGGTTCGGGAGAGATGGAGTTGGAAGCGGTCAGCATTTCCGCTTTGTCCTTGAACAACCAGTCTGGCTATGTAACGATGTCTGATTTCATAGCTGAAAGTGCAAAAATAAAATCTCTATCAGGCGATATTAAAATAACAGATGCTTCATGCACGGATTCTAATATCAATACAGAATCCGCATATGTTACCATGAAAAATACAGTTGTTGGAAAGGCTGCTGTTTCGACGGATTCTGGCGAAGTGAATACAAGCAACATAAATAGCTATGATTCCCTGTCTGTAGAAACGGGTTCGGGAGATATATCATTGACCCATGAATGAAACCAGATAAGGAGAAAACTCAAAATTTTGTTTAAGACAACAGACACAAGAGTGTGGAGTGAATATTTTATCTGGAGGTAACAGAAAATGGCAAATATATTATTTGAGGAACTGGGCGGCAAATACGAACGGAAAGGCGATTATCTAATTCCATGTATAGCTTTACCCGCCGAAGAAGAACAGCCGATAGGCACATGGGGACAGCGGCATCTGGACTATCTGAAACAGTACCACAAGGTTACATACACGAATCTTCTCACAAGCGGTAAACTCAACGCCTACCTTGCCAACATTGACAGGCAGGCACAGGAACGATTTAAAAGGCTCATAGAGGATATGAAGCAGGCACAGGGTATAACAGAACAACTAAAGGCAGAAAACGCCTTAGAATGGGTACAACGCTTAAATAACATAAGGGCATGTGCGATGGAGATTGTGAACGAAGAAATTATCTACGCATAATAAAAAGGCGATGGAGTAAAAGAAGCTCTATCGCCTTTTTATCTGTAAGACCGAAATGAATATAGGTTATACCGCAGAAAAAGGTGATGCATATTTTTTTTGGATGTAAACTTTTATACAAAGCACTTTACTTAACCCAATGTCAACAGGAATTATTGGCATGAGTATGCTTTTCATAGGTGTAACCATACTCTTGTTTAAACTGCCAAAATATAAAGTGAATCGTTGGGGTGCTTTTATGTCTAAAAAAGAATGGACATGCTGCCCTATCGTCACAGTTCATTGGCTCAATTATATTTCATAAGGTTATAAGGCAAATGCCCGTCATATTTTTACCGTCATTTTTTTAATAAGTCTTTTTCTTGACAATATCCCTAGAGAATGTTATTATATTTACGAACATTATATAAGAATATTCGTAAATATAATTCAGGAAGGAGAGAAACAGACATGCCATCAAAGCCAGTGCTTTCAGATACTGACAAAGAGAATATTCGCAAAAGGCTGAAAGAATTATGCGAAGAATGCTGGATAACACAGGGGTATAAAAAGACAAGCATTAAAAGCCTGTGTGAGAAAGCGGGGATATCAGTCGGAACATTTTATACGCTGTACCCAACCAAAGAAGATTTGTTTTTTGAAACAATCGAAACCATACAAAGGAGGTTGGAAGAAAAGATTTTTGCGATTAACAGGGACAGACGGACAAAGGACGGATTTGCCGAATCAATGAAAGAGCTTTTTAAGGAATATGACAGCAAGCCTTTCCTGTATAACGTCAATACGCCAGATTTCCAATCCTTTATCACAAAACTGCCAGAAGAAACAATAAAAAAAGTTAAATTTGACAGCTTCGATTTTTTCAGGCAGGCAGTCCGCGCCGCCAGCCTTGAACTGAAAATGGAAGAATCTAAGGCGTATGGGATATTGAGTGCATTGCTATCTACTATCAATGCAAAAGAGACACTTTCTGTCACCTGTGACTATTTTGCTGTTTTTGAGTTCATGGTGGACAGCCTTGTGGCTGATATTTTTAAATGAAGGAGGTCTTTATGGAGAAATTTGAGTACAAAATAATGTTTGTTGACAGCAAGGAAACTGATAAACCAGACAGCCTGCTGGCAGACAAGTTAAACCAGTATGGCAAAGACGGATGGGAACTGACAACGTCTTTTGCCTGCCCATACATAGGCAGTTCGCAATATTCCCTTATCGGGCTTGCGCAGAAAACAACTTTTATCTTTAAAAGGCGGCTGCTTTCTGAAAAGGGGGCGCACGAATGACATATGCGGTTGAAGTTCAGAATTTATCAAAATCCATAGATGGCTGCCCCATACTGAAAAATATCTGCATGAGGGTAAAACAGGGTGAGATTTATGGATTTTTAGGGGCAAACGGGGCGGGGAAAACGTCACTGATGAAGACGCTGTACCATATCATACGCCCCGACTGTGGAACGGTATGTTTGCTAGGCGAGCGTGTTGCAGGCGGAAACAGCCCTGTTTTTTCCCATATTGGAAGCATTATCGAAAGCCCTGTTTTTTATAACCATTTGTCGGCTTATGACAACTTGGAACTGCATTGCAGATATATGGGCGCAGGATATGAAAATATCGGGGAAACCCTGTCATTGCTGGGGATTTCAGAAACAGGCAATAAAGCCGTAGGAAAATTTTCTTTAGGGATGAAACAGCGGCTTGCCCTTGCAAGGGCTTTCCTCACAAGACCAGAACTGCTTATACTTGACGAGCCTATCAATGGTTTAGACCCGCAGGGAATCATACATATTCGGGAACTGTTATTGCGAATCAATAAAGAGCATGGCACAAGCATTTTGATATCAAGCCATATCCTTGACGAACTATCTAAAATCGCAGATACCATTGGCATGATTGACCACGGTGCTATGCTTGGGGAAATTTCTATGGATGAAATATGCAAAAAGGGGATAGGGCTTGAAGATTATTATCTGGATTTGCTGGGAGGAGGTGGAAAAGGTGAAGAACCTTATTTCTCTGGAAATTAGGAAAGTGCTTTTAAAGCCGCATATGTTTGGGCTGGCTGCGGCTAACATTATCATTTTTTTACTGAGTGCATTCACGTCCAGCCTTTTAACCCAAAACGGAAATATGCCTGCATTCAATGGCTTGCCCCCAGCCCAGTTAGATACTGTTTCATTGGCACTGATGCTTGTAAGGGCAACATTGATTGTATGGGAAGCGGTTTTTCTTTGCGTATTTATAATTGAGGAATATAGGAACAGGACTATAAGCCTGCTTTATACTTATCCAGTAAACCGAACAAAGCTGATGTTGGCAAAGCTCCTATTGGTCTGCGGCATTATGCTCCTGTTCCACACGGTGTCATATATCTTCCAATATGCCTGTATTCTTCTTGCAAGCAAATATTTTGTGTTTGTCACATTCAGCTTGGGGGATATATGGGTGCAGGCTGTCACAGCCATTTCAGCTATTATGTTAGGGCTTTTCCCATTATATGTTGGGATGATAAAGAAATCAACGATTGCAACGGTTGTTTCATCCATAGTCATTGTTGTCATTGCATCCAATTCACAGGGCTGCCATGCAGGGCTGCTGTCAATGCCTGTTGCCGCAACAATTTTGGGCATTATTGGGATTGCTTTTTCAGCAATGGCACTTCACAGGATGGTTGCATCTGATTTGAACAATTAAAAGAAAGGGGGCGAAAGTATGGATTTTCCAATTCCGAATTTTATACCTGTTCCTAACGCAGAAGCCATGCAGATGATATCAATCGTATCATTGATTGTTGGTATCTGTCTGGTTGTGGCAGGAGCAGTATTTTTGTTACTGAACAAAAGAAAAGGGAAAAAATCCACACTCGCATGGATTGTGATATGCGTAGGGGCATTGCTCATTGTAAATCATGGCATACAGCTGATATTTTAGGAGGACAGAGAATGATTAAAGAAGTAAATCAAGCTTGTGGGAAATTAAATGAAGCGTTGGGCATTTCGGTTAGGCTCCCAAACCCTGGCAAAAAAGCGGTAAAATCTGCCGCAGTATGCAACTTAATTGCAGGGGCTGGCTTAATTGCGGCAGGGGCGGTTTTTTCTTCAAAATGGTGCGCAGCATTAGGTGGCTTGGGAATTGTCAGCAGTATTATACTGCGAAAGGAAGGCAGCCATAAACCAAATGACAAATAACAGCGAGCGCAAAAGGATGGAATGGTTGTTATGCCCTGTCTGCAATAGCAAGACACGGATAAAAATACGACCAGACACAGAGTTTAAGATGTTTCCATTATTTTGCCCAAAATGCAGACGGGAAACGCTAATCAATGTAGAAAAACAAAATGTTTCAGTCATCACAGAGCCAGACGCACAGACGCAGAGCCGATGAACTTGTGAAATAAAATCACAGTTTGTTGGCTCTGTTTCATTTCATAAGGTTTTAAGGCAAACGCCCACCATATAAAAAAACGGTGTATGGTGGGCGATTTTGCTATGCCCAAAAGACTTAACAGACACTCTCCAGACCTGTTTTAGAGTTTGGAGGGATTTTTTTATGTTCTTTTTTCGGGCAGTAATCTATCTGCTCATGCAACGCAGAGTTGGTTTATACATAGCATATCGGGGATTGGCAGGAAGCCAGTTAAAAAATCCCTGCCCATGCAACGCTGCTTCTCACCATGAAACCAGAAGTAGAATCTCCGCTTAACAGAATTGAGATTACTTATAACCGTAGAGGACACAGAGCCTTTGCGGTTTTTCTTTTGTCGTTTTTTATCGGAATGTGCCGAGGGGCTGTTTCCGCTGTTGGCTGCCGTTCGCCGCCTTTCCAATCTGATTTTTACATTTTCAAAAATTTCAGATTGGAGGAAAAAAGAATGGCATACAACAACGGACGGGAGAACAGGAAATGGCTTATCTGGAAAGAAGCCGAGGAAAAAATATTGCGGGAACATGGAATTGACGAAAACACCATTGAGCAAATCCGCACAGACGACAAGGCAGACTTCAATTCCAACAGGCGGTTTTACCATTGGACAAGCGATTTCGGCGAATACCTTGAGGGGATGGCAGATAGGGAACGGAATACCGAAGTAAAGACCGTTGCCGATTTATTGGATGAGATTGAGGACGAAACTCTGTATCGGGCATTGCTTACGGTGGACAGGCGTACCCTGCAAATCATCCTGCTGAAAATGCAGGGCTATTCCACTAAGGAAATTGCCTCGCTTGTGGGATTGACATCGGGTGCTATCTATGCAAGGTTAGACCATCTGCGGAAAAAGTTACGGAAGATTTTATAAGCATCTAATATAGATGGTTTTTCAGTGGGCTATTGGATGGGAGATAAGAATCTCTCATCCAATTTAAAATTAATTGAATAAAATTCCTGTCCACAGGGAATACTAAAAAGTTTGCCCAAAATCTTGACATGGGTGCAGCCGCTATGGTATTCTAAAATACCCGTGAGGAAACTGGAAGATTGAAAATTAAATATCACATAGATGGAAGAATGGAATGTCAGCCAATGGACAAGGCTGACCGCCGCTGAAAGTATGCTGCTTTTTTCGGCTGGCGTATGGCAGCATGGTTTTGAATTTCAAAGCCGTTACATAGCATTGCGAATCTGAGCAGGAGAAAACACTCCTGTCATTCGTGATGTCGTGTAGCGGCTTTTTTGTTTATCCAAAAGTCAAGAGAAACCGAATCCAGAACGGAGGTGGAAAGGACATAGGATTTTCTTTTCGGAAGGTAAGACAGGTATGGAAGAATGGTGGCTGCACAGAAAAATGCTCTGCGGCGTTGTCCACAGAGATAGCGAGCATCGGATTGTGTCAGCCACAATCCCGCCCACACAAAACAAGTGGGCATAACTTACTCAGGGGACAGCCCCTGAATACCCCGAAGAAAGGAATTTAAGACTGGAGGATTAAGGAAAATGAGCAGAGAAAAATCAGAAATGGATGTGCGGAACGTCCCGATTACCGTCCGATTGAACGAGGAAGAACATGAAAAATTAAAGCGGTGCGCCGCCGCTTGCGGTCTGTCCGCTACCGAATTTATGCGCCAGTTGTGCAAAGGAAATGCCCCGCAGCCGAAGCCAGAGAAAGAATTTTGGGCGTTGCTGAACACACTTTATGAGGTACATTCTGCCTTTAAAAAGTGTGTTCCCTACTATCCAACCGCCGCTGAAATCTGTAAGGAGATTGAGGATTTTATCTTAGAATTGCAACAGAAAACAACTCTCCCGCAACAGTATAACGTAGAAGAATTGACAGAACAGGGGGTGGTCTGATATGGCGGTAATGAGCCTATGGCATGTCAAAGGGAGCGTAAAAGACGTGATTGACCATATAGAAAACCCAGAAAAGACCGTGCCGAATCAAGATTTGCAGGACTTCTTTGACGTTTTTTCCTATGTGAGAAATCCGTCAAAAACAGATGAGGGAGAGTATGTTTCCGCAGTCAACTGTCTGAAAGAAACAACATTACAGCAGATGATTTTGACAAAGAAACAGTACCAAAAGACAGGCGGATATATCGCATGGCACGGCTACCAGAGCTTCAAGCCAGACGAGGTAACGCCCGAACAGTGCCATGAAATCGGATTGAAACTGGCAAGGGAAATGTGGGGCGGCAAGTACCAGATAATCGTTGCCACACA
>CATOOV010000110.1 GCA_951801955.1 uncultured Lachnospiraceae bacterium
CTCCTGACGTATATCCTCGATATACTCCATCCACTGTAATAATTCCTCCATACAACACGCCCCTTTTCTTTTATTCTATCAGAAAAGGGGCGTGTTCACAATTTATTTACTCATGCGTTTGTCCTGCCTATGGGTCCGCTCAAACAGCTTTACATCCAAAGACGCTTCCAAAAGATTGATTTGTTTTATGACGGCTGTCGGAGTAATATAGGATTCCTCCGCTGCTTTATTAAAACTGCCGGCATCTGCCACACGGATAAATGTTTCAAGCTGTGGATTATACATTTGAATTATCCTCCTTTATCATTTATATCTACAATCCCAAACCTTCACTTACTCAATGTCATTTGATATAATTATACCTTATCTTTTGAAAAATATTTTAACTGCGCCCTCAAAAAAGTGTTAAGAAATTTATCATAACTATTTCCATAAAATAGTTTTCGCTCTTCTTCTCCAACAGCTTATATTATAATCTTTTGCATTTACATTGTGCACCGTATCATAAAATAATCTGGTTACTTCCCTGCAATCTGCCAGCTGGTATTCTCTGACAAACATATTATCTCTCCCTATTCTGTTCACCCCAGACACATAACTGTTCTAAGACACCCATCAGGGATTCCCCCCTGTTACTCAGGCTGTATTCAACCTTTGGCGGTATCTGTGGATATTCTTTTCTGATAATGAGCTGGTTTGTTTCCAATTCCTTCAGATTGTTGCTGAGCGTTTTATCCGACACATTTTTTATATATCGTTTTAATTCATTGAACCGTACAACTTTAAATTCCATCAGGCAGTATAAGATAACCATCTTGTGCTTGCCGGATATCAGTGACAGTGTATAACTGAATCCTGTATCTTCAAAATTTGCCTTCTCAATATAATCCTTTATCATATTACACTTTCCTTTGCGATAGTACCTTTTGTATAAAATAGTACTTGTATTTTTTGTGTTACCGTCTATAATTATATTTATGGACATAAGTTCTGTCAATCCCATAAAAGAAACGAGGTAAATGCAATGAGAAAAAAAATCAATATAACAGAAGGTATTTTCCCAATGCCTGTTTTAATGGTAGCAACTTACAATGAAGACGGCAGCGTTAATGTCATGAATGCTGCATGGGGTACCATGCAGGAAAGGGGCAATGTAGCCCTCAATCTAACAGAAACGCACAAAACAGTAGAAAATATCAAAGCAAGAGGCGCTTTTACGGTAAGCATTGCTGACGCTGCCCATGTAGTCGAGGCAGACTATTTTGGTGTTGAGTCTGGCAACAAAACTGCAAATAAATTCGAGAACAGCGGTCTCACTGCCAGCAAAGCCGAAACAGTGGACGCACCTGTCATCAACGAATTCCCACTGTGTCTGGAATGTGAATTTGTGGAATATCAAGATGGCAAATATGGCTGCGGCGTAATCGGAAAAGTCGTCAACCTTACAGCAGATGAAAACGTGATGGTAAACGGCAAAGTTGATATGTCGCTGGTAAACGCCATTGCCTTTGACCCTTACACCCATGGTTATTACAAGGTAACGGAACGGGTTGGCGAAGCTTTTAAGGATGGTTTGAAACTGAAAAAGTGATTTTTCAGAGCAAGGTCCCCATTTATACGGGGGATCTTGTTTTGCCAGTATGAACGCTATTTGATTTGGACTCTGTGCAGTTATGAAAATGCCAATCTGCGGCTCCCTTGACTTTCAGGCAAATCCCTGTCAATCATTCCCATATTTCCAAACAATGCCATTCTAATTCTCCCACAACTCTATTGCCTTGCTGCCTGCTCAAATGTCCAGAAGAAATTATCTGCCGGAGTCATAAGCAGGGCACAGTCCTTAACCCAATATTTTGCATATCACCCAATGGTGGGTTGGAATCTTCCTCTGCGATACAATAAAATCTCTCAATATAAGTGAAACCACTTCAACCGAATGCCCGCTTTCTTCTGCCCCTTTTACAAAATGGCTGACAAGCTGTGCCGTATTTCCGTTTGCCCTGCCGCCGCCCTGTACCACAAGAATTTTCTTCAATGTTTTCATCTCCTGATCCAGAGTATTTCGTCCTTATTCCTTTATAAATGCCTTATCTGCTGCTGGAATACCGGTTTCATCGGACACGTACCGTTCTACCCTCATATGCAGACCATATTTCTCCCGGAGTTCAGTAATCTTTGCCATCATGGGAGAAGCATGGTGAACATCAATAGAATGCTGGTCTTTCCAACTATCAATTAAAAGCACGGTCTCCTTATCATTCATTGGAAAAAAGTATTCATATCCCATATTTCCATCTTCCGCACGAATGTCACTGACAATGCCGCTTGAAACCATTTCTTCCGCAAACTTTCTTGCATTTCCATTCACGCCGTTATAATAAATGTTTACTGTGATAGCCACCTTGTCTGCCTCCTCATATTCTAAATTATAAAATCCATTACTTCCAAAAATACAGTCCAAATCTTCCCATCTGTATTGGATATATTGTAACATGCACATAAGCCCATGCACAACTATCAATGAAAATGATTCATATTTTCTTCGTATCTCTATCATCCTCACAACAGAAGTTTCTAGGTAAAAATAAGACAAGATGGATGGTATTTTACATAATTCTCAGATTCTGATCACAGCCTTATCTCTAAGTGCTTGGATTCGATTGATGAAATTGAAGCTGCCATTAAGAGAATTTGGATGAGAAAGTCCATTCCCTGATCCTCACCATTCCCGGCATTAACTACCGCATGGGCGCAATGGTTATTGCTGGGATTGGTGGTTTCAACTGTTTTCCTATATCACCATTGAGATAAACAGCCTGTCGTTTGATTTTCTTGGGTGCAATTCAGTTGGAAACCTCATGTTTTTCTGCTCTTTCATCATTTGGCGGATCAAATCTTCGTTGTCAAATATTTCCTCACAACATGGCTCGCTGCACTGGAACAAACCATAATCCCCCTGCGTATAAAACAAGCTCTTTTTATCAAAACCAGCTTTTTGAAAGCAGTGCTCCACATTTGTAGTGATCACAAAATAATCCTGATCGCCCACCATCCCTAACAAATCCTAATATACAGGATTGGGCGCATCCATATAACGATTGGACATAGATGTAGCGGATCCGATAACCACAGCGTCGGTCGTCTATACACAGATAGGCAAAACAAGTAACCAGTTCCCAACCGTCCTTATTGTAATGGTTCAGTTTATCAGATTTAGCAATGCCGGCGAGTATGTAATCCCAATAAGTATTTCTGTTGGGAGTAATACAAAAAACAGCATTGCTAAACTCATCAAATAATAGCTCATAAATCATTTAACCTAGCAAAATTTGTCAATCCATGCCAAGATTTTTATGGTATTCTTATTTTGGGAGGTGGAATGATGTCAGATAGCCGTTTATTCAAAATTTTATATTATCTTTTAGACAGGGAACACGCTACGGCTCCTGAATTAGCAGCTGAATTTGAAGTTTCCCCAAGAACAATTTACCGTGACGTGGAAGCATTAAGCAGTGCAGGTATTCCAATCTATACTGAACCAGGAAGAAATGGCGGTATATATTTATTACAGGATTTTATTTTGGACAGGGCAATATTATCCGAAAACGAAAAGCAGGAAGTATTGACGGTGCTCCAAAGTATATTTGCCACAGGTTATACCGGCGGCAAAGAACTACTGACAAAGTTATCAGCACTTTTCAATGTAAATACAAGAAATTGGCTGGAAATAGATTTTTCACGCTGGGGAAAATGTGCCTATGATAACTCCAAATTTGAAATATTAAAAACAGCAGTCATTCAGTACAAAGAATTAAAAATCGTTTATGAAAACACAAACAGTGAAAGAAGTACAAGAATCATCCAGCCATTAAAAATATCTTATAAATCAAAAGAATGGTATTTGAAAGCATTTTGCATGGAAAAGCAGGATTTTCGCATATTCAAACTAAACCGCATATTAGAGTTGGAATTATTAGAGAATACATTTGTACCAAGACCATATCCGGAAGAAAAAAATAATTTTCAACAGTCCTACCATCAGATAGTCCTTTTGTTTTCAAAAGAAATTGCATATCGTGTCTATGATGAATTTGACAGAACCGAAATTGAATATCAAAAAAACGGCGATCTGGTTGTTCATACTGAGATGCCTGTTGATCCATGGCTTATTGGTTATCTGCTTTCATTTGGGGCACAAGTTGAAATAATCGAACCAAAATATTTAAAAGGTGTTTTAGCTGTACAAGCACAAGAAATTTATAGAAAAAATACACCCTGACAAAAGGTGTCAGGATATGTGTGATATATTAAATACCATAGCAATAGAGCTATATATAAACTTTAAACACATCAGAAAGAGGTAAAGAAAATGAATGAAATGAATCAGAAATTTTGTCAGTGCTGCGGTATGCCTATGGGAGATACGGATGAACTGTACGGAACAAATGGCGATGGCAGCAAAAATGAGGGCACTTGGCTTATCCCAAAAAACATAGAGAAATCAATAGATGGAAGAACTAAGCAGAGTAAGCAAGAAATATAAAATAAAAAAATTTATTTTTCTTATCACACTACTGTCTTTCAGTTGTCTAATAGAATACAGCAGGTAAAAAGCTATGAAAAATATTACAAACGAAAAACGATTGGCTTTGATTGGAAAAGCCACTGCCGGAGATAAAAAATCTCTAAAAACCGTCATTCTCAGCGTACAGGATTTTGTGTTTAACCTATCTCAGCGTATGCCCGGCACTTTCCCTGACGCAGAGGATGCTGTAGTGTCTTGATACGGAAATCCGTGCATCCTTATTTCAGGAACGATGTTCAAGGCGAACAGCCAAATTGCGGGTGATATTTTGGGTATTACTCCTAAAGCTTCCTGAAATTTATTGGCTCCTTTAACTCCAGTTCACAGCCCCTTGCCCGCTATATTTTTATCAAACTTCTTCTCCGACAGAATTTCATGGCTCACAAACCGACCGTCATAGAAAAGGGAAAAAATTGTAAAGGGCGAGGGGCATTCTGTGCATCCTCTCTGGAGTTCCCGCCAAACGTGAAGTTATAGGGTGATTCTATAAATATCCGCTTGTTCTCCATCAAATTCAAAACTCCGTTCATAAACTCCACCGTTACGAGTGATTATCTTTACCGAAGGCTCATTATTCTTTTCAACAGAAAGGTGCAGTTCTTTCATACCTGTCTTTTTTGCAACATCTAATAATTGCCGCAGCATTTCCGTAGCAAAGCCTTTTCTTCTATTATTTGCACCATTCTCTGTAATCGTCCGTTTTATCAAATAATTCACTTGTGTTAATGACGAATTCCCCATGATCAAAAAATTCCTGTTTGAACTCTATTGCCTGTTCTTTCAGTGCTTCTGTTGGTCTAACCAATCTGATCATTTTTGCCCTCTTATAAATACCAATTTCTCTATATATTACTTCCCAACAACTGGAATTTACATTTTAGGCATTGGAGCAGTATAGACGCCTAATTTGTGAAAATTGTACCAATCAGCTATTGTTTTTTCATCAGCTACGTGTAATGCAAGCAAAATCTCTTTTGCAAATTCTAAAGGCGCTGTACCATTAGCCGTTATAACGCTTTTATTACAAACCGCCTGTTTCGCAATATAATTGGCTTCTCCAGTGTAGTTAGTTCCTGCCCATTGTTTTAAATGATTCAGATCGTTGCTTGTATGAGCTACATTGTTCAAGATACCTGTTGTGCCCAAAAATGCAGAAGCGTCACATATTCCACCTAACAATTTCCCTTTTTGAAAACAATCTTCCACCAGCACCTTTATTGACTGCGTGTTTTCGCTCCTCCACGTCATTCCCCCAATTAGAATAAGAGCTTCATAATCATCTGGAACAGATGTAATGTCATAGTCCGGCAACACCTTGAATCCACCGATTGATTGAACATAATCTTTCGATATAGATACTGTTTTTATCTCATATTTATCTTGCCCTAACATAGTAATTGCAGATGAAATATAAGCAGCTTCCCAATCTGCATATTGCTGCAAAATTACAAATAAAATTGTTTTCCTCATATTTTTCTCCTTTTTTAACCACGATTCTTTTAATCTAAACACTTCTCCAAGAAACTGGAAATCTGTTGCTTTGAATTTTCCCACTCACCACGCCTTATAGCATACGCCAGTAATATATCGTTCTTTAGGGTATTACATAACCATTTCTCTGCACTTCCACTCTTCACCCAATATGCAATATTTTTCCATTGTATCTAAAACTGCATCACGAAAGCCAACTGCTTTATAACAGTAATAAGCCGAGAGATTATTCTCAAATACACCCAGCGATGCCCTTTTTGCACCATACATTTCAAATACAAATTTCAGCCCTAATAGAAGCATACCTTTCCCATACCCTTTTCCGCGCATGTCAGGATTTACGATAACAAATCCAAACCGCAGTTCATCTAATGACTCATCAGGATTTCTCAGTGTAAAGAAGCCCACAATTCCTGTTTCATCAAATGCAGTAAACGGCATTAGAGATTCTACAAAACAAAATTCTTTTTGTGTGACAGGATAAGTACCAAGTATGCCTGCTGTCCACTGGTAAAACGCTTTTTCATCCTGACACCACGATAATATGGTATCTGCATCCGTAGCTTTATAAGGTCTAATCCTAATCCTAGTGAACTACCCATTGTCTAAAGCCAATGGGCTTCCTGCTTCTATGACCTCGCAACCTACTATCTCCACAGGCGTTAATTCGGGCTGCACCATCCCTATTTGTATTTTATTATCCTATGCTATTTGC
>CATOOV010000111.1 GCA_951801955.1 uncultured Lachnospiraceae bacterium
GCAAATAGCATAGGATAATAAAATACAAATAGGGATGGTGCAGCCCGAATTAACGCCTGTGGAGATAGTAGGTTGCGAGGTCATAGAAGCAGGAAGCCCATTGGCTTTAGACAATGGGTAGTTCACAGGTCTTGACACAGTAACAATTTCATACTGGAGCAAAACGCCGCAGACGCCAGGGTGCAACTGGGCGGCATATCTTGCACCCAATGGCAGCGGGGTAAATGGAGACGCTCCCACTTACTTTGCTATCTCTGACCAGGCAAATATGCGTGTGGAGCGTTACAAAGATGGAAGGTCAACAGAAGTAACCACAAAAAGTATTGTGGATACCTGGAAAATGGTTACAGTAGTTATTGAAGCAGGTCAAACTACCATGTACATCAATGACCAGAAAAAATCATGTGTGGAAAATGCAAACACTTTGAGCAACATTGTCGGAGAGAATGGCGTTTTTTATATCGGAAGGGCAAACTGGGGGAAAGGAGAAGGGTTTGCCGGATTACTGGATGGTTATACCGTTTATAATTACGCTATGAGTGCAGACCAGGTGAAACAGGCATACAAGGATCATGTATTAGCAAATACACCGACGGAAAAAATTCTGGAGAATGCTTTGGACGAAGTACATATCCCAGAAATTGTTACTGGAAACCTGACCCTTCCGGCAGAAAATGAAGACGGGGTAACATATACATGGACATCCAATAATGAAGCGGTAATCAATACCAAGGCAGTTCCCTGTGAGTTATATTACAACGAAGTGAATATCCCGGCAGGCGTTGTCACCCGGCAGGCAGAAGATACTCAGGTAACGTTGCATGTAAAAGCCAGCTTTGGGGAAGCAGTGAAAGAGGCAGACTATCCTGTCACGGTAAAAGCTGCAAATTCCAAGGAGGAATATGTAGGTTATCTCTATGCCCACTTTAACGAACATGCAGGCACCGGACGTTACGATGGAATCCAGCAGATTTTCTTTGGAATCAGCAAGAACGGCGTGGATTGGACCGCGTTAAATAACAATCAGTTTGTGGCAGAGTCCAATGTAGGGGATTATGGGGTACGCGACCCTTATATTATCCGTTCCACAGAGGGGGATAAATTTTATCTGATTGCCACAGATCTGGATATTGACAGTTATAAATACGGAGGCAATTGGGGATTGATGGCATCCCAGGGAAGCCAGGGGCTGGTAATCTGGGAATCAGAGGATCTGGTAAACTGGTCAGAGCCAAGATTGGTGGATGTGGCGTCTGAGATCAATGCAGGGATGGCATGGGCGCCAGAGGCAATTTACGATGAGGCGACCGGAGAATACCTGGTATTTTGGTCCACCGGCAAGGAAAATGGAAAATGTAACTATATCTATGTGGCAAAGACTAGGGATTTCTGGACGTTTACAGAACCGGAACTGTATTCCAACGCTTCGAATCTCAACGACGGGACGCCGGACGCACAGGGGAATCCAAGGGGAAATATTGATGCTTCCATTTATAAGGAAGGAGATACCTATTACCGTCTGATCAAGGATGAGAGCGATGTCAGCATCCGTCTGCAGTCCAGCAAGAAACTGCTTGCCTATGGACCAGATTTAAAGGAAGACGATTATGTATCTGTAACCTGGGATGAGACAGAGAAGCTGCCCAACAGGGGCGCCTTGTTCCAGAGGATTAACAATGAAGGAACCATTACTGTTACGGATGCCGCAGGCAATAAGGTGACAAAACCGTGTCTGGAACAGTTTGCAGTTTCCTATGAAGGTCCCACCATGTTTAAATTCAATGACAGGGAGGAATGGTGTATCCTGGTGGATGAGTATGGCCGAGGCACTGCAGCAGGTCCTGGGCAGCCCAGAGGTTATATTCCTTTTATCAGCAAGAATCTTGACCAGCCCAACAGTGTATATCTTCCCAGCGACGATGAGTTCCTTATGCCGGATGCAGCAAAACATGGCACAGTGATTCCGATTACCCAGAAGGAATACGATGCGTTACTGGAGAAATGGGGAACGCCGAAGCAGGAAGGCAATCAAGTTGTACAGAATAAACCAGTGCTGGAATATGATTTTGAGACTGCAGAGGGAAAGACCATTAAAGACGTATCTGTAGCTGGGGCAGAAAACAATGGGACACTCAAAGGGGATGCGGCAGTTGTGAATGCAGAAGGCAGAGGAAAAGTGCTGCAGTTGAATGGTTCTGGAAGCCTTGCTTTCCCGAAAGGCTTTTTTGACGGATTATCCAATATGACACTTGTGATGGATGTATGTGCAGAAAGTGAGGGCGCAGCAGTCTTTTCTATGGGAAGCACGGTAAAAAATAAGATTTCCAGTTATACCGTAACTGGCGGCGCCGCAGGAGAAGTAGTAACAAAGCAGGCAAGATACTGGGATTCCAAACTTGCCAATAAGTATCTGGATCTGAACCTTACAGCACAGGGAATCAAAGGACAGATTACCACCTTTAACGAGGATGGATTGTTTGAAGCCTCCAGCAGTAAGAATCAGAATTTAAAGGGAAATTGGAAAAATATTGCCATTGTTATGGATGAACATGTTATGTCCATCTATGTAGACAACCAGTTGGTAGCGCAGAATCAGCATGTACGAAGTGTGGAAGAGTTGGGAAGTGGGCTGACAGCGGTCCTTGGCGCAGCGTATGGTGCAGAAAGTGGTTTTAAAGGGCTGATTGACAATGTAAAAGTGTATAACCGAAGTGTGGAGGACTTGGAGAATCCAGTGGATTTGAACCAGGAAGCGGCTGAGAAGGTAATTGCATTGATCGAAGCGATTGGAAAGGTAAGTTATCCATCTTCCAAAGCAAAGATTACAGAGGCAAGAAATGCCTATGATGCATTGACCGAAGAGCAAAAGGCGCTTGTCTCCAATTATCATGTGTTGACAAAGGCAGAGGCTGAATATAAGAAGCTGGAACAGGCAAATACGAAAATCCAGATATCCAAAGCAACCATAAAAGCCATTGCCAAACAAAATTATACTGGAAAGGCTGTAAAACCAAAGCTGACAATCACTTACAAGAATAAGAAGCTCAAAGCCGGAACAGATTATACAATAACCTATCAGAAAAATAAAAATATTGGCATGGCAGAGGCTGTGGTCAAAGGAAAAGGGAAATATACTGGAAAAGTTACTAAGAAGTTCCAGATCACTGTTTTCAAAGGCAAGACTTATACAGTTGGAGGTTATAAATATAAAATGACGAATGCCAGTACTTCTGGCAAAGGAACGGTTGCGGTGAGTGGAGTGACCAGCAAGAATATCAAAAAAATCAATGTATCAGATACTGTGACGGTTGGCGGGAAAAAATTCAAGATAACCGCAATCAGTGATAAAGCATTTAAGAGCTGTAAGAAAGCGTCATCAGCGGTAATTGGGAAAAATGTACAGACCATTGGCAAGCAGGCATTTATGAGTTGCAGCAAGCTTAACAAGATTACAGTGAAATCGACCAAACTTAAAAAGGTTGGAAAGGATGCCCTGAAGGGGATCAATAAAAAAGCTGTGATAAAAGTTCCTCCAAAACAATTAAGCAAGTATAAGAAGCTGTTCAAAGGAAAGGGGCAGGGCAAACAGGTAAAAATTGTAAAATAAGAAAGGCAGTGTTGAAAATGAAAAAGATTGGTGTATTTTTGGCAGAGGGATTCGAAGAAATTGAGGGATTGACCGTGGTGGATATTCTGCGGCGTGTTGGCATAGAAGTAGAAACAATTTCTATTATGGGGACGAAAGAGGTGCATGGTTCCCATAAGATCGGCGTACTTGCCGATACCTTGTATGAGGATGTGGATTTTGAAAAATTGGATGGCGTGGTGCTGCCAGGCGGATTGCCAGGAACTACGAATCTGGGTGCCCATGCAGGAGTGGTGGAGGTGATCCGTTCCTTTGACGCAGTAGGAAAGCTGGTTGCAGCGATCTGTGCCGCACCCAGCGTATTGGGGCAGGCAGGGCTTTTACAGGGAAAGGATGCCGCATGTTATCCAGGATTTGAGGACAAACTTACAGGTGCAAATGTGATCTTTGAGGAAGTTGCAGAATCTGGCAACATTATTACCAGCCGGGGAATGGGAACCACCATTGCCTTTGCACTTCGTATTACCGCATATTTGGCAGGCGAGGAAAAGGCAAAAGACCTTGCTGAAAAGATTATTTACCGCCAGTAGCGGAGGGTTTTCTCTCAGCCGGAGTCACTCCTCCCACTAAGTTCAAGAATCACGCTGGTCTAAGTACGGGATTCGGGTCAGCTTTGCTGACAGGTACATTCCCGAATCCCTGCGCATCCTCATGGAGCGTTTGTGAGTTCTTTTACTCACCATTGATTGAAGTGGGATCCTTTTCCTACGAAATAAATTGTAAAAATACAAGCATGAAATGGCTTCTATACAAATATACATATAACAAAACAGAAAATGCCTTTTACGATAGACAAAAGGGCAGGAGAGATGAAAGTGCTGGATAAAATAAAAGCTAAGTCGATTGTTTTGGTATTGGTATTATTTGCAGGAGCCTTTTTTGCTGGAAGATTTACGGCACAGGTGGTAGCTACAGGAACCATTGGAATTCAGCGCGGTGCAGATGGAAATTGGGGGCTGAGTTTTCAGGAGGAAGGACAGCCGCCGGTGGCAAACGCATCTTTTGAGGAGCTGGCAAAATATGATGCCTATTATGCAGAAAATACGAAGGAGAAAGTATTGTATCTGACATTTGACTGTGGATTTGAAAATGGAAATACCACGGCGATTTTGGATGCATTGAAAAAGCATAATGTAAAGGCAACCTTTTTTGTGGTAGGAAATTATGTTTCCACCAGCCCTGATTTGGTAAAGCGGATGTTAGAGGAGGGACATCATGTGGGTAACCACAGCTACCATCACCCAGATATGTCGCAAATGGGGAAGGAGGAATTTGCCGCAGAATTGGGAGAACTGGAAGAGTTGTATGAGCAGACAACTGGAAAGCCTATGATAAAGTATTATCGTCCGCCCCAGGGAAAGTACAGTGAGAATAATCTGAAAATTGCCAAAGAACTAGGTTATAAGACATTTTTCTGGAGCCTTGCCTATGTAGATTGGAATCAGGACAGCCAGCCCACCCATGAAGAAGCGTTTGATAAACTGTTAAAAAGGGTGCATCCTGGAGCAATTGTATTGTTACATAATACTTCCAAGACCAACGGTGAAATTTTGGATGAACTTTTGACGAAATGGGAGGGAATGGGCTATACCTTTAAATCACTGGATGAATTGCTCGGAATGGCAGAAAAAAAATCAGAGGCAGGGACAGAATAGGAACAAAGTGGGCAAGCCCACGAAAGCCCCCTTACCCCATTCTTGGGGCATAGGTTTGTACACGCGCACAAGAGGAAAGAATCACTTCGTGACTGTGCGCGGCGCGGAACAAAAGATGCGTTAGCAAAAGAAGTTGGTCGCGGGGGTGAATGAAACGCACTTTTGTTCTATATTAGGAAAGTTCTTTAAACTTTCCTAATATAGAACAGCAAAATGCACACGCGCACAAGAGGAAAGAATCACTTCGTGACTGTGCGCGGCGCGGAACAAAAGATGCGTTAGCAAAAGAAGTTGGTCGCGGGGGTGAATGAAACGCACTTTTGTTCTCCTATTATGAGAAAAAATCCTTATGGGTGAGTGATCCCCATAAGGATTTTTTATATCCAAAGGGCATCCTATGATGCTATCCGGCGTGACAAAAGGTAGTTTTATCAATTTTTTTCGTTTTCACAGATGCCTGTAAACGTATTAGTGATGTTTATCTGTAAATGGAGGTATTTTACACTCTTTTTGATACCAATAAAGCGCTTTCAATCCGAAATAACCATAACATGCAACAATTACCATAAATAATATAGCGAAAAATCCAGATCTTCCAACCGCAAAAGGAGTTTCAAATAAAAACGCCAACCCAAATTTTATTCCCTTCATATCCCACAATCCAGGCGTATGGTATAGAGATTTTAAATTGTAGAAACCAGGGAGGCGACGAAATTGACCGCTGTTATTACAGGCAGATATAGAACAAATAATTCAAGCCATAAATTAGAGAGGCGGCGGTAACGTCCTGCGCGGGAAGCAGTGTCAGAGAAGATTTCATTTTCACAGTTTTGGCGTGCCCGTTCAAAGTATTGGAATCCCCCAGACTTTGTTCCGGCAACGTGGTGCCAGCCAAAATCTTCGATAAGTGTAAGGTATTATATAAAATGTTCCTGTTTGGTAAAAGATCTAAAATCAATTCTTACTTCGGGAAGAAAATTTTCTGCCTCTGCCTCTTGAGGCAGGTCGGAGGGCATGATCGGGAGAGAGGCAGAGGTACAAGGAATTGGAATTTTCTTAAATTCATATCGTCCCAGGTGGGAAACCTTATTGAGATGCTGTGAATGTGACCGTTATTTTTCCCAGCCGGACTGTGGTATCGGATGGGATTCTTCCAGAGACTGCTTTTATCATGGCTACGACCTTTATATGATAGTCGCTGCCAACTCTGAAAGTGACCTGCCCATCTTTGCTCTTCTGAATCCTGCCTCCAAACATGATTCCCACGGATTCCTGGAAGCCTATTTCAGAATGAAAAGCTTCCTGCCAGATTATCATGTCAGCAAATGGCTTTTGGATTCCGCCCATGATGCAATGGCTTATTATACCTACTGCCGCAGGAATCATATAAAGCCTTTCATTGACTTAAATGAAAAGCGGGGCATCAAAGAAAAATACAAA
>CATOOV010000112.1 GCA_951801955.1 uncultured Lachnospiraceae bacterium
GACTATAACCTCCTTATAGCAGTCTGAAAAGTTTAGTGCTTAACTTTTCAGACCATATTTAAAGACTTGGTCTATTGTCTCATATTTGTCAGGTTTGGTCTAGGTACATGCTATCCACCGTTTACGTCTTACTCATTTGTAAGATATAAAAACCGCTTATGATGATGTTACTCGTCATAGGCGGTTTTTACAAAAGTGCTATTGCTGTACTTTGACTGTATCTACAATTGCCATTTTGCTTATCTGTTTAATCGGTCGCCCGATTGCGATTGCCGCTGATATAAAGCATAAGAGAACAATCAACAGTAATGAACTAGCGGGAATGCTCCAATCTATTCCCCATTTATCTGTAATCAAGAACAGAAACATCATTTTATTAAGGGGCAGTCCTAAGACACACCCAACTATGCACCCTGATACAGCGTAAGTAATAGCTTCGGCAGCAATCATTTTATAGAGTTGATTTGTGCTCATGCCAATAGAACGCATAATACCATATTGTCTTGTTCGGGAAGCGACACTGGCATTCATGCTATTAAAAATATTAAATACTGTTATCAACGCTATAATAATCAGAAATCCATAAATGAATATCGCTCCTGTATAGTATGAGCTTTGCGATTCAGAATTTGACAACCGTTTGTCTGAAACAGAGCTGTCAGAGGTTAAAAGGCTCTTAATTGAATTAACAGTATCATCATTTCCTGTGTCAGAAAGTTGAACGTCTATCGTCGTATAACCCGGATTTCCGATAATATCACTAAAAGTATCTTCGGAACATATCATATAGCCATTACTTCCCGCACTGTTTTGGGCGTTTATCGTGGATAATATTCCCGCTATTGTTACTTGCCTGTCACCCTTTGCAGTACCGAGAATTACAGTATCACCAACATTCCAAGTCATTCCGTCATAATAGGTTACTAAGACATAGCCCTCATTCCCCTGTGCAGGCGTTATGTTACCACTGTTTAAGTCATCTTTTGCCCATTTGAATTGAATATCATCATAGGATACAAGCGTAACTGTACCGCTTTCATCATTATAAGAAGCAGCTAAGTCCGATTGTTCCATTCTTCCGTACACTTTATCTACGCCGACGAGAGAAGTTATTTCCTGTATCAGTGAGTTGTTTAAGTAGGTGTTTCCTTTAGAAATAGATATATCTGCCGCTGATGATGAAAGTGCGGGCATACCTTGATTCAAAAAAACCACCATAACTTGAAAAGATAAAAACATCATAATACTTATTGCAAAGGAGCATGTCATAAGAAACAGATTTTTCTTTCCTGATAGGGCATGAAAAATTCCCATACTTGTTTCCACATGGAAAAACTTTGTGTTGGCAGCTCTTTTGTTCGCAAGTTCTATATTTCCGCTAATTGCTGTAACAGGCGACACTCTGGACGCTTTTTTTGCCGGAGACAGAGAAGCCAAAAGTACAATTAAAAATCCTATAATCGCTCCGGAAATTAAACCAATCCAACTAAATTGAAACAAAGGTATTTCTGAAAATCTATCCACACTTATAAATTTTAACAGCAAGCAAGCACACCATGTAATGATTTGTCCGGCAATTAAACCAATCGGAACCCCTTTTATACTTTGGCGTATTCCTTGCAATATGACAAAATGCTGTACTTGTTTTTTTGAAGCTCCCAAACACCGTAATAATCCATAGAATTGTACTCGCTCTAACACATTTGTGTTAAAACTGGCTGCAATCATAACAGTACCGGCAATTAAGACCAAGCTAACAAGAAAAGCAGCCACAATATATAGAGATTGCATAGTGCTGTTTTCACTCTGCCCCATTAAACCAAGCAAAGCGGTATTCTCTGCCACCTGTTCATCATTTAACCCATAGGCTGATTTTATTTCTTCAATGGCATTTTGAATAGAAACCCCATTTTTGAATAAAATACGAAAAGTCGAACCATTTTTCGCATTTTCATCAGCAATCGCGCGGAATCCATTTTCACTTAACGCCACACCATATACATCTGCTTTTAACAGGCTTGACATATCTTCAAATGTACCAGTGATAAAATACTCCTTTTGAGAACCGTTGGGAATAGAAATTGAAACAGTATCTCCAATAGAAAGTCCCAGTGAATTTAAAGCTGTTTCGTTTAGTAAAACCTCGTTTTCCTCTGTCGGGTATGTTCCGGTCTGGATATTCATTTCCGTTAGTGTGGTAAAAGCGTTTTCATTCGCACCGACAAAACTAACTGTTTTTCCCCCAAGAGAACCAGTACAGCCTTGAAGCACCCAACCACAAAGAGAAACGTCAATTCTCGCATTAAGGAGAGCAGCGGTTTCGTCGTCAATATCAGTTAGGCTTATATGATATTCCCCCTGTGTCTTAATGAAATAATTTTTTTGTGCGCTGATTGCCATATCAGCCATACTAAAAATGGCAGTTACCAATAATACGGACAGGACAATACAAATAACGGATATTCGGTTGTTTTTTTTGTGTACCTTTTCATATTGCGGAACCAGTCCCAGATAACTTTTCATTTCGACGACACCCCCAAATCTTTCAGTATGCCGTCCGACATACGGAAAACTCTGTCGGCTGCACTTGCATGATTTTCGTTGTGTGTAATCATTAGAATCGTTTGCTGATAATTTGCAGACATAGACTGTAAAAGTGCAATTACTTCCTGGCTATTTTTGCTATCAAGATTGCCCGTCGGTTCGTCTGCCATAATTAGGGCAGGACGGGTAACTAAAGCTCTCCCGATTGCTACCCTTTGCTGTTGCCCTCCGGATAACTGGCTCGGCAAATGATTTCTGCGGTCAGCAAGCCCTAATACATTCAAAAGTTCATTGACATATTTCATGTCTGGCTTTCTGTAATCTAATAGTAATGGGAATGTAATATTTTGCTCTACATTTAATTCTGGAATGAGATTAAATGACTGAAAAATAAACCCTATATGTTGCCGCCGGAAAACAGTCAGCTTTTTTTCAGACATAGAAAAAATTTCTTTTCCGTCAATAATAACGCTACCAGAAGTAGGATTATCCAATGCACCTACTACATTTAAAAGTGTACTTTTTCCAGAGCCGGATTCTCCCACAATGGCAATAAATTCTCCCTTTTGAACAGAAAAGTTAATATGGTTCAACGCATGAACCGTTGTTTCACCTGTGCCATAAGTTTTGCACAAGTCATGTACCTCAAGAATTTTCATAATGATTACCTACCTTTCACTTTTAGGCAAATCATACTCTTATTAACTTACAATCAAGTGAATCCTGCCTTACTCATTTGTAAGATTGAAAAAATTTAGTGTAAAAGTTGTCCCCTCGCCCAGTTTACTTGTCACTGAAATAGTTCCACCATGAATTTCCACAATAGCTTTTGCAAGCGGAAGCCCCAACCCAATACCATGAATATCTTGCGAATAACGGCTCCGATAAAAGCGTTTAAA
This sequence comes from uncultured Lachnospiraceae bacterium, assembly GCA_951801955.1. Taxonomy (GTDB): domain Bacteria; phylum Bacillota; class Clostridia; order Lachnospirales; family Lachnospiraceae; genus Petralouisia. The sequence goes on from CATOOV010000112.1 coordinate 3,444, forward strand.
GATATTGTATAAATCCTCTGGGTGTATTCCCTTTCCGTCGTCCTCAATTACAATTTGAGTAAATAATGGAGTTTGTTCCCAACGAATTGTAATGAGTCCGTTTTTTTCTGTATGTTCAAGAGCATTTTTAATAATATTGCCGACTGCTTCTGAAAACCAGAGCGCATCGCAATATAGTAAAATATTATCTTTTCCCGACAAAATAATCTCTTTATTATCTCGTTCAGCCCAAACTTCAAATCGTTCCAGAACATCTTGCATAAGGACAGAAATATATTCCTGCGTCTTTTCCATTTGTATAATACCTGCGTCAAGCCTTGCCAGTTTTAACAATGTGTAAACAACATCTTCAATTCGCCGAATTTCCCGCATGGATTTTTCTGAAAAATCATTTATACATGCGCTGTCCGTCGAATGGCTGCTGATAATTTCACTATACATTTTTAAAGCGGATAACGGTGTCTTTAATTGATGTGATACATCTGAAATAATATCCTGTAAAAATTCTTTTGTCCTTTTTTCATTTTCTGCATGAGCAGATAAAATAGACGAAAGTTCATTGACACTATGAAAAAAACTGTACCAATCTCCGGATTCTTCACATTCAATGCGGCACATAGTATTTCCGTCTAAAAAACCCCGTATGGAAAATTCAGCGTTTCTTATTGCTCTATGCTGCCTATATAGGTATAAGGACACAAATATGTATATAGAGCCAAAAATGAACAATAAGAGAATGAAAATAATTGCCATAGTCTTATTTCGGTACGCCAAAACAGAGGGGAATAATTTTATTGAAACGGTATCTGAATAACCAACTGCCGTTAAAGCGTTATGTCCTTTCGATAAATCATCTGCGCTCGTTTCAGCGGTAAAAGCAGCAACGACTAAATCGTCTGAATGGTTCATAAGATAACCCGCAATAGCATAATCATGCGATACCAATTCTGATTGATATTCTTTTGCTAAATACTGTGAAATGCCGAAAGCGAGTAGAAACGAAATCACACAGACAACCGTAATTTTGTAAATAAAATCCCTTGTTTCTTTTCCTAATTTACCCATATTTTCACTCCACAATCCATTTGTAACCGAACCCACGCTCAGTCAATAAAAATGCAGGCACATTCGGCGTATCTTCAATTTTACTTCGTAACCGGCGTATATAAACAGAGAGCGTATTATCATCTACATAGTTTCCGTTTCCGTCCCATAAGAGGTCTAATATCATTTCTCTTGTCAACAAATGATTAGGATTCTGCATGAACAAGCATAATAACTTGTATTCTATCAGAGTAAGCTCTAATAAAGTGCCTTTTTTCCAAACAAGACGCTCGATTGTATCTATCTTAATTCCGTTTGCTTCTAAAATTGTATCTGCTTTTGAAAATTGCGTAGAACGGCGTAACAAGGCTTTGATTCTTGAAAGAAGTTCATTCAACTTGAATGGCTTTGTGATGTAATCATCTCCCCCCATGTCAAGCCCTCTAACAATGCTGATTTCTTCATCAGACGCAGTTAAAAATATAATAGGAACAGTTGATAGTTTTCGCACTTCACGACAAATATCAAAACCTGTTCCGTCCGGCAATGTAACATCTAACAAAAGCAAATCATATTGACTTTGTTTAAAAAGTGTCAAAGCCTCTTTTACAGTCCTTGAAATATCAATCATATAACCACTTGTTTCCAAAGTATATTTTAAGCCGTCAATTAAACTCAAATCATCTTCAACATAGAGAATGTTATTCATGGTGTAGCTCCTTTTTAAATTACTTTTATCAGTAATAGAAAAATTATAGCATATGCATAAACTGCTTTACAACGAAATCTGTCGACAGACAGCGACTTTGTCCTTTCCGGCGAAAAGGTGGGTGATTGTTATATCGGATGCCGCCGTGTACTGACAAATATCTTTGGGGCGCGTGAAGTCATGGCTTATGTGACTTCCACGGAAAAAAAGCGGCACAGGAAGGCTGTTTTTCAGGACTGTTTTTCCTGCACAGCTGCAGATCTTTTGTGCATGGCAGGAGAAAGCACCACTTAACCGGACGGGAAGCGGGTGGATGCCGTACATCGCCTGTTCCTGTATTCGTTTCGGTGGAACATAGAAGTAAGTTACTATGAGCAGAGATCTTTCTGGTCGTTATGCGCATACATGGTCCGCAGCCGGAAAGGGGGGGGAAATACTGGTGAATCTCATCAATATCAGCTACTGCGCCATGACAGCCTTATTATTCTTGATAATTTCAATGTACTCCCAAAGGATGACAGCTTTTTCAGGGAATTTGCACAGAATGATTTCCAGCTATTGATAACTACCAGATGCCGTCCCACGCAGTACCCCATTATGGAATTAAAAAAGCTGGATACAGCTACCGAACTGCCGGAACTGCTTTACCGTCTGTGCCTTTCCGCAAAGAAAGATACACTGGCAGCAAAGCAAATCATACATACCGTACACAGCCATACGCTGACTGTTGTGTTGTCCTTATCCGCAAGCGGCATGGAAGCGGAAAAACTGCTATATGAATTACAGACCTGCGGACTGAGCATTTCTTTCGGTGAAGCTGTTGAACTATATAAGGATGGAGATTACACCGACGGACTGATGGCAGAGCATTTAAAGAAACTGTTACAGCTTGGGAACCTGTCCGATTCCTGCCTTGATGTCCTGCGTAACCTTTCCATGCTGTCTGCCTCCGGCGTATTAAAAAATGCTTTAAAAAACTGGCTGAAACTGCCCTCATTATAATGATGTGAATTATCTCGCCAAATACGGTTTTATCCATGATGACAGAGAAAACTGGAAAATCAGTCTGCACCCACTGATAAGAGAAATTGTTGCACTGGAAACTTTGCCGTCCGTATCAAACTGCCATACACTGCTTGACAGTCTGCATTGCATCTGCCTTGTGCATGGACTGGAAGTTAAAAGACCGCAGAATGTGATTGATTCACTTATCAGCGGCTTTACGAGAGAAACAGGATTCAAAAAGGCATAAAACATTTTCAATAAAATTCATCATAATCGTATGGTAAACCACTGGAAAGTATGGTAAACTAATACATGAAATAACTCTTTCCATGGTTT
>CATOOV010000113.1 GCA_951801955.1 uncultured Lachnospiraceae bacterium
CCTTGAAGGCAACGGTATCACCGTCCAATGCAACCAACAAGAAAGTAACTTACAAGAGCAGCAACAAGAAGGTGGCAACCGTATCTTCCAAGGGAAAGGTCAAGGCGGTGAAGAAAGGGAAAGCAACCATTACGGCAACTGCGGACGGCAAGACGGCAAAATGTACCATTACCGTAAAGGCAGCGCCCAAGAAGATTACCTTAAACGCTAAGAGCAAGACCTTGAAGAAGGGCAAGACCTTCCAGTTGAAGGCAAAACTGACAAAGAATACCGCAAGTTACAAGATTACTTACAAGAGTAGCAACAAGAAGATAGCAACGGTATCTTCCAGTGGAAAGATCAAGGCGGTGAAGAAAGGAAAGGCAACGATTACTGCTACGACCTTCAACAAGAAGAAAGCAACCATTCGGATTACTGTAAAGTAGTAAGAAAAAGCAACGATTACTGCTACGACCTTCAACTTAAGAAGAAAGCAGCCATTTAGATTACCGTAAATTACGAAAAGACCAGATGGGGCTGTCACATTAAGAATGAAACATACAAGATACCATTTTTTGTGAGAAGAAATTTCTATCTCTTGTATGATATTTCCTCAATGTGATAGCCTCATTGTTATTTTTCTATTGGGAAGGGCAGCGTCACGCGGAAGTGTCTTTCTATAAAACGGAAATCAAGATGGGCATTCGCACAAAAGGAAAATATTGCTTTGCAATTGTGCTTGGCGTGGGAACAAAAAATGCCTTAGAAAAATACGGAAATCAATTTTCAAAATATCCTTGCCATAATGCGCATATACAATTCAAAAAATTTAAGGAGAAATATTTGTGTATAATTGTATAAATTGAATATGAAATTTTGATAATTTATCAGTTTTGCAATTACCTATTATTTGAAAATGATATAGAGGTTGTGTATAATAAAATATTGGTAAAAAAAATAGGACGGAATAGGTAATGGAGAAATTTCTCTCAAAAGCAGGGGTGCGGGTTTGTTTTTGTCAGCAGATCTGACCCGCACCCCACAGCAAGAACGCTGGTGGCGTTCTTGAATTTACAATTACCTACAGAGTTCCAACAGGAAAGGAGCTATATATGGCAAAAGGCAAGAAAGTTTCCATTTATTTTTGTCAGTCCTGCGGATATGAATCCTCCAAGTGGATGGGACAGTGTCCAGGATGCCGGGCATGGAATACTTTTGTGGAAGAGCTGGTGGAAAAGAAATCAACAGGAAAAATAAAAAGCGCTCCAGGGGGAAATGGGGAGTTAAAACCTACAAAAATTTCTGAAATTGATATGCACACAAAAGAAAGGCTGCAAACAGGGTTTGACGAGTTGGACCGTGTGCTGGGAGGCGGTATTGTACCTGGTTCTCTGGTATTGGTAGGAGGCGACCCAGGAATTGGAAAGTCCACCTTGTTGTTACAAGTATGCAGGAATTTAGCAGAGGACCACCAAGTCTTATATATTTCAGGGGAGGAGTCCTTACAACAGATCAAAATGCGTGCACAACGAATTGGTGAATTTTCAGACCGCCTGCAGTTGTTTTGTGATACCAGCATGGAACGAATTGAGCAAGTGGTGGAGCGGGAGAAGCCCAAGGTGGTGATTATTGACTCGATACAAACAATGTACAGTGAAGAGGTAAGCTCTGCTCCAGGAAGTGTATCCCAAGTACGGGAGACTACCGCACGACTTTTACAGATTGCAAAAGGAATGGATATCACGGTGTTTATTGTGGGACATGTTACAAAGGAGGGAGTAGTGGCAGGTCCAAGAGTGCTGGAACATATGGTGGATACGGTACTTTATTTTGAAGGAGACCGCCATGCTGTTTACCGAGTTTTGCGCGGGGTGAAAAATCGTTTTGGCTCTACCAATGAAATTGGCGTGTTTGAGATGAGGGAGGAAGGATTGCAGGAAGTGGCAAATCCTTCGGAGTATATGCTAAATGGAAAACCGAAAGGAGCCTCTGGTTCCATTGTGGCATGTTCGATGGAAGGAACGCGCCCAATTTTAGTTGAAATCCAGGCACTGGTGTGCCAGAGTAATTTTGGAATTCCCAGAAGGACGGCGGCAGGTACCGATCTCACCCGGATGAATCTTTTGATGGCTGTGTTGGAAAAGCGTGGAGGTCTTTCTCTTTCCAATTGTGATGCCTATGTAAATATTGCAGGGGGAATCCGTATGAATGAGCCAGCAATTGATTTGGGAATTATTATGGCACTTGCCTCCAGTTTTCAGGATAAGGCAATTGATGAGAAGCTCATCTGCTTTGGAGAGGTAGGCTTAAGCGGAGAGGTGCGGGCTGTCAATATGGCGCAGCAGCGTCTGCAGGAAGCAAAAAAACTGGGTTTTACGGCATGTATTTTGCCCAAAGTCAGTATTCCTGGGCTTATAGACACAGGAGGAATCAAAGTGCTTGGGGTAGAAAATATCCGGGAAGCCATTGGAAGGATTCTTAGGTAATTGCAAGGCTGCAAATCATCGAAATTTATATAAAGATTGAGTTTTGTAATTACCTGGAAAATTATCGATGTAAGGAGAAATAAGAATGGATAGAAGAGAGATTTTTGCAAAAGTAGATCATACTTTATTGAACCAGACAGCGTCTTGGGAAGAAATTCGGCAAATTTGTGAGGATGCAGTTACCTACCAGACAGCCTCCGTGTGTATCCCGCCTTCTTATGTGAAACAAGCACAGGAGTATTTGCAGGGAAAAGTAAAGGTATGTACCGTTATCGGTTTTCCCAATGGCTATAATACCACAGCGGTAAAAGAGTTTGAGACAAAAGATGCCATTGCAAACGGAGCAGAGGAGATTGACATGGTGATCAATTTGGGCTGGGTCAAAGATCAACATTTTGATTGGATTCAGGAGGAAATTTGTGTTTTGAAAAAGGCATGTCAGGAAAAAGTTTTAAAGGTTATCATTGAAACCTGCCTGTTGACAGAAGAAGAAAAAATAAAAATGTGCGAAATCGTGACAGAGGCAGGTGCAGATTACATCAAAACATCGACTGGATTTTCCACTTCTGGAGCTACATTTGCAGATATCAAGTTGTTTTCAGAGCATGTGGGAGAGGGAGTGAAGGTCAAGGCAGCTGGTGGAATCGCAAGTTTTGCGGATGCAGAAGAATTTATCCGGCTGGGGGCTGACCGGCTGGGGACCAGCCGGATTGTAAAATTGGCAAAAGGACAGGAAAAAAAAGGATATTAGGAAAGGTGCTATCTTGCTTTTTATAAACGATATTCAAGATTCGCCCGTGAGTCTTGGCACTGGATTGGAGTCGGCTTTGCTGGCAAATATATGGTCGAATCCATGTATATAAACAGCCCATAACAGTGTTTTTGGATTACAACACGGTTATGGGCCGTTACTTACTGCTTGATGGAATGAAAAGATAAAATCCGAACCGAGTTCAGGACACAAAGCATTGCCACGCCGCTGTCTGCAAATACAGCCATCCACATAGAGGCATGGCCGGACAGTCCTAAAACCATAACCAAAGCTTTAATTGCCAGTGCAAATATTACATTCTGCCATGCAATGCGGGAGGTTGATTTGGCAATAGAAATACACTGGGGAACAGCCTGCATATTGGAGGTCATAAATACCACGTCAGCAGCTTCAATAGCGGCATCGGCGCCGCTTCCCATAGCTGCGCCCACATCAGCCCCGGCAAGCACAGGGGCATCATTAATCCCATCTCCTACAAACATCACAGCCCCATGTTTGCTTCGGATTGCTTGGAGTTTAGATAATTTTTCTTCTGGCAGCAGACGTGCGTGGACTTCATCAATTCCAGTTTTTTTTGCAACTGCCTTGGCGCTTTCCGGCGTATCACCAGTGAGCATTGCAGTTTTGACATGCAGGCGTTTTAAGGAAGCAACGGCATTTTCTGCTTCCGGCTTGATTGTGTCAGAAATCAATATATAACCGGCAAACATCCCGTTGACTGCTAAAAATACTTCCGTTCCATGAGATGATTGTGAATGGGCTGAAAGTTTGATATGGAATTTTTCCATCAATTTACAGTTGCCTACAAGCACTTCCCCAACAGCCAGTTTTGCCTGTATTCCATGTCCTGGAATTTCTGTAAGGGAAGCAGGTTCTTCTAAAGTGTAATGTTTTTCTATGGCAGCCGCCGTGATACTTACTCCAATCGGATGAGTAGAATGTTGTTCACAGCTTGCACAGAGAGTCAGGACGTCCTTCTGGCTGTAGGTTCCCTGGGGAACTGTCTGCTGTACCGCAAAATTTCCTTGGGTAATGGTTCCCGTTTTATCCATTACCACAGTAGAAATGTTGTTTAAAGCCTCTATGGAAACGCCTCCCTTAAATAAAATTCCTTGTTTGGAGCCTGCTCCAATGCCAGAAAAAAAGGCAAGAGGGACACTTAATACCAGCGCGCAGGGGCAGCTGATGACTAAAAAGGTCAATGCCGTGTAAATCCAATGATTCCAGTCTCCGGTAAACAGAGAGGGAAGGATTGCCGTAGCAAGTGCCGCAATTACTACAAAAGGAGTGTACACTCTGGAAAAACGAGTAATAAAGCGATCAATTTTGGGTTTGCTGGCAGCGGCATTTTCAACAGAATCCAAGATCCTTGTCACCATAGAATGTTCTAGGGTTTGCGCTACTCGTATTTTTAGTTGTCCAGAGATATTGATGCAACCGGAGGTGACAGCGTCATTGACGGCTGCTTTTATTGGAACAGGTTCTCCTGTAATGGGGGAAGTGTCCAGACGGGTCTCGCCCTCAACAATTGTACCATCCAAAGGAATACGGTCGCCAGGGCGGACCAAAAGCAGGTCGCCTATTTGGGTCTCTTCGGCAGGGATTACCTTAATGGAGTCTTTCTTTATAAGGTTTACCACTTCTGGACGCAAATCTACAGTCTCCATAATTTGTGAGCGGCTTCGGGAAACTGCCGCTTCTTCAAAGTACTCACCAATTCGATAGAAAAGCATTACGCCTACCGCCTCAGCAAATTCTCCAATAGCGAAAGCTCCTATGGTGGCAAGGCTCATCAAAAAGTTTTCGTCGAAAATCTGTCCTTTGGTAAGGTTTTTGACCGCAGTGAGAACAATTTGCCCACCTAAAATCAAATAGGCTATCACGTATAGCCAAACAGGAAGTAGTGAATTTCCAATAGGAAAATGTTCCAGTAATTCTCCAGCAGCAAATAGAAGTGCACCAATAATTATAGAAAAAAGATCGATTTGCTGCTCGCTAAATTTGTGCTTTTTGTCAGAGGATTCCTGAGACTTTTGCAATGCTTTTTTTCCTTTTTGACCGCTATGTTGTTTTGTCACAACTACTTCTGATTCAATGGAGGAACAGATTTTTTGAAATTTTGCGATCAGTTCTGATTCTCTTTTTGCAGCATCAGGAGTTACGGACACGCGGAGCTGCTTGGTAGCAAAGGTTAAGGTCGCAGCATTTACCTCTGGAAGCTCATTAATTCTGCTTTCCATTTTTGCTGCGCAATTTGCACAACCCAGGTGGTCTATAAGACAGGTAAATTTCACACCGTCGGTAAGAAATGCATCTGGATGTCTGTCAGGATGTTCCTTATGATGTTCATGCCCACAGGAGCAGGAACCGCCATGGTCGTGATGGTGTTCATGCCCGCAAGAGCAGGAACCGCCATGGTCGTGATGGTGTTCATGCCCGCAGGAGCAGGAACCGCCATGGTCGTGATGGTGTTCATGCCCGCAGGAGCAGGAACCGCCATGGTTATGGTGCTGTTCTAAGGGGCATTGTGTTTCAAATTTATCCATAATAAGACCTCCTGTGTGTAAAGATATATTATATGTTTTATTTATAAGAATATTTGCCTGATTGAAAAATTGCAGTGCCAGCCACAGCAGATCATAGGGAAAGGATAGACTGCTTTGTAGATGCTGAAAAACTGCCCATGCGCTGCCGATGAAATACTCGCATCATTGTATAGTAACATAAGATGGATTTTAAATGCACATATGAGCAAATGTTCATATGTATATTAAATCACATTGAATATGTGATGTCAATAGAAAATTATATCAAATGAATAAGTGCGTCTTGAATTTGCATTTTTTTAAATTATGGGATAAGATTTAAAATACAGAAAATTCAAACAATTCTAAAAAAAGTCCCAAAAAAACTTACTTTATTTTTTTGGAAGAAATATGTTGACAGTAAAGAATAAACATGGTAAGATAACATTCGTCGCTGAGGACAGCGGTCGAAAATTGTAATCAATGGATGGAATCCTGAGAGAGCAATTGCTTTGTTTCTGTTTAGCAGAATAACTTCAGAACAATAGATGGCAGTTGAAGTTTTTATATGTCATTTACCTTTAATTTTTCGGAGGTTTACGTTTTGAACAGATGGCTGAACATTCACAAAAAATAAATTAAAAAAGATGTTGACAAGCGCAGATGGCTGTGGTAAGATATAGAAGTTGTCGCGTGTGGCAACAAGGACAACCTTGATAACTGAACAATGGAATAACCTTGAAAGATTCAAAAAGAGTACCCGCATA
>CATOOV010000114.1 GCA_951801955.1 uncultured Lachnospiraceae bacterium
GGTGGGGCGTGTTGTATTTTTTCATGGCTGTGAACCTCCTTTCGTGGGTGGATTTTTTCAAGCGGCGCAAGCCGCAAAAGGCGGGCTTGGGGTGGCAACCCCAACAAGATTCCCACAGGACAAAATGAGCCGATAGGCGAAATTTGGTACTGTGGTAGAATCTTGCTCTTAGTAACTGACGGATTCCGCTATATGGACTTCTCTCAATACCTTTAGTGCCGCAAGCAAGGATTTTGCCAAAATAGAGGTAATATTTTTCCCGTCATTATTACTACACACTGCAAGAAAAATATGGCAGAACTTCCTAGAATCTTCTGTGATGTCTTTGCGTGCTTTCACACCAATATCTGACAAAAAGAAGCGCAAAAAAACAGGAAACCTTTTCTTGATTTCCTGTTTTGCATTGCCGTCTGTGGCGGCGGTTATTCGGTTGTCATTCCCCAGAAGCAAACTTGTAACCTATACCTAAAACAGTCTTTATGTAGGTGGGATTTCTGTTATCAAGCTCTACCTTTTTCCGTAAATTGCATATCACACTGGCAACACTTGACTGGCAACTTTCGCTTTCCATGCTCCATGCAGATTCAAAGATTTGCGCCTTTGTTAACACCCGCCTCGGACTAGCGGCAAGGTGGCAGAGTGTGCCGTATTCTAAGTGTGTGAGATATATGTCTGCCCCGTCTTTTAATACCCTGCGTTGATGTAGTCTGATTTCCAATCCCGGAAAAACCAGTACCGGGGATTGCGGTGCCTATATGGCTTCCAATGGTATCATATCGGCAAGGGCAGCTATGGCTTTCCCAATCGCTTTTCCTCTGTGTCATTGAATGTAAGCATGACTATTTTACCGACAAATCCCACCTCCTGTTATGTAGTCTGTCCATCCAGCCGGAACTTGAATAGGGTAGTGACAAGCCACTGTTTTATGCTATTCTTAGTGTCCTTGTTGATGTGTCCGTTTTCAAAAGCGGCAAAAGCATTTATTTGAAATATTTATCAAAAAGTTATAAGCGATTGTTCCTTCTGCATTTTTATTGTATAATAAATCCAAAGTACAATTTTTATCTAATAATCAGTATAAGGAAATCTTTCATATGAAAAAAGGAAGAGCAAAAAAACACCATACAAATTTTATATGCATTATAATCCTTGCGTATGCAAACCGATATCTTTATCCCTTGCTCATCCTTTGTGTTATGGCATTTGGAAAGGCAACATCCAATTTTGTCCCAACTGGCGTCAGTATATTAGTGTTTGCTGCTTATCAGTTTATCGGCTATCTGTGCAGATGGAAGCATATCTTTTGCTCTTTTCAAAATGCTTATCATCAAAAAATGACACCCAACCGAATTGATTGGGACATCATATCAAAGGCTGATGCTTATTGTATCCCATGTTTTTTTGCTATCTTGGGTATCTTATTTTTATTTTTGTAAGTTGACGCCAGTTTGCAGTTTTTAGGAACATTAAGGAAATAATATGCCAGTTTTAACCCAAAATGCTATTGTCAAATTTTCCAATATCAACGTCTGCAATAATTTTTCAAATTCAGCATTCGCCTTTTTGAAATCGTCCTTGTTTGCATGATACTATTCGCAGTTATTGTTCATGCTTAATGACGAAAAATAATCAATAATAAGCTGTGTATTCATAGTCTGTTATCTCCTTTATGATTTATGGATAATAGGAAGCTGCGTGGAATCTAAAAATTCCTGTATCATACGCTTCATGTGTTCGGGAGACTGATAGGTTTTACAAAACGAAAAATCCTGCGATAAATCGTCAATATCCTCCATAGCATTTTTCACATCTATCATCCGCAAGGGCGGCAGTATTTTGTCTATCGCCCCTTGATTATCCATTTTATAATTCCCGACATAAATTACTTTTCCCGAACAGTTGATAAACCTTTTGATTTATCCCCATTCAGCCATTGCCATTGCTCGGATAATTCTATTTTTCCATTATCCAAAAAGCGTGGTACACTATGGCATTTTCCAACCCTTATATCATTGCTTTGATTTATGTGCTGATAGTAAAAGTCTAATTCTCCATTCAGCCCAACTAATCCAATCATTGTACCCTTTTTTATTTCCCCACCATAATATTCTGCCCATAAAATATTTCCGTTTTGGTGATATGCAAATAATGTTTGATTATCAACTTCCCCATTTTCTGTGTTTATGACAGGAACAAAAAATTTCCCCTCATAACATATTTTTGTGCTGCTAACTGTTAATGGTTTTTCCATTATTCCATACACTAAAATAAAACCATTGTCGGTTGATAATTCATTATGTGAAATAGTCTTATATCCTTTATGCTCATAAAAACAGGTAGCACAAAGTGAAGCGTCCAGTATAACTAAATTATGCTTAGTAGATATTTCTTCTTCAAGACATTGCATGATATGACTTCCATATCCATTTTTCTGAAAATCGGGAAGTACAAACAATCTTGAAATATGATTTTCTGAAAAAGTTCCCGTGCCTATCAAACAGTTATCTAAAAATAATACTCGTACATAGCCACTGTCTATATCAGCGGCAATTTTATCTTTTGAGTGAAGATTACTGAAAAAATCTACTATTTCATGCGGATAATATTGAGGGTATATAGTTTGAATAGTGTCCTGCACTAACTGATAGACTTGTCCTAAATCCTCTCTTTTGGCTTTTAAATATTCCATAAAGTGTGCCTCCATTCTTTTTTAATTATGCCCTTGCAAGCAAAAACAAACAATAGTAAAATTGTTTGCAAGACAATTTAGCAAATACTGATTCATACAATACATGGGGGTAATGTCATGCCGATAAATTCTTTTGAAAACTATCCAATGAGCTGGAAGCCCGATTTAAGCAATACAAAACCGCCTATTTACTTAGCATTAGTTAGGCAGTTGGAAAATGATATTAAAGCTGGGGTATTGAAACCGGGAACAAAATTACCACCACAAAGGGAATTGGCAGATTATTTGGATATAAATTTAAGTACCGTTTCCAGAGCATTCAAAATATGTGAACAAAAAGGGCTGTTATCTGCTTCTGTCGGAAATGGCACTTATATTTCATCGGACGTTACATCTGACAAAATTTTTATTTGCGGACAAGAAAACCCGCCATTTATTGAAATGGGCGGGCTATACCCCCATGTAGAAGCAAATCGCAAGGTAAAACAGTATGCAGAACGCCTATTAAAAAAACCAGACGCATTAAAACTCTTTTCGTATGCAGAATCAGAGGGTACTGAAATGCAGCGAACCGCAGGAGCAGCATGGTTTCGCAAAATGGGGCTTCATACGGATAGCCAGCATATTATTTTAGCAGCAGGCGGACAAAATGCTTTGACAGCTACCATATGTGGACTACTAAAACAAGGGGATAGAATCGGAACGGATTATGTAACGTATCCCGGCATAAAAACGATTGCACAAATGAGAGGGGTACAACTTGTTGCAATACAACATAAAGATTTTGAAATGACAGAAGCAGGAATATATTATGGAATCCAAAACGAAAACATAAAGGGCATTTATGTGATACCCGATTTTCATAATCCCACAAGCCATATCATGTCTTTAGAAACAAGAAAAATGATTGCACAAATAGCTCAAGAAGAAAATATACTCATAATTGAAGATGCAATCAATAACTTACTGGAAGATAACCCATTACCGCCGATTGCTGCCTTTGCTCCTGAACAAGCTATATGTTTAGCAAGTTTGTCTAAAACGATTGCACCGGGACTAAGGACTGCCTTTATTTATGTTCCGGAAAGATACCACTGTGATTTAGCAACTACATTGTATAGCATGAATATATCAAATCCAGCGTTACTTTCTACAATATCTGCGGATTTAATAATAAATGGCATTGCTGATGAGGTTATTATGGAACGCAAAAAGGAAATATCAAACCGCAATCTAATTGTAAATGAAATTTTAAACGGTTACTTAGTTGAAAGTAAACTTACTTGTCCAATCCGATATTTATTATTACCCGATTACTTTACTGGAAAGAGTTTTGAAATTTGCGCTTTACAAGCAGGCGTACAAGTATTTGGTGCTGAAAGATTTACGGTTGGAAATAAACCTGCTGATAAAACCGCAAGAATTTCAGTCATAACTCCCCCAACAATCAACGACTTAACAGAAGGGTTACAGCGTCTTAAAAAGATATTATCATGAATGGATGGGATTCCGTAATAGTCGGCATTCGTGGTAATGTGTATAACTGGCTGTCTTATGGAATTGTGGGTAACTCTGTTTGCAGGACGTGGGAAAGCTGCTCTTTAGCTTTTCCATGTGCTGTGAACAGGGTTATCCATGATTCCATAGCCTGTTATGCACATTTCCACAATGCTTCTCTTGTTCCTCCCGGCGCGGGGCTTCTCCCGCTAACTGACTTTCTTTTTCGGCTGGTCGCTTTTCTTTCCCTCCTGCCTTGCCCTCTGCTGGTCAGCTTTCTTCCGGCGGTATGCCGCAAGCCGTTCCGTTTCCTCCGGCGTGAGATCTGCCCCAGTCTTTTCAATCGCCATAAGCTCCTTTATGGATTTCTGCTTGGGCGGCTTCTCCAGCTCGCTGGCTTTGCGTTTCTCCCGCCATTCCTTTTGCCACTTCCGGTTGTGTGCAAGCCGCTGTTCCTCCGCTTCCAGTTCCTCCGGGGTGAGAAGCCCCACCTTTTTCCTTGCGGTAAATTCCCGTTTCTCTGCCTTGCGCTTCTCATACCGCGCTTTTGCAAGCTCCTTTGACCGGGCTTCCTTTGCCGCCTGTTCCTCACGCTGGCGGCGTTGTTCCTCCACTTCTGCCGGGGTGACGATCTTTTTTCTGTCCATCAATTTCGTATAATACTGGCTCATAAAAATATCCATCGTAAAGAAATAGTAATTCTCAAATAAGTCGAAATACATCTTTGACATTCTCATCGCCTTCAAGAAATAATACACAATCAGTATCTTTTATTTTTATATTTGCACTAATTCCTTTGTATTCTGTTTGTATTTCTTGATCGCTCCAATTACGAACATAATCCTTCGCTTTCATGTTAATCATCCACTTCATAAGTTCCTCCTGACAATAATCTATTCATTTCCCATTTGTCCTACATATAATAACTGTAAAGTCCTCTAAATTAACTTCAACTATATACACTAGCTTTATTATACAGTATCAACTCGACAAATGGAATATACTTTCATAAGACCTGTCAGATAAGAATAATTCGTGAAGAAAGAAATTTCTCTCTAAAATCATAAAAAGTATCTGTTTTCCACTCCTAAATATCACACAATGCAAGGAAATAATCCTTTTTATTTAATATTTCCTCCTGCCTGTCTTTGGAAAGCGTCTGGAATATCTCATCATAGTCAAGCTCCGCAAGCGGCGTACCCAAAACAGGCGTTAAAACCTCATGTTCATACCATATCCGCCAGAGTTCCTCAAACAGCTCCAGACAATCCGAAAATGCCATTGCCGAATCAAACCCCTCGCCCTCACTGAACCATTGCAGACGGACAAAGCCAAATCTCCCGGCATCCGCCACCATTACATCTGCCAGCTCATACAGCTCCGCAAACGCATCCGCCACCTTCTGGCATTTTGCCCGCTGTTCTTCCGTAATAAATTTTTCTGCCATAGCGCACCTCCTAACTCACTTCCGGACAAAAAGTCCAAAAGCTACCTATCCTCTTTCAAACAGTAGATTGTGCAGAGGTCAGCGTACAACACGCCTTCCCCGCATTTTATCGTGTCAAACAAAAGGCACTGGAACAGCACGTCACGCACACCCTCAAGGCTTGCAATCCCCTGTTCTGTTTCTGAAAAGCCTGTGCCGGGAATATCCACATCCGCCGATGCCGCCCGCCTTGCTAAGATGCAGTGCATGTAAAGTCCGAGGATATATTTATCCGACATAGGGAAAGCGAAGGTTTCCTGCCCGTCATAGGTCACCCTGTATTTTTCCAGTTCCCCTTCCGGCAGTCCAAAGAAGCACTGCACCGTTTCCAGATAAGTATGTCCGTCAAAATCCGGCTTTATTTTCTTCCCATACCTGCGAATTACGGAAAATATGCTGTTCCGGTCAAGAAAAGAACGGGTACGCTGAAAAGCTGGCTTCCTGCCCTTAATGTCCATGTAAACATTATTCCCTGTCCCCTTCCCGGCAAACCTGCCATAATCGCCAGTCCGCAACAGATAGGACAATACCTCTAACAGCTTTTCTTTTGACGCAATCTCCTGATAAGGTGAATCGCCAAACTCTATTTTTACAAACCTCAATGGGCAGCTCCCCTTTGCAATCTCCCGTTCCATTGCCCGGTCAATATCCCTCATGGTGAGATGGTCAAGTTTTTTTGTAACACTTACAAGGAAAAGTTTTGACATAATCATGCCTGCATTCTCTTTTCAAATGGTGTCATATATCCATTGGATGAATGCGGGCGGATATGATTATAGTAGACATATACATAATCCCTGGTTGCATTATTTAGTTCTTCATCTGATGAAAAACG
>CATOOV010000115.1 GCA_951801955.1 uncultured Lachnospiraceae bacterium
TTTTCGTTGTATAATAAGTCTGTCGTACAGGATCACTTTCTTTCGTATTTTTTTGTTTGCAAACTTATTATACATCAGAAAGTCCTGTATGACATTTTTTTTATGGAAAAGTTGTAAAGTGGTGTAAAAAAAGAAAGCTGAAAAAACTGGTTGCGGGTATGGAACGAAGAATACTGGAAGATACTTCTATCTATGTTACAAAAATGCCTGTCACACCATCAACCATAGGATTATTCAGACCCAAAATTGTAATGCCAGAGACCATGCTGAAAGAATACGACCGAAAAGAATTGCAGACAATCCTGCTCCACGAAAAGACACATATCCAGTTGGGGCATTTACTGTTCTATTTTTTGTGGGATATATTGCGGGCGTTATTATGGCTTAATCCACTGCTTGCCATAGGCACAAAGTTTTTCCGTGAGGATATGGAGGAAGTTTGCGATTAGGTAACAATTCAAAGAAGTAGGGGAAAAGTATATGCATATGGTCGGCTCCTGTTAAAAAGCATGAGGGTATTGCAGGCAGAAAATGAAAATTTTAATATGTTCGTTACCTTTGCGGGTGAAAAGGAATATCAGAATATACGTCAAAGAGTGACAAGGATTGTCTTGTATAGGACATATAAGCAGACCACGGCAGTTGGTACATGGATTGTCGCCATGTTGTGTATTATAGCCACGGTTATATGGATACAAAATTGATGTTATCAACAGATATTTAAGCACTCTTCCTTCCAAACAGCGGAGTTCTGCTTCATGGACATTGGATAGATTGGCAGGGGACTATGGCAGTAGATTAGAAGCATTGGTAAAGAAAAACAATCCAAACTGGAAGCCAGGGGATGCTTTTGATACAAGTATTTTAGAGCAGCTTGACGGAACACTTGGCGGGATAGGTTTCAAGGCATAAAATTGTTGCAGTAGTTTGGTTTACAAATTTTTGGATATTTAAGAGGAATTGTTATGTCAATAAATAATATTGCGGGAAATAGATAATTACGGCAATGAATTAGCTAAAGGAACTGAAACGCTGAAAGGGCAGGGGAAAAGCGGCGATACATACAGTTTTTCAGACGAGGCAGAGGATTATGTAAGGGCTTATGGAAATCTTTACGATGAAATTGTGCAGGGTTACAAAAATGGCACAAGGGAGCGTTATGTGGAAGATGAAACTTCTGAAAAAGGTTATCGAAAAACGACTATGGAAGAAGAATTAAAAGGACTGGATAAGGCGTTCTAAAGGGAAGCAGACAGAGCAGATGTTAAGGAAATGATTACAAGTGGGTTCCAAAGGCTGTCCTCTAAGGCAGGAAACAAGCAAACAGTTTTTACGGATACCAATAAAAAGCCACAGGCAGCAGATAAGGAAGAAACAATCAAGCAAAAAATAAAACGACTGGTGCAGGTATGGGAAGATACCTACAAAACGACTGGTTCTAAAGAAAATGGCATGGAAAAGGTTTTGTTTATGTTAAATAATGAGCATCAGTAGAGCAAGAGCTAAATTTAAGAAGTTTAGCGTTATAATTAAATCCTCGATAGTAAACCAAGGTAAACTTTCTAACCTTGACAGGCTTTTGAGGATTTCTGTTTTTTATTTGCTGCCTAATATTATGAGAATCATAGAGAAATGTGAGAATGGCACGGTTTACGCCGTGGAGGGCAGTTCTGAAAATATCCACAGGCAATAAATTATTTTGTCGGAGAAAGTTCAATTTATTGTTTCGGCGGTCTAGTGTTGATAATCCATTATAGGAAATCCTTGGCAGTGAGGAAGATGATAAAAATTTTAGAAAAAGAACGGGTGATTTTGCTTGTTGCATCGTATTTATAAACAGCCTGATAGCAAGGTAAGAGAACAAATAAGAACGCTTTGCTTTCGACGCGCCTGGATTTTCTATTTTAGGCAGAGCAAGCGATACTTTTTTGGAGTCACACCTTTATATTCCCGAAATTTTCGTATAAAATAGCTAAAATTTTCAAATCCGACAGAAAAGGAAATTTCAGAAACAGGAAGGGCGGTTTCAGATAACATTTCACAGGCTTTTTCAATCCGGTATTCATTTATAAAACTGATTGGTGTTTTTCCGATTTCTTGTTTAAAATAATGGCAAAAATAATTAGGGCTCATGTAACATATCTTAGACAAAGTCTGTAGAGAGATTACCTCAGTATAGTTTTGGTGGATATATCCAATTACTTGTTTTAATTTATCTAAAGAGTCTTTTCCCCTGGGCGATAATGTATTTTGGATAAGGCAATCTGCCTGAAAAAATAATTCTAAAATATGGAATATATGGATTTTAATGCTTAATAGGGCACAGACAGGGAGAGTATGGTAAAGTTTTATAATTTCCTGCATATGGAATAAAAACCGTTTTTGGTCTTTTGGAGAAAATCCAGAGCAGAAGTTGGGAAATTTTAACGTTCCATTTGTGATTGGACGGATAAAATTGTGCTGGCATGTGTCGTATAAGGCAAAGTCTAAAAAGCTTGGATTAAACACGACTGCATGGTGCAAGGATTCCCCGGTTGATTTTATTTCATGCAGTTCGCCAGAATTAATAAAACAGAATTCCCCAGGGTTTAAAACAAAGGATTCGCCGTGTATGGTTACATTGAGAATCCCATATTCTGCATATATCCATTCCAGTTCTTCATGCCAATGTTGTGATACAAAAAAGAATCCATCTTTGTCATGATGGGAATATACTTGCAAAGGAAATATGGAAGTACCATGAGTTTTATTTTCGTGGAATGTATATGACATTTTGATCAACTCCTAAATCGTAAAATTGTGTTATTATATGATAAAATTATGCAAGAAATACCATCCCTTTTACAGTATACTGAAATCATCAAAGAAAAACAAGAAGCGAGGTAAAAGAAAAAATGGAAAGGCAAAAATGGTGGAAACACAGCGTGGTATACCAGATCTATCCTCGAAGTTTCAGTGACAGCAATGGTGACGGGATTGGCGATATTAACGGTATTCGTTCAAAGTTGTGGTATTTAAAGGAACTTGGCGTTGATGTAATCTGGTTAAGTCCGGTTTATTCTTCTCCTAATGCAGATAATGGTTATGACATATCAGATTATTATGGAATATCACCAGAATATGGTACGATGGATGACTTGAAAGCATTGATTTTTGAATGTGAAAATTGTGGTATTAAAATTATGATGGACCTTGTGGTAAACCATACTTCTGACGAACATCCATGGTTTTTAGAAGCAAAAAGATCTAAGGATAACCCATACAGGGATTATTATATTTGGAGAAAAGGGGAAGCTGGCAATCCGCCTAACGGACTGGGTTCCTGTTTTGGCGGCAGTGCATGGGAATATTCAGAGGAAACAGGGGAACATTACCTGCATTTCTTTCATAAAAAGCAGCCAGACTTGAATTGGGAAAACCAGGCTGTGCGTAAAGAAATCTGGAATATGATGAATGACTGGATTGATCTGGGAATCGGTGGGTTTCGAATGGATGTGATTGACATGATTGGGAAAGTCCCGGATCAGAAGATAAAAGAAAATGGACCAAAACTCCATGAATATCTCCAGGAGATGAACAGGGAGACATTTGGTGATAAAAACCTGTTGACAGTAGGGGAGTGCTGGGGGGCAGACACAGAGAATGGAATATTATATTCTGATCCAAGGCAAAAAGAACTGGACATGATTTTTCAGTTTGAACACATGAAGGCGGATGAAATCCCAGGAAAACAGAAATGGGATTTGAAATCCCTTGAATTTCTGCAGTTAAAACAATC
Source organism: uncultured Lachnospiraceae bacterium (assembly GCA_951801955.1). Lineage (GTDB taxonomy): Bacteria > Bacillota > Clostridia > Lachnospirales > Lachnospiraceae > Petralouisia. Next base: position 3,779 of record CATOOV010000115.1, read on the forward strand.
ATTTGCAAAATGGCAGGTGGCATTGGAAGGGAAAGGATGGAACAGCCTTTTTTGGAACAATCACGATCTTCCGAGAATTGTTTCCAGATGGGGAGATGACAAGGAATACCGTGTCGAATCTGCAAAAATGCTTGCGACGGTGTTGCATGGAATGAAAGGAACCCCATATATTTACCAAGGGGAAGAAATAGGGATGACGAATTATCCATTTTCAGGAATTGAAGATTTTGCTGATGTAGAATCTATCAATATGTACCATGAACGCAAAAAAATGGGGTACAAGGAGGATGATATTATGAAATCCCTTTGTGCAAAAGCAAGGGATAACGCAAGGACTCCCATGCAGTGGGATGACAGCCGCGAAGCAGGATTTACAAAAGGCTCCCCTTGGTACAGGGTAAATCCCAACTATAAAAAAATCAACGTTGAAAGTGCATTGGCAGATAAAAATTCTGTTTTCTATTATTATAAAAAATTGATTCGTCTTCGGAAAGAAGAGCCAGTATTGGTTGAGGGGATTTTTGAGCTGCTTTGCCCAAAGGATGAAACTATTTTTGCATATACAAGAGAGTGGAAGGATCAAAAATGGTTGATTGTATGTAATTTTTATAAAAACCCAGTTGCCTTTTCATACCCTGCGAAGGGCAGGGTAATTTTGTCAAATTATTGTCAGGAGCCTGTACTCCAACTGGATAAAATTAATTTACGTCCATATGAAGCCATTATTTGTGAATTAATATAAAAGTTGAATCGATGAGAAGGATAACATTCAACTGGCTTTGGAGATATCTTTGTCTAATTTTACTAAAAATTCATTGCAGTTCTCACATGGAGTATGGTATAATTGATATAATTCAGTACTTCGAAAAATGATAGTGAGGAGGATATTACAGTGAGATTAGTTACCCGTTCTGATTTTGATGGACTGGTTTGCGGTGCATTGCTTTTGGAAGCAGGCATTATTGACCATTGGAAGTTTGCACATCCAAAAGATTTGCAGGATGGCTTGATAGCAGTAGATGAGAATGACTGCCTGGCAAATGTGCCTTTTGTGGAAGGGTGCGGACTATGGTTCGACCATCATTCAAGTGAGCATGAGAGGCTGGAACTGGAAGGGAAGTATCAAGGGGAGAGCCGGATTACACCTTCTTGCGCAAGGATCATCTACGAATATTATGGAGGTAAAGAACGTTTTCCACAGTTTGGTGAGATTATGGAGGCGGTAGACAAAGTAGATTCCGGGAATTTAACAAGCGATGAAGTGATGAATCCTTCAGGATGGATTTTAATTGGTTTTTTGATGGATCCTAGGACTGGTCTTGGCAGATGGCGCCAATTTTCCATTCCCAATTACCAGCTGATGGAAAATCTAATGCAGTCATGCCGTACCATGTCCACAACAGAAATCCTGGAACTTCCAGATGTGAAGGAACGGATTGAGGTATACTGGGAGCAGTCAGAGAAATTTAAAGAGATGGTGGAAAAGTATACTCGTGTGGAGGGAAATGTCATTATCTCTGATTTAAGAGGTGTGGATCCTATTTATACAGGCAACCGTTTTATGATTTACAGTATGTATCCAGAACAGAATATTTCTGCGTGGATTGTCAGTGGCCGCGGCGGACAGGGTTGTTCTGCGGCAGTGGGTTACAGTATTTTAAACAGGACCTGTGAAGTGAATGTGGGAAGCCTAATGTTAAAATACCATGGCGGCGGACATAAGAAAGTTGGCACCTGCCAGTTTTCGGATGAGTCCATGGAGACAGAATTGCCGAAAATGTTGGAAGAGCTTTGCAGGATGGCAAATCCGTAAAGATTTATCTGAACTCTGGCAGGAGATATAGGTTTTTCGAGGGCACATGTCAGGGAATACGGATCGAAGCCTTGTACATTTTGGGGCGGAGCAAGTTTTAAATTAAGATGGCAGGCATTTTTCGTACATCAGGAAATTGAACGTTGATGTGCAAAAGCCTGCCTTTTTGTCAGTAGAGCTGACCTGCACCCCTGTTCAAGAACGCCGATTGCGTTCTTGAACAGGAGCAAAGAGCAAAACAAGCGGTAGAATGAAGCAGTGTTTCATAGGACACAAACTGAGAGTTAGGAGGAAGATACCAGAATGGAAATTACAAATAAAACCATTGATAAAGGCAAATCCTTTGATTGGGGAAGGGTTTCTGGTGATTATCCAAAATACCGTGATATTTATCCCGCTTTGTTTTATCAAAAAATTACACAACGCAATCTCTGCGTGGCTGGTCAAAAAGTTTTGGATTTCAGTGTTTTTTGTATTTTAAGTCAGAAAAAGTTGTGCCTAAGCTTTTTAAAGTATTAAAAGAAAATGGAAGATTTTTGTTATCATATATGGCTTGGCTTCCCTTGGAAGATCCAATTGCAGGTACAAGTAGAAACATTGATATTAAAATACAATCCAGGATGGACAGGTGCCAGAGGAATTTTTGATCAGACATTATGCGGCAATGCTGGAATTGAAACCCAAAAGAACATAAATGTTTTGGGATGTGCAGGTATCAAAAGATGGTTTTCTGAAATCAACCATAGAAAGGGGCTGTCGCTTTAACGATTGAATAATCGTGAAGCGGCAGCTTTCTTTTTGCCTTTTTTATGGTCATATTTGATCTGTTCTGTCGGAAATGTTTGCTTAAATTAAAAAAGGGCGTACTTTAAT
>CATOOV010000116.1 GCA_951801955.1 uncultured Lachnospiraceae bacterium
GTCTACTATAATCATATCCGCCCGCATTCATCCAATGGATATATGACACCATTTGAAAAGAGAATGCAGGCATGATCTTGTCAAAACTTTTCCTTGTAAGTGTTACAAAAAAGCTTGACCATCTCACACGGAAAGGCGGCGTCATGCACCGGGAAATCTTGTTGCCGGGACATGCGCCAAAAGAATATGCGGACAGGCAGACGCTTTGGGAATCAGTCACAAGAGCAGAGAAAAAATCCAATGCGCAGCTCGCACGGGAAGTGGAGGTTGCATTGCCGACAGAGTTTTCCGAAGAATTACAGCTTGCAGTTATCAGGGAATATGCACAGGGCAATTTTGTGTCGGAGGGCATGTGCGCGGATATTGCCATCCACGATAAGGGGAATGGCAACCCGCACGCCCATATCCTCCTTGCCACCAGACCCATTAAGGCAGACGGCTCATGGGGCGCAAAGGAGAAAAAGGATTATGCAAGGGATGAAAACGGGGAACGCATCCCGCTTATTGATAAAAAGACCGGGATGCAGAAGTTGGGGAAACGGAACGAGAAACTCTGGAAGCGGATAACCGTGCAGGCAAACGACTGGAACGACCAAGGGAACGTGGAGAAATGGAGAAAGTCATGGGCGGATATCTGCAACCGCTATCTGTCAATGGAACAGCCGATTGACCACCGCAGCTACAAAAGACAGGGGCTTGCCCTTGAGCCGACCATCCACGAGGGATACCGGGCAAGGCAGATGGAACAGCGCGGGGAGGTGTCTGACCGATGCGAGTATAACCGAATAGTAAAACAACTAAACCATGTAACAAAGGAATGGTATCGCACCATGAAAGCGTTGCACCAAATGATTATGCAGAAGGTGAGGGATATGATTGGACGAATATATGGCAGAGCTGCAAGAGGCACTGGCTATTCTGGAAAAGCAGGGCGAGATTCTGGAACTGGCGGAAAACCAGCAGACGGAAATCGAACGGCTGCAAGCGGAGAACAGGGAACTCCCCATACTACGCTGGCAGAATCGGGAATTAACAGGATTAGTGGAGAGATTGAACAACGAGAATGCCATGCTCTCCAGACAGAATCAGACATTGCTAAGACAGACAGCAGAATTGAAGGACTTAAAGAGCAAGTTTTAGGGAAAGTGAGGGAAAAGAATGAACGGATTCGGAGATTACAGCAGCGGAGAGCAGATAGACAGTCTGCTGAATCAGCTGGAGGAAATGGAACAGGAACTGACAGACAAAAACGAGGAACTGAAAGACCTGTGGATTCAGGTGCAGGAGAAAGACGGGCAGATACGGAATCTTTCTTCTGGCAGTCAGAAACTGAAATCACAGATACAATCCATGAAATCCGTTCTCTCCGAGCAAGGGGAGACGCTGCGGCATCAGACAGAGCAGCTAGAGAGGTACAGCGGCAGCGACATCATCTTCCAGGAGAACGGGAGGCTGAAAGCAGAGATGGAAAAAGCAGAGAAACGCGGGAAGGAAATAGAAGAAAGAGCCGCAGCCGTTCTTGCCCAGGCAGGTAGGAAGGAGGAAACTGCTGAGCGGAAACTTGCAATGGCAAACCGACTGATGGCAGAATATGAGGAAACACTGGCAAGGGAAGTGGAGAAAGCGAGAAGGGTATTGCAGAAAAAATTGCAGGAGGATTGTAAGAGGGTTCTCCGCAGGGAGTCCGTAAAGATGTCTGGCGCAGTATTGGTTTTGATTGCCGCATATCTGGCACAGATGGCGTCAGTCCTTATTGCCGAGAAGGACATCACTGCCACCATTCCGTTATGGTTTTCAGACAGGTGTGGGAATGTCATGTGGCTGTTGCAGAATTTAGGAATCCTTTATGTAAGTCTCTATCAGACAATGATAACTGTAATGCCATCACCTCTGGCGGTCGGCATACTGGTTTTTGCGTCTGCTGTCATGGCAGCCATTTTATTTGTTGTCATCCGTATGGGAATATGCTGCCTACTGCGAAAATGGAAAAAGCGTTGGGAGTATTATGATTGCAGGAATATGGGGCAGTTCAAGAAAACAGTAATGGTAGGCATTGACTTTATGGGATTTTCCATCGCATTGGCTGTAATGAAATTGCCTTTTATCCCTATCAGGCTGAATGTGGTGAGTTGGTGGATGGTGATTACTGGGATAATGGAATATTTGTATTTTCGATATGATGAGCATAGTTATTTTTGATTTTAAGGAAGTCCTGTTGTAGAAATACAGCAGGGCTTTTTAAAATCATTCTTTTTTTTTAAATTATTGATGGAGGATAAAGATGGGTAAAATATATGGATATGTGCGCGTGTCAAGCATGGAGCAGAATGAAGACCGGCAGTTGTTTGCAATGGAAAAGGCAGGAGTGGCTGCCGGTAATATATTTATGGATAAACAGTCTGGTAAGGACTTCCGCAGATCAGATTATGAGAGGATGGTCTCAAAGTTGCAAAAGGGCGACCTGATCTATATCATGAGCATTGACCGTCTGGGGCGCAACTATGCAGAAATACAGAACCAGTGGCGTATGCTCACGAAGGAAATCGGCATAGACATCTGCGTGCTTGACATGCCGCTTTTGGATACGAGGAATGGGAAAGACCTTATGGGGACGTTTATTGCGGATTTGGTATTGCAGATACTGTCCTTTGTGGCAGAGAATGAAAGGGAGAATATCAGGAAACGTCAGGAACAGGGGATTGCCGCCGCCAAGAAACGCGGCGTCCGTTTTGGCAGACCAGAGACTCTTGTACCAAATAATTTTGGCGAAATTGTCAAAAAGTGGGAAAATGGACAGATAAAGTTTGGCGAAGCAATACAGGAATGCAATATGAGCCAGACCACGTTTTACAGGCGTTTGAGGGAATACCGCATAGACGTTAAAACGTGAAAAGGACTATCAAAAGGTGTACTTTTTGATAGTCCTTTTCTTATGGAATATTTTACTATAAATCAAGTGGCAAGGCAATCAATTTCTTGTTTTTTGGATGTTTTGGTAGCAAATCTTTTGGTTTTTCTGTGTTTTATCTTTAAACTGAATGAAAGAATGTTTCAATAATGTGGAAAGGGCATTTATCAAAAAGTACACTTTTTGATAAATATTATGAATTTTGGAGGAGGATGTTTATGAAAATCAAGAAATTGTTGTAAAAGTTGTAAAGCAAGGGAAAAGATTCTGACAAGAATAGTTTAGAAAGGAAGAAAATGAATATGAAGAATAGTGTAAAAAGGATGATTATAATGATGCTTGCCTGTGTACTGATTTTTTCAAGTGTTTCTGTAAATAACAGCATTAGTGCAGAAGCAGCGGCTAAAGTTACAAAAATAAAACTTAGCAAAAAGAATCTTACCATAAATGTAGGCAGCAGCAAAAAGCTGGCAGTGTCCATTTCGCCAACCAAAGCAAAAAAAAGAAAAGTAACATGGACAAGCAGCAATAAAAAAGTGGCAACTGTAAAGAATGGGAAAGTGACAGGTGTTTCTGTAGGAACGGCGACGATTACAGCGAAAGCGGGAGGGAAAAAGGCGAGCTGCAAGGTTAGGGTAACGTTGAGTGAGAAAGCAAAGAATGCAGTAAAAGAATATAAAAAATATTTGGGTAATAAAAGAATTAAAACGGATACTGGATTTGTTAATTCCCAAGATGTAAAATTTGTATTGGCAGATGTAAATGTAGATGGTGTACCAGAACTATTTATTGACGTGGGCAGTTCGGGTGGTCAGCAAACTGATTGGCAAAAAATGTATTGTTATTATGGAGAAAAAATAACAGAAATAGGTGGAGGACATTCTGATATTACTTATTATCCTATATCTGGGATAGTATCTATTTGTAGTGTACAGAATGCTCCGATTACAGAAATTATATCCTACTATAAAATATCGAAGAATGGGAAATATTCTATGATTGCAAGGAGTTGGGATACATTACTTGATGAATATGAAGATACATATTGGTGGAAGGGAAAAATTGTGACGAAGTCTAAATTCTATAGTAATTTAAAAAGAGCTGTTGGTAAAAAGAAAATTAAAATCAGGGAGAGTGATTGGTATCAAAATAATGAAAAAAACAGGGAAAAAATGAGTAAGTTGGTGAAGTGGTAAAAGTTTCAAAAGAAATTTGTAAATACAGAATTAGGAGTAAAGGAGATTGGGAAACAGGCATTTTGTAGATGTAAGAAACCAAGAACAGTAAAAATTAATACCAAGAAATTGGTTAGAAAAAACGTAAGAAGTGAGACATTTGCAAAGACTGATTCCCAAGCTACGGTTAAGGTGCCACCATAGTGTTTAAGGTCTTAAAAAAAGTTGTTTCATAAAAAGTACTTAATGACAAAAAACAGAAAATCAAAAAGTAGAATGTAAAAATCCAAAAAGAACGATTCTGGAATGTATGTGCCAGAATCGTTCTTTTTGTGTATTCCATAGATGTACCGATTTCTAATATTTTGTCATTTTGTCCTATAAATATCTTTTAGAAAGACATTCACATGTATCGCTGTTAATCAATATGGGATTCTCCCCTCATCTGATAGCGGAACGCATTGGCGATACTGTGCAAATGGTAAACAGCACTTACGGGCATCTTTACCCCAGCAAGCATAACGAAGTCGCTGAAAAGCTAAATCAGATAATAGTACCAAATTAGTACCGCAAGGCATAATATAAGGGCGAACCCATAACGGGAACGCCCTATTTTACTGCATTTCTTAATTACTCGATGATAGAAGCCACACGACCAGAACCTACTGTACGTCCACCCTCACGGTTTTCTGTGGTGGAAATCGGGGTAATTTTGTGTGATTTTCAGGGCTTTTTCGGTGGTTTTTTCTTTGATATGCACCTTGTATCTGACGTTTTGGGAATTTTTTTTATCATGGTGTTATCATGGAACAAATTGCGTCTGTTTCGCTTTCAATGCGTTTTCAAATGCGTCTCCCACTCAAAAAAACGCATTTAGAACGCATTAAAAACGCATTGAAACACATTAATTTCTATAATACCTAGCTACACGTCCCTGCCCTTCCAATCGCAATATTCCTTCAGACCGCATTTTATCCAAAGTAATTCTCGCCTGCTGCCTCGTAAATCCGCACAGTTCTCGAATTTTTTCATTCGTAATAAAATCAGCAGACTGCAAATATTCCTCTATCAAACTTTTGGCTTTTACATAACGAATCACTGTATCTTGAGTGTATTCTACATCAGATTTAATTGCGTCATAAACTTTAGCTGTCAACATATACTCTTTACCAGATAATCCAATCAAACCATCCCGCACAAGATTATTACAGCTTTTTCGCGTCTCCTTCAAAGGCAACTGTGTCAATTCCTGTGCCTCAGACAATATGATTCTTTTATTATCTGCCAAATACCGCAATATCATTAGTTCCGACAATGGTAGAATCTTTTGCAACTTGTCCTGCTCACTGGCTATAAACTTAACAAAATTCACATCATCAATCGCACTAAATATAGTCAGCGTCACTGCTTCATTGTATGCATGATACTGCGGATATGGTTTCCCTGAAGAAATCATCTCACGAAAGATAATATCAACGCCTTGTCCCGTTCTTTGCACATATTTCAGCCTTTGTAATGTCTCCGCAATCAATTTATTTCTCGGCGTGGACGGATGCGTAATTATATTTTTCTCATTCACTCCCTCCGGAAACGCGCCCGGATTTTCAATCACAATTCTATCCGGATAATGCTTTACATATACTGCTCCCATATTCAGATAATCTCTATGTGATAACGCATTCAAGAGTGCCTCTTGAAATACCTTTTCTGAAAAGTCCTCAACTTCTAATCGAAACAGCCCTACCTGTACATTTACGATTTTATTCGTATTTTGTATCTTCTCCGTTAAACGATCAATCACAGATATTATCGGCTGTTTTAAGTCCAATCGAGAATCATACTCTTCCATATTGTCCGCTGAATAATGAAGATATATCACTTCTGCCTGCGGCAGCAATCGATTAATCGCCGTCTCTTTACCCACAAAAAGCAATCCCGCAACCGTAAGCTTGTCAACACCTTCATCTTCTTTTATCAATCCCAAATCCCTCAAAAAAGACATATCTTCCAATTCAGGTAAGGAAGATTTCGGATCACGCATTGTGAACTACCCATTGTCTAAAGCCAATGGGCTTCCTGCTTCTATGACCTCGCAACCTACTATCTCCACAGGCGTTAATTCGGGCTGCACCATCCCTATTTGTATTTTATTATCCTATGCTATTT
>CATOOV010000117.1 GCA_951801955.1 uncultured Lachnospiraceae bacterium
TGATGTAAATATATAGGTTTTCGCATACTTATATTTTACACCAACAGCCGGACTTTTCGAAGTCCGGCTGTAATTTTTTGTACAGAAAAGGAGCTGCGCACTAATTATTTAGTGCGACAGCCCCTTTTGATTAATCCTGGGGGATAATCTCTTTTTTGTTATAACATCCGCAGTTCTTGCAGACTCTGTGAGGCATCATTAACTCACCGCACTTGCTGCATTTTACCAAAGTAGGAGCACTCATTTTCCAGTTTGCTCTTCTCTGATCTCTTCTGCCTTTGGAAGATTTATTTTTTGGACATATAGACATGGTCACACCTCCTTAAATTTGTTAAAAATATCCTGGATTGCTGCCATTCTTGGATCCGGTTCTGTTTTCTGGCACTGGCATTCCGTCAAATTGAGATTTGCACCGCATCGTTTACAGATGCCTTTGCAGTCCTCATTGCACAAAACCTTCATTGGCCAACTCACCAAAATTTCTCCAAAAATAAGTTGGTCTACATCCAGATTTGTTCCTATCATGTAGTTTGATTCTTCCATACTCTTTTCCACATTGCTCCCAGTAAGGTCAAATTCCTTATCAATCACAATGGGAAACTTCTTGTCTACATTCTCCAGACAACGGTCACATGGAATTGCAATTGTAACCTCCGTCTCGCCTTGAATAAGCAGCCGCTTATGATTCTCGTTGGTAAACTTCAGTACAAAGGGTGCACGATCTACAATGGGAAATTGTCCCAATTTCGACTCAAAAGACATCAATTCAATTTCAACTTGCCTTGACATTTCCTTGTTCTCGCAGGAAATAATGTCTGCTAATTCTACTCTCATGACAGTCTCCTATCCACACTCGATATATTATACATACCACCATTGGGTTTGTCAATACAAAAATTTATGGTACACACGCTTGTTATGAAACCAATGCCACCGTCTCACGGGCAATGGCAAGTTCCTCATTGGTAGGCAGGCAGATCACAGTCACTTTAGAATTTGGGGTGGAGATAATGGTCTCTTCCCCATGCACTTCATTTGCCTTGTCATCCAATTCTACGCCCAAATATCCTAAATAATCACAAATGCCTTTTCTGGTATCTGGTCCATTCTCACCCACTCCTGCGGTAAAACAGATCACATCCACGCCATTCATAGCTGCCGTGTAAGCCCCTACATATTTTGCCGCACGATACATATAAGTATTCAATGCGCGGATTCCTGCATGGTCATTTTTCTCTGCTGCCGCTTCCAAATCACGAAAATCACTGGAAATATGGGATAATCCCTGGACGCCAGATTTTTTATTTAATATCTCCATAATGCCTTCCAGATCTAAATGTTCTTTATTGGCAATATATTCCATAGCACCAGGGTCAATATCGCCGGAACGGGTTCCCATAATCAATCCCTCCAAGGGAGTCAGTCCCATGGATGTATCAATGGATTTTCCATTTTTCACTGCACAGATGGAAGCCCCGTTGCCAAGATGGCAGACGATCGTCTTTAATTCTTCATAGGGCTTGCCCACAATCTCAGCGGCGCGCTTGGAAACATAACTGTGGGAAGTTCCATGGAACCCATATCTTCTCACTTTATACTTTTCATAGTAATCATAGTCAATTCCATAAAGATATGCCTCCTCCGGCATTGTCTGATGGAATGCAGTATCAAATACCCCTACCATCGGCACATGAGGCATCAATTCCTGGCATGCGCGGATCCCAATAAGGTTAGCTGGATTATGCAAGGGCGCCAATTCATTACATTCTTCAATTACTTTTAATACTTCCTCATTCAGAATTGTGGAGGATGCAAATTTCTCTCCGCCGTGGACTACCCTGTGCCCTACAGCCCCAATTTCTTTCAGGCTCTTCAATGCCCCTGTGGTGGGATTTACTAAAGCGTCCAATACCATCTGGATTGCCTGCTTATGGGTAGGCATGTCCACGTTAGTGATCTCTTTCTCTCCTCCCGCCTTTTGGTATACCAGCCTGCCATCCAGACCGATTCTCTCACATAACCCTTTTGCCAACACTGCCTCCGTATCAGAATTGATCACCTGGTATTTCAGGGATGAACTTCCGCAGTTGATTACTAATACATTCATTTTCTTTCTCCTTTCCCGCTCTGTTCCTAACAGGATTTTGCAATCTTTCCTTCCATTATAAACCAATCTATTTTTACGCACAAGAGGGTTTTTTCATAATTATGATTCTGTTGACAACAAGACATCTAAAGTAGTATAATCGAGTTATATAATTTAATTATATAACTCGATTATACTATATAATTTACGAAATGGAGGAATTATGTTTTAAATGTAAATGATTTCGCAATTGCTTATACTGATTCTGGTATCAAAAGGTAGTTCCATAAAACCTTCTTGAATCCACCTTTTGACACCCGAACCTTATACTCAAAGTTTGATAAAAGGGGGACACAAATGCCAAAACAGAAGATAACAAAAGAAATGATCGTAAACACAGCCTTTGAAATTGCAAGAACAGGCGGTATGGAACAAGTGATGGCAAAAACAATCGCTGAAAAGTTAGGCTGTTCGGTCCAGCCGATTTACAGTTATTGTGAAAATATGGATGGGCTCCGAAATGATATAGCTGCACAAGCAAGAACTTTCATAAAAGAATACATTTCTGCCCATATTGATAAAAATGATTTATTCCGAAGCACCGGACAAGCATACCTCCAAATTGCAAAAGAAGAACCGAATATTTTTAAAATATTTATTTTTCAGGAAAGACAAAATATTTCTTCTCTCGAAAAATTATATCAATCCGAAACAACTCCGCAAATATCCGAAAAAATAGCGGCAAAACTGAATATTAGCATTGAAAAGGCAAAGTGTCTGCATTTAAATATGTTAATTTATACCATTGGCATTGGCACCATTTTTGCTGTGACAACACCTGGAATCCCCGTGGAGGAAATATATTCTTGTCAGGAATATGCCCATCAAGCCTTCTTAAAATCTGCATTGGAGGAAAAAGATAAATGAAGAAAAACGTTTTAGTCATATACAAAAGCGTAACTGGATTTACAAAAGAGTATGCAGAATTAATCACACAAGAAATGGATGGCACTATCATGGATTGTAAAAACGTTACCTCAGAAACCATGTCAAAGTTTGATATTATTATTTTTGGCGGCAGAATGCATGCTGGAAGGATTGATGGGCTAAAACAAACAAAAAAACTTTTTTTGCACAGCAACGCGTCACATTTTATCATCTTTGCAACAGGAGCTTCGCCCAACAATGCAAAAGATACCATAGAAGAAATGTGGCGCAATAACCTTGCCCCGGCAGAATTGACAGATTTTCCCCATTTTTATATGCAAAGCGGTCTCCGCTATGAGAAAATGCCTTTTTTGGATAAAATCATGATGAAAATGTTCTGCAGCATGATGAAGAAGAAAAAAGATAAAACTGATTATGAAAAACAGTTTGTAAACATCATCACCCACTCCTATGATATTTCCTCAAAGACATATATTATGCCATTAATTAACTATGTCACTTCTTTGCCTTGACAAAAGCCTTACAATAAATTATACCTACTATTTTATCAGCTCCCCATCACTAAATGGATGTAGGTATTCGCCAATCAGAAACGAAAGGGGTTTCAATGAAAGTCATCGGAATTATAGCAGAATATAATCCTTTTCATCAGGGACATGCTTATCAAATAAAAAAATTAAAAGAAACTTGCCATGGTGATTATGTCGTAATCGCCATGAGTGGAAATTTTGTACAGCGTGGGGCGCCTGCCCTAATGGAAAAATACAGCCGTACAAAAATGGCTTTAAGCTGTGGAGCAGATCTTGTTTTGGAGCTTCCCACGCTATTTGCCACATCAAGTGCAGAATATTTTGCCAGAGGGGGCGTATGTCTGTTACACAGCACCGGCATCATCACACATTTAGGATTCGGAGCGGAAACTGATGATTTAGATCTTCTGACAGAGCTTTCAGCGATTCTTTCAAATCCGCCTTCTTCTTACGAAAACATCCTCCACAAAAAACTAAAGGAAGGATTAACTTTTCCAAAAGCACGCGCTAATGCCTTAGAATCCTGCGTTTTTTCCTCTGTACTGGAAAAATCAGGTTCCTTTAGCAATACAGAAAAAAATACAAAAAATACGAACGTCCCACATTTGGCTTGTACGGCAAAAGAATTAGCTGAAATACTTGCAAGCCCAAACAATATTCTTGCTCTGGAATATTTGAAGGCGCTGAAAGCTATACATTCTCATATCATTCCTGTTCCAATCCAGCGTATTGGAAAAAGTTACCACGCTGCAGAAATGGAAGCAGATTTTTGTTCTGCCTATGCAATTCGGGCATTTCTAGAAAAACGTGAAGATTTTAACTCTGTGGAACACACAAACTGGAACTCGGATAACGCCGTAAAACCAAATCGTTTTCTACTGCCAGAAACAACAATGCCAGCTGTATCTTATAACATCCTGCAGGATTACCCCCACCCATTCCTGTATGAAGACGATTTTTCCCCACTGCTCCATTACGAGCTGTTGACCAAAGATATTGGCTCCCTCTCTGCCTGGGCAGACAGTTCCCCTGATCTCGCCCGCCGATTGGTCAGGGAACGAATCCATTTTACCAATTGGAGAGAATTCTGCCGACACATGAAAACAAAAAATATTACCTATAGCAGACTGAGCCGTTTATTTTTGCATATACTCCTTCATATTAGGCAAAAAGAATATGAATCTTTTCCTTCTCCTGCTTATTTGAGAATTTTAGGTTTCCGCAAATCAGCGCAGCCTCTGCTTACAGCTTTAAAATCAAATAGCACCCTTCCCGTAATCACCCGCCTTGCAGATGCTTCCAACCAATTGCCTGTCCAGGCACAACACCTTCTAGAACTGGATCTGCGCGCCACTGACTTATATCGGCTGGCATTAACGGCAAAAGGAGATTCCACCCTAAAAAATGATTATCAGCAACAAGTGATTCGGTTTTCACCGCATGATTGAAAACGCTAAAAGCGTTTTCAAATGCTTCCGCTAAGACGTTACGGCGATAGGCACACTGCCTGAACCCAGTTTCTGATGGTTTATCATCTTTACAATTCTCATTAGAACAGCTCAAACACTTTCTCCCCCAACACATATCCAGCTCCCACAAAGAAAAAATTCCATACGAAGATCCCCAATGTGGAACTGATTGTATATTTTAGAAAATCTATCTGCAGCACGCCTGCTGGAATAGGAATCAAAGTTCTTACTATAGGAATTAATTTACTGATAAAAATCCCCATACAGCCTTTTTGCCGAATCATTTCAAAATTCCGGTCAATTGCCTTCTGCTGTTTTGGAAATTTTTTTACATAAGCTTTTAAAAAAGCCTTTCCTCCAAACCTTCCAAAAAAATATAAAATCCAACTTCCCACCAAGCCTGCCGAAACAGATACAAGCATTGTCAAAAGGAAACTTAATTTCCCGTTTGCCGCCCAGAGTCCAGCCAATGGCATAATAACGCCTGCCGGAAAACCTGGCAAGTTCAAATACTCCAGCAGCACAATCACAAAAATAGCAATCGCCCCATAATTTTCAAAATATTCGCCAATCATTTCCACGCTCATCATCCAGCCTCCTTATCTTCTTTGTGTACTTTTTTATGTTACCCCTTTGATAAAAACATTATAATGATCCATTCTTTCAACTTCTTTGCGAAAAACATAAGAACTTCTTAGTTTTTTGTAATTTTTGCTAAATCTTTAGACAAAGTTATGTAGAATTTTTATTCCCTATGCCTTATTTCCTTCCAAATAAGCATACAATCTTACACAAATATAAATTTGTTATTTGTTACTTATGGCGTCATCCCTCATCTGATATAACGAAAAAAGGCAGCAATTCCTTTCAAAAAACGACCAGATAAAAACATTTTTGTTCCTATCTGGTCGTTCTTAAATTGCAGGCATGGCACAGCTTCAAACCTCGATATCTTTGTGGAATATCTTTCCCCAGTCAAATACCCCGCAGCAAGCTACGGGGCATGACCTGGCTGAACCGCTCTCTGTCAAGTAGACAATTAAAAAAATAAAAATTTTAGCCTGCCAGTCACAAAAAAGGACTGGCAGAGTTTTTATGCAGCCTCCTTCAAATAGTTTCTATATTCTATCGGTGTCATACAGTTTAAGCGC
>CATOOV010000118.1 GCA_951801955.1 uncultured Lachnospiraceae bacterium
TGCTATCGAAGAAACAATCAGAATTAAATTCTTTTCAAAAATCGAAGAAGCAATTAACAAATATGGTGGCACAATCACAATTTATGACACGATTGATTTACAACTAGCAAGAAAGAGATAAATTCCAGTTTGTAAGCTTTTTCCATAAGTTTCCCCAGTTTTCAAGGCTTTGCGCTATGCCAACCTCAAAATATGTATCCTTTTCCCTTGTTTTTGCCCTTATGGGTAGGTTACAAGGGAAAGTTTTTCTTATTCAGTTTTAATTCATTCCCACAACCTTATCCAAGAGTTTTGCAGATTCCCTCTTTGCCTCCCTTGTAGCGTGTGCATAGACATTTATGGTAGTGCTTACGTCCGAGTGTCCTAAAAGTTCCTGCACATCTTTTGGCTGCGCCCCGTTTGATAACAGGTTTGTTGTGTAGGTGTGCCTTAATGTGTGGAAGTGGAACCCCTCTAACTCCGGTACTTTCCTTGCCGCTGTCCGGCAGGCTGTTTCTACGGTGGCTGGAAGTTCAAGGCAGCCATCTTCCCTCAGACATACAAAGGAGATTTCTGTATAATCCTCCGGCACATCCTTTGCCATTGTCGGTGTCCGTTTCTTCCGCAAACAAGTCCATATCGTCCTTTTTATGCCTCATGACTACATACTGCATGGGATTGAACGTAATGTACTGTTTCGGGAACACCGCAAAGCGGAATGACTGTTGTAATACTGCGGAAAATGACTTTACGTAGTCTTTGGAATATCCTTTGGAAACAAAATCTTCAATCGTGCCTCCAAAAGACATGATATCCATGAACTGCTGCAAATGCCCCGAAATAACCGTTTTTAGCTTTCGTCTGCTTACAGGGTGCTGTTTAATGCGGTTGATCGCCTGAAGATAAGTACCGACAGTTCCATTGCTCAATGTTCCTGTCTTTAATTCTTCCTCTGCCCATGTGTCAAGCAACTGTCCAAGGATGATATTGTCCGCCTTTGCAATGAATTTCTTGCTTTCGTAATCTTCCATTGCCTGCCTTAACAGCTTTTCCGTTTCGCTTTTGCTTTCTGTTCCTGCATATTCTTTCTGTACCAGATTTCCACTTGCGTCCTCCACATAGAAGCGGTAGTACCATTTTTTTCCTTTCTTCCGAACTGATCCTTTTGCCATAATCGTTTCTCCTTTCGATAAACGCAACCTTTATTGCGTATGGCAATCGGAACTGATGAAATGCTTTCTGCGTGTAAGTATATCATAACTCCGGCTGCCAAGCTATACCGATTCGGATTCTTCCCCCGATACCATAGAAAGAAGATTTGCAAGCCTTATGGTGGCTGTTTCGGGATTTTTGGAATAGAGCCTCACAATATCGCCCATATCGTTAAACATATTTACGGTGTGGGTGATTTCCCTGAGAAACATAATCTCGTTATATTCCTTATTCGATTCAAACCCCATTGTCTGAGCGAGTGCGGCATTTTCCGCATTGTCCTTGAAATTCTTGCAGGCAAACTGAAAAGAATCCACGAACAATTCATATTCCTTCAACATCAGCAGCAGTAAATCTTTGGAAAAATCCGCCTCATCAGGCTTCATATCATAGGGGAGTTTGTTTACGATGGAATTCATCACATCACGAATAAATAATTCCCTATTATCCGTAATGTCCGTTTGGTATTCCTCCGTTTCCCCTTTCAGCCACTTCACAGACACATGGAGTGCTTCTGAAAGACCTTCCAAGACCAGCTTCTTTGTGTTGTCGATTGTTCCCGCCTCATAACGCACGATTGTGGAAGTGGCTACCCCCATCTTCTCTGCAACATAAGGCTGGTTTAATCCCAACTCAACCCTCCGCTGTTTTGCCCTGCTACCGATCAGCTTGCGTAACTCTTTATCTTTCATACTGATACGCCTCCTTTTTCGATATGGACAAAGTATAGCATAGAAAAAGCAATAATGCAATATGCAACTTAAAAATGATTTTTGAATTGCCATAATGCTTGACAGGAGATTATAAAAGCGTTATAGTAAGCGTACTATCGAAATTGCATTATGCAATTAAAAGGGAGGTGAGTTAATGACCAAAACGAAAATTGCACTATCCATTGAAGAAGCTGCCGATTATACGGGTATCGGGAGGAATACCCTGCGAAACCTTGTAGAGTGGGGAAAACTACCCGTCCTCAAAGTCGGGAGAAAGGTACTTATCAAAATTGATATACTGGAGAAGTTCATGGAAGTGAACGAGGGGAAGAACCTGCGGGATAAGAATGATGTAAAGTCTGTTACAAGAAAATCAGCAGTATAAAAGGCGGCTTCTAAGGAAACCGCCCAATGGTATGTATCAGACCGAAGCCATGATATACCTACACGCAAATAAATTATATCATGTGCTTCCTTTTGGTACAAGCGGAAATTTGGGGAAAGCGGAAAAAGTGAGTTGAAAAAATAAGTTAATTTTGGAACAGCCAACTGAAAAAATCAACTTGTTTTGGTATATTCAGTTAAAAAATTCAACAGATGTTTCGGGCGTCATTTTCAATGTGATGTAAGATTGCTGCAAAAATTTAACTGACATTTTAGATATTACTTTTTTGCTATCAAGGGCGAAATTTACCAAGAAAGGTGAACTGCAAAGCAAAATTCACCGTAAAAATGAGGAGATTGACATCTTAAAAATCGGCTTGTCCGGCATTTTTAGAAGATATGGTTATCAGAATGTGCAGAATTTTTATCGGATTTACCATAAATCTCATAGTGCTTATATTGCTTATAGGGAACAAGAGGCTGAATGGGAAAAAATTTACGGAAAGGACAATCAAAAACAGGATAGGCAAAGTGTGCTTGAGCGGTTGAAAAATCCGCCAAAGAGAACGACAGATTGCCAGCAACAAATGACGGTTAAGAGCAAGGACCGAAGTGCAAGATAATATTTCAATCCTTGCTCTTACATAACAGTTTTTTAATGATGAATATTGAAAAATATGTTATGATAGGTTTGTAGCAGATAGCTTATAGATTTTGGAGGAATATATAAAAATATGGAAAAATGGGACTTGTATACAAAATATAGAGAAAAGTCAGGAAAAGAGCAGATTCGAGGAGAAAAGATTCCAAACGGTTTCTACCATTTGGTAGTGCATGTATGGATACGAAATTGCAAAGGGGAATATCTCATTTCCCAACGTTCAGTTAGCAGACCAACATTTCCGCTTATGTGGGAGTGCGTTGGAGGTTCTGTTTTGATGGGGGAAAGCAGTATTGACGGAGCACTTAGAGAAGTAAAGGAAGAAGTGGGACTGGATTTACAACCCGAAGCCGGAAAACTCCTTTTTACTAAAATCCGAGGCACTGATGTTAAATATGAATGCAAAGAATTTAATGATATTATGGATGTATGGCTTTTTGAATACGATGGAGACCTGCATTTGGAAGATGCAACAACGGATGAAGTTGCTGACTGTAAATGGATGACAGTTTCTGAGATTAGAAAGTTATATGAAAACAAGAAGCTTGTGCAGACATTGGACTATTTTTTTTGTGTTATGGAAGCAGATGAACCGGATTACAGCCATATTATTGGGAAAATGGTAGACGGAACTGTTGACAGACCATTAGGCACCGCTCATCCTCGTCATTCGGAGATGATTTATCCAATCAATTATGGATATGTAAATAATGTACTTGCCGGTGATGGAGCAGAACAAGATGTTTATATATTTGGAACAAATAAACCGCTAAAGAGTTTTCGTGGCAAAGTAGTCGCAGTATGGCATCGTTTTGACGATGTGGAGGATAAGTGGATTGTGTCTTTGAATGGAGAAGATATTGCAGAAGAGAAAATATTAGGTGACATTTCATTTCAAGAGCAGTTTTTCTATGGGAAATTGTATAAATAATATTAAATTGCAATTGGTATTTATGGAATAGGAAAGGATGCCCCGTATGGTTAGAGAAATAGAAAAAAATGATTTAGAGGGTTTATTAAGATTGTATATGCAGCTACATAATAATCCCATGCCGGAAAAGACCGCAGAACTATTGCAGATTTGGGATACCATTTTTCAGGATAAAAATCATCATGTGATTGTTGCAGAGGAAAATGGAAAAATCGTATCTTCCTGTGTCTGTGTTATCATTCCTAACCTGACGCACAACCAGCAGCCGTATGCTTTTATTGAAAATGTGATAACGGATGAAAAGTTTAGAAAAAGAGGACTGGCAACGCAATGCCTAAACTATGCAAAAGAGATTGCCATAAAAGAAAACTGCTATAAAATGATGCTTCTCACAGGTTCTAAGGAAATAAGTACATTGGATTTTTACAGAAAGGCAGGGTACAACAGTGATGACAAAACAGCATTTATTCAATGGATATAGCGTGGCAAAGGAAACGCTTGTATTTGAAAATGGCATTTTATGTGATAAAACTGACAAAATAAGAAATAACGAGTGGCGCAGCGGATTGCAGATGGAAGAATATCTGCATAAAACTCTAATTGATGTCGCAACGCCGGACATGACATTTGAAGAATTATATTATCTCATGAATGATGTTATTGTAAAAAAAGGATTTCTTAACTTGGATTTTCTTGGCAACCTTGGACATTCCATTGTGAAAAACAAAAATGACAGAATATATACCGAAAAGGGAAACCATCAAAGATTATCAGATGTTAAAATGTTTACCTTTGAACCGCACATCAGTCTTCCTGATTCCAAATATGGATATAAAAGAGAAGATATCTATTATTTTGATAACGGAAAGTTAATACAATTATAGACCGCATAGATGAAAGGATTTTATATGGGAAAACTAAATGTTGACGGAACAGAGATACAGGTCTTACAGATTGAAGAAGATGATTATATCTCTTTAACCGATATGGTAAGGAAAATTGACAATGGACCTGCTCTGATAGAAAAATGGTTACGAAACAAGAATACAATAGAATTTCTTGGTATATGGGAAGAAATGTACAATGCAGACTTTAATACTGCCGCCTATGAAGAAATCATGCTGGAGGCGGGATTAAACCGCTTTATTATGTCGGTTAAACAATGGGTAACCCGCACAAATTCAAAGGGCATTGTAGCAAAGGCAGGAAGGTATGGCGGTACATACGCATATAAAGATATTGCGTTTGAATTTGCAAGCTGGGTATCTCCGCAATTCAAATTATATCTTATCAAGGAATTTGAACGGTTAAAGAAAGAAGAACAGGCTCTGCTTGGCTGGAGTGCCAAAAGGGAATTGGCAAAAATCAATTATCGGATACACACCGATGCAATCAAAGTTAATCTCATTCCGCCGGAACTTACACCACAACAAACTTCTATCATTTACGCATCGGAAGCTGATGGGCTGAATCAAAAGGAACACTTAATAAAGCTTAATAAAATTGCAATACATCAGATGTCTATTTTGGAAGAACAGACCACAAAAGTCCTAAAGTGATTTAATTCCCCCGAATTCGGGGGAATTAAAATTTTTCTTTTTACCATAGTTCAAGGCTGTCTTCTGCATCAATCCACATTTGCAAGTTGCCATCGAGTGCTAAGCGGGCATATTCGAGCGGCTCATCTATTGCTAAGGTATCTAAGGCACATTGGGAGCAGGGAGTAGTCTTTAATCCATCTTCTGCCTTGTTGCAGTCAATCCGCAGAAGATACTCATCAAAGGTGGTTATATCAATGCTGTTGTGGTACATATTATATTCTGCATATATGAACTTCATATCTTATCAGCCCTTCCTTTACTAATTGAATTTTGGGAAAAATTTTAGAAAGCATTTCAATCAGTTCTTCCTGCCTAATTTATTCTGTGTTATAATTTGTTACAGGTTTTTCTTTCCCTTATTTTTGCCCTTATGAGGGTTCGTAACATGAGAGAAAAGGATATAACACGAGGGAAAGCCTAAGGGCAAACTCACTTGCTATAAATTTAGCATTTTCAAGGGTTTGCGGATTTTTGAAGATAAGATATAACAGTTAATAAATGGTATAAAATATGTCTTATCAGAATTCCAGTTTATCGGTAATTTATACAGAACAAGAAATTGAAACCTTGTACAGATGGGGATTATGCAGAAAAGAATTTTGACCATGAGCAGTGTGAAGGTCCGTGGAATCATCAGTATGAGCAGCACAATTATATAC
>CATOOV010000119.1 GCA_951801955.1 uncultured Lachnospiraceae bacterium
TGAAGAAAGGGAAAGCAACGATTACGGCAACCGCAGACGGCAAGAGTGCAAAATGTACCATTACCGTAAAGGCAGCGCCCAAGAAGATCACCTTAAACGCTAAGAGCAAGACCTTGAAGAAGGGCAAAACCTTCCAGTTGAAGGCAAAACTGACAAAGAATACCGCAAGTTACAAGATTACTTACAAGACCAGCAACAAAAAGATAGCAACGGTATCTTCCAGTGGAAAGATCAAGGCGGTGAAGAAAGGAAAGGCAACGATTACTGCTACAACCTTCAACAAGAAGAAAGCAACCATTAAGATTACAGTAAAATAAGGTAACGGGAATAAGTACCCTTAATCAAGGGAAAGAGGGCATCGCTCGATCATCAAAAAGGATGATTGAGCGATGCCCTCGCTCTATGTGCACAAATGGGGCGCTGTCACATTAAGAATAAAAAATACAAGATATGGAATCATCTGTGAGCAGAGTTTTATAGATCTTGTATGATATTTTCTAAATGCAACAGCCCCATTTTTTAGCCATTATGGAAAAAGGGTAACAGTTGGAAAATACTGCATGATAAAGAGTTTGATGTTATTTTTTAAATCCAGCTCTTTTGCGCAGCGTAGGATCTAATATGCGTTTGCGGATGCGCAGGCTCTCAGGAGTAACTTCCAAAAGTTCGTCTGCTTCAATAAATTCCAATGCCTGTTCCAGACTTAAAATCCGAGGCGGAGTCAAAGTCAGCGCTTCATCAGCACTGGACGAACGGGTATTGGTGAGATGCTTTTTCTTACAGACGTTGATTTCAATATCTTCTGGTTTGGCACTCTGTCCGATCACCATGCCGGCATACACTTTTTCTCCTGCACCAATAAACAGGGTTCCTCGGTCTTGGGCGCTGAACAATCCATAGGTAACGGATTCTCCAGATTCAAAAGCAATCAGGGAACCTTGTTTCCGGTAGGCAATGTCTCCTTTGTATGGTTCATAGCCATTAAAAATGGTGTTGATAATACCATTCCCCTTGGTGTCAGTCATAAATTCACTGCGATAACCGATTAACCCGCGGGAGGGAATATTGAATTCCAGCCGGGTGTAACCGCCGCTGATTGGTCCCATGTTGCGCAGTTCCCCTTTGCGCTGGCTTAATTTTTCAATGACGGAACCTGTAAATTCGTCTGGGACGTCTACGTAGGCAAGCTCCATAGGCTCTAAGCGTTTGCCCTTTTCATCTGTGTGGAATAAGACTTCTGCTTTGCTGACGGCGAATTCATAGCCTTCCCGGCGCATATTCTCAATTAATACAGACAGATGCAGTTCCCCCCTGCCAGACACTTTTAAGCTGTCTGGGCTGTCCGTCTCTTCCACACGCAGGGAGACGTCTGTATTTAATTCACGGAACAGGCGGTCACGAATATGGCGGGAGGTTACAAATTTTCCTTCCTGGCCGGCAAGTGGGCTGTCGTTTACAATAAAATTCATAGAGATTGTCGGCTCAGAAATTTTTTGGAAATCAATTGCAGCAGGATGTTCTGGGGAGCAGATGGTATCTCCGATATGGATGTCTGCAATACCAGAAATAGCAACAATAGATCCGATTTTTGCCTCTGTCACGTCTACTTTGTTAAGCCCGTCAAACTCATACAATTTACTGATACGCACTTTCTGCAGCTTGTCCGGCTCATGGTGGTTTACCACAACGGCATCTTGGTTGACTTTCAGGCAGCCGTTATCCACTTTTCCTACACCGATACGTCCAACATATTCATTATAATCAATGGTGCTGATCAGCACTTGCGTATCGGCTTCAGGGTCCCCTTCTGGTGCAGGAATATATTCTAAGATCGTCTCAAAAAGAGCCGTCATATCCTTCTTTTCCTCAGTGAAATCCCGAACGGCATAACCTTCTCTGGCAGAGGCATAGAGGAATGGACAGTCTAACTGTTCATCGGATGCGTCTAAATCCATAAACAGTTCTAGTACTTCGTCAATCACTTCATCTGGACGTGCTTCTGGGCGGTCCATTTTGTTAATGCATACAATTACTGGAAGATCCAAAGCAAGTGCTTTCATCAGTACAAATTTCGTTTGGGGCATAGCGCCCTCAAAAGCATCTACAACCAGCACAACGCCATTTACCATTTTGAGGACACGTTCCACCTCGCCGCCGAAATCGGCATGTCCTGGAGTGTCGATAATGTTGATTTTGGTGTCCTTATAAAAAACGGCAGTGTTTTTGGATAAAATCGTAATTCCGCGTTCACGCTCAATATCGTTGGAGTCCATGACACGTTCCTGTACTTCCTGGTTGGCGCGGAATACGCCGCTTTGCTTGAGCAGTTCATCCACCAAAGTGGTTTTGCCGTGATCTACATGGGCTATAATCGCGATATTTCGAATGTCTTCTCGTTTTATTTTCATAAATAATCCTTCTTTCTGTATAATGACTGGGATATGGAATATCCCTCAGAGACTTTTGCCAACTTTTTGTATTTTAACATATAATTTGCATTTTGGCACTTAAAAATTTTATGGGTTGCAGAAATCTTGGGAATTTGAGATAATGGAATAAAAAAATAGGGATAGAGGGGGCGGATCGCATGAAGAAGAAGGTCATTGTAAGTATGGGATGTATCATGATTACGCTTGTGGTTTGTATTCTTTGGTACAGCATGAGAGAGGTAAAACCCTTGGAAAATGTAAATGTAGCAGAACTTGGAAAAATGACGGTTGCTTATAATGGTGAGTGGATTGAAATGGTTCAACAGGGGGATATGAAGGCTGTAATGGAGGCACTGGGGCAGATGCGCTTAAGGAGGGCAATTCCGATGGATTACGATGGTTTTAATGCTATCATAGACTTGTATGATAAAGATGGGAATATAGATAAAATTGTAATTAGGGGAGATTATATCATAATAAATGAAAACTATTATAAAAGTGAACGGGATTACAGCGCTGATTTTCGTAAGGTGGCAAATAATATAGCAAAAAAACCAACAACAATACGTCATAAATCTTAAGATTCATCATAAGAATAGAATTGTTTTTGCTTGTATTGTAAAATTGGGTTTGATATAATAAGAAATGTGATTTTTAGTATTAGGATTCAACGAAGGAAGAAATGAAGACAATAGGAGGAAGATATATGAGTGACGAGAACAATATGTTTGAGAATCACGAACAGCCTCAGTACGGTAATGACCTCCAACAGCAAGGATATAGTGAACCTGTTCAGGAGCGGCAAGGGTATCAGCCACAGAGCCAGGGACAGCCGGGAGTTGGTCAGGAGACACCGTACAATGGAGGAGTCCAGCAGCAAGGGTATGGTGATCCTATGCAGGAGCGGCAAGGGTATCAGCCACAGAGCCAGGGACAGCCAGGAGTTGGTCAGGAGTCCCCATACAGTGGAGGGGACCAGCAGCAAGGATATAGCGAACCCGTGCAGGAGCGGCAAGGATATAACCCACAGCCATATGGAGGACAGAATCAGCATACACAAAATTCTGGATATGCTGAGCCGGTATATTCCCGCGATGATTACCATACAAATTCCCAGAGGGCTGGAGGAACCGACAGTCACAGTACTGTCTCAGCAGAGAATGGCGGATTTGGGATTGCTTCCATGATCTGCGGTATTATTGCGTTGATCACCTGTTGTCTGTGGTGTACCTGTATTCCCCTTGCAGTTGTGTCAATTGTATTAGGCATTTTGCAGATAAACAAGGGAACTGCAAAAGGGATGGCGATTGCAGGGATTGTGTGTTCTTCCATTGCACTGGTTCTTTTGGTTTTTCTGACCGTCTTTGGCACCTATCTGCAGACGACCAGTGAATATAATGACCTTTTGCGGGAATTACAGTATATGCACTATATGCATTAGTTGACGCGTTTGAATAAAGTACGGGCCTTTCAATATTCGAGAACGCCACCAGCGTTCTTGCTGCTGCGCAAAGTACTCAATACTTATAGAGGCGGGAGTCATCCCTCATCTAATATAATAAAAATTTTTCTAATGGAAAGAATCTGTCTGTGTTCAGTCAGGTTCTTTTTTTAATCAAAGGATTTGGGTGTCAAAAGGTAGTTCCATAAAACTTTCTTGGCGAATTGCACAAATGTCCAATAGGATTCATGAATATAAAAATTTTTGATTCGCCGTGGACAGTTTCTAATACAGAGGAGTTTTATATATGTAAGCGCTTATAAAATATATCAGATGAAAGACGGCTCCCACCTTTACAGGTGGCGGGTACAAGGAAGGGAGTGAAGAGTATGCAGATCAGAGAGGCAGAAAGTTTGTATCATAAATATTTTGCCACTGTGTACAGTATTTGCTTTCTCTATATGAAAAATGAGGCGGATGCCTGTGATATGGTCCAGGAAACTTTTTTACGGCTGCTGCAGAGCCGTTTTACCTACCACGACCAGGAGAAAGCAAAAGCGTGGCTGATTGTGACAGCGTCCAATTGTTGTAAAAGCCAGCTAAAAAAAAGCTGGAGGAAAAAGCAAGTGGCATATGACCCTTCTATTCATGATAAAGGCAGGGAGGATTCTGACAATTTATTGCTGCGGATGGTAGAAGGATTAGAAGAGAAGTATCGTTTGCCAGTATATTTGTATTATTTTGAAGGATATCACAGTGCGGAGATTGCGAAAATGCTCCATGTCAATGCCTCTACTTTGCGCAGCCGTTTGGCAAAAGCCCGAAAGCTGTTAAAGTTGGAACTTGAGTCAGAAAAAAATCAGGAAGGGAATATGAGAAAGGCGTGGTGAATATGAGAAAAGATTATCAGAAGATGCAACAAGAGATACTTCCCAACAAGGAGACACAGGAATGGATGTGGGAATCCATCGAGAAAAAGGCATTGGAGAGCCAGAAAAAATATCATCAGAATCCTTGGGGTGGATTGGCGGCAAGCGTAGCGGCAGCAGTGTTCGTGCTTGTGTTCTTGCTGCCGCAGACAGGTTTGGCAGACAGCATGAAAGGATTTTTGCAGAAGTACTTTTATGCAGGTGCAGATGTAGAGAAGGATTTAGCGCATCAAGTTTATGAAGACAGCGACGGACATGTGAAAATGCAGATACAGGAATTATTGTCAGACGGCGCTTGTGTATATTTTGACATTTGTTATGAAGCTTTGGATAAGGAAGGACAACAGTGGCTTGCGAATCAAGAATTTGGGACAGACAGCATAAGGTTAGGGCTTATCGATGAGGAGTTTAGCCAGTCAACTGGCTGGTCGGAAGAGCTGAAAGAACAAGAGGAGTTAGCAACGAAAAAGGCAAGATACTTTACATTCTTCCTTCAGGATGGAACCGGGAATTTTAACCTTAAGAATGTAAGCAGGACCATATTTTATCCTATGTATAAAAGCCAGGGCATCGGCAAGATAGAATTAAAATGTAATATGGATACGATTTGTTACAAGTTAGTGGGAGAAGGCTCGCCAAGTAAATTTTATCAGCCGAAATATCTGATTGTATCAAAATTATCCTATGGAATTTTGGGAGTGGAACATGGGATGTCTGTCAGGGAAAAGAATGAATATGGCACAATTACTGAGTCTTATACACAAGAGTTTATGGCTGAAATGGATCAAAGGCTGGAGAAATTGCAAGAAGGGGAGAGTGACCTTCCGATTTCATTTACCTTGAAGGATGGATCTAAAATTGACGTCAGCCCATATAATGTTTCAAAATATTCCCCATCCAAAGGGATTCCAAATGTTGATGTTAGGATTGCGGCTGGTTATTTTAATTATGGAGGTAAGCAATGGAGAAAAAATCTGGTGGTAAATCCAGAAGAATTGGCAGGATTGGATTTGGATGGCGTGCATTATGAACTTGTACAGGAAGAATTGATAGAATAGATTTATGATTTGGCACAGGATAGTTGTGGCTTTCGTCATGAGAGGAATGCGTAAGGCTTGCTTCGATTTGCCCTGAGTACAATTTCGCGTCAAATTAGAAACGCTCCACAAGCGAGTCTTGAAAATTTGCCTGCCATTCCCTTGACAAAAG
>CATOOV010000120.1 GCA_951801955.1 uncultured Lachnospiraceae bacterium
AAACTTACATGAAATACAATTGTACGGTTATATCGGTAGCAGACATCAACGCTGCAAGAAAGTTTTATGAGGATTTATTCGGATTGGAAGTATTTCAGGATTATGGAAGAAATATAGCTTTTACCTGCGGTTTAGCTTTACAGCAGGACTTTGACTGGCTTGTTCATTTACCCAAAGAAAGCATATTAAAAAAATCTAACAATGTGGAATTATGTTTTGAGGAACAGGACTTTGACAGTTTCTTACATAAACTAAAAGAATATCCGAATATTGAGTGTTTGGGTGAGGTAATTGAACACAGTTGGGGGCAACGTGTCATTCGATTTTATGATTTGGACGGACATATCATAGAAGTTGGAGAAAATATGAAAATGGTTATAAAGCGTTTCCTTGCTTCTGGTATGACCATAGATGAAGTGTCTGTAAAAATGGATGTTTCTTTTGAAGATTTAACGAAGCTGCAAAACAGTTAAATGAAAAGTTGCAAAGGAGAACGAATTAATGAAAAAAATGAGCCGAGAAGCTAAAAAAATAATGATGGAACGTTTTGGAAAAGACACTGTTATTGCGTTGGCAACCATTGAAAAGGAGGTGCCTTATGTGCGATATGTAAATGCCTACTATGAGAACGGTGCATTTTATATTATTACATATGCACTTTCAAATAAAATCAAACATATAGAAAACAATCCTGCTGTTGCAATAGCTGGTGAGTGGTTTACGGCACATGGAAAGGGCAGCAATTTGGGCTATTTTGGAAAAAAAGAGAATTGTATGATTGCTGAAAAACTGAAAAATGTCTTTGCTGAATGGATTGATAACGGACATAACAATTTTGATGATGAAAATACGATAATTCTATGTGTAGAATTAACAGATGGACTGTTACTCTCACATGGGACAAGATATGAGTTTTAGCTTTTCCAGCTTGTAGAATTGGAAAAATTTCAGGAGCAGTATTTCCAGTCAGAACTAAGGATGCTGCCATAGATAGAGATGAAAAGACGAAATTTACGGAGGAGGATCAGAATGGTGGATGTTTATAAAAATTGTCCTGAATATGAGAATGAGGACTATCTTGTGAGAATGGTTTGCCAAGAGGATAGAATGGATTTATTAAAGGTTTATTCTGATAAAAGGGCTGTCCCCTTTTTTAATAGTGATAATTGTGGCGGAGATGATTTCTATTATACAACGGAAAGCAGAATGGAACAGGCGATTGATTACTGGCTTTTCGAGTACAATAGAGAAGGATTTGTGAGGTGGACAATTGTGTCAAAAGCAACTGATGAAGCAATTGGAACAATAGAGCTTTTCCACAGAGACGCCGATGATTATTTTACAAACTGCGGTTTGCTCAGGCTGGACATTCGCAGTGATTATGAAATGACAAGCGAGATTATAAAAATATTAAGATTGATAATGGAACCTGCATATAGCCTGTTTCATTGTGATAAGATCGCTACGAAAGCGCTTCCCTCTGCGGCAGAACGTATTGTGGCGTTGAAAAATTTAGGATTTATACGCTCAGAGGAAAAGCTGATAGGGCATGATGGAACAAAGTATGATTCCTATTTTGTATTGAGGAAAAATTAGCGCCTCTCCAAATCTGGATAAAAAATATGTATCCAGGCTAAAATGCTTGACATTGACAAAGTTATAAGCTAATATAAGACCATATTTCAAGAAAGAGCAGGTATGTGGATGTTAATTGTTTCTGTAATGACAAAGGACAACTAAATTTTATAAGAGGGTAAGCACGGAATAGAGTGCTTTATTTGTGTTACCCTTTTTGGCATTATTGAATGCCGGTTGTTTCTGCCTTACAGAATACTGCATACACCGGGAATAATTGTCTTATTATGATGGATAAGAAAGCGGGAAAAGTATGACTGTGGTGTCATGCTTTTTTATTTCTGCGAGCAAATGGGCTGCATTTTTCAGGTCATTGCTGCTTTCCTTTTATGGGGATGTTTTGCTTTTTTCATCATCTTAAGATATATACATCTGTGGTTTCAGTCTATGTAATGATAGGCAGAAACCACATTTTTTTATGTTTTTTCATTGAATATTTAAACTGGAGGTTTTCAAGATGAAGATAATTGAGACAGAGAATTTAACGAAAAAGTATAAGCGGTATAAAAAGCAGGAGGGTCTGGCCGGAAGTATTAAGGGCCTGTTTCACAGGAAATATGAAGAAAAAATTGCGGTAGATGATTTTGATATTCATGTAAATGAGGGTGAGTTTGTAGGCCTGATCGGGCCGAACGGAGCGGGTAAAACGACCCTGGTGAAGATGTTGACCGGGATTATTGCGCCGACAAGCGGCAGGATACAGGTGATGGGATTTTATCCGAATAAATTGGAAAAAGCATTTAAGCAGCAGTATGCGGTGGTTATGGGGCAAAAGAGCCAGCTGTTTTTTGAACTGACAACGGAGGACACGTTGCGGCTGTTTAAAGAAATATACGGTATCCCGGAAGACGAGTATAAAAGAAACAAGGATTTTTTTGTGGATCTGTTTCAGGTGCAGGAACTGATGAATGTACAGGTAAGAACGCTATCGTTGGGAGAAAGGATGAAGATGGAACTGATCGTTGCATTGCTTCATAATCCGAAAATATTGTTTCTGGATGAACCGACCATTGGACTGGATGCTGTGGCAGGTAAGCAGATCCGGACTTTCTTAAAAGATGTGAATGAGTCAAGAGGAACTACCATTTTGCTTACCTCGCATTATATGGAGGATATTAAGGTATTGTGTAAACGCTCCATAGTCGTGAATCACGGCAGAAAAATATATGACGGCGGTACGGATATGTTATTTGAAAATTATCAAAAGAGTAAGAAAATGACGATATACTTTGAACACAGTGTAGAGCCTGATGTGTCGGATGATTGCAGAGTATTGGAAAAAGCGAATGACAAACTGGTACTTGAAATACCAAAACAGAACGCAGAAAAAGTTCTGGAATCTTATATCGGTCATTATCCGATCCGGGATATTGGAATTGAGGAAGAAGAAATAGGCTCAGTCGTGGAGCGTATCTATAAGGAGGTATAGGACATGAAGAAATATTTAGAAATTGCCAAGGCATACATGAAAGCACAGCTGATCTGGAGGTCGGATACCTTAGTAGACGTGATTCTGGCGGTGGCGAAGATACTGTTTGCATGGATCTTATGGAGTATTCTGTTTGAGGGTAAAGAGCAGATCGCGGGCTTGGGATTTCAGGCCATGATTTCTTACTATATCATAAGCTCCTATTTATTCCAGTTGGAAAAATCTGCGGAGATCAGCCGGCAGATGACCGGTATGCTGAGAAATGGTACCTTTTCAAAATATATGGTGATACCGGTACAGACACAGGGGTATTTTGTGGCGATGGAAGCAGGGAAGATTGCGTTTTCTGCGGGCATTGGTTTTTTAGCAACGTTTCTGTGGTTTTATTTGTTCCGGATTCCATTTGTGCATACAGCCAATATAAAGATCCTGTTATGCGGAAGTATCATGGTTGTTTTAGGACTGTTGTTTATGGCGCTGCTCAATTACTTTCTTGGGATTTTGACCTTGAAATTTGAGGAGATCAGCATCTTTCTCATGATAAAAGATAACCTTTCCGCATTTGTGACCGGGGCGGTGATTCCCCTTGCGCTTTTACCGGAATGGATGACAGCAGGCATGAGATTTCTGCCTTTCTATTATGTCACATATCTTCCCAGTATGCTGTTTATAGGGAAATGTGAGGAGGAGGCAGTCACAGGCTTAATCGTCTTAGGTGTGTGGTGCATGGTCTTTCTTGTTTTAAATCAGGTAACTTATGAACATGATCGAATCAAATATGATGGAGCAGGAATATGAAACATAATTTAAAATTTATATCAGAACTGATCAAATTCAGATTATCCCATATCATGACCTTCCGGTTGGGATTCTTTGCACCGTTTTTCATTAATACCAGTTATTTTCTGGTTCAGCTTTTCGCTTTCGAGGCAATTTACGGGCATGTGGACAGTATCCGTGGATGGGGGCATGGGGAAATCCTTATTTTTATTGGAACATTCTCCCTGATTGATGCCCTGAACATGACCATTTGCTTTTTTGGGGTGATTTCCATACCGGAGAAAATACAGACAGGAGAACTGGATTTATATCTGACCAAACCAGTGAATCCACTATTACGGATCACCTTTGAAAAAGTAGATCCGGGCACCATACCGCTTCTGATCTTCAGCGCCTGTATCGCCTTATATGGGGTGAGAGAAAGCGGCGCGAATCTTTCGTATGCGAATATCATTGGATATTTGTTTCTGGTTTTGCTGATGACCATACTGTACTACGATATGGAGCTTTTGATACGGTGTTTTGCCTTTTTTGTGTTCTCTGTAGACAATCTGATGAAAATAGAGAATACGGCTGTGGACTTGTGTCTGAAAATACCGGGGATCGCTTTTTATGGAATCTATAAGTTTGTTTTTTATTGTGTATTGCCGTACGGAATCATTGCGACGCTGCCAACGCAGGCAGTAACAGGGGTTTTGTCGGCAAAAGGATTCCTTTTCGGGGTGGCGATCGTGTGCATTTTTACGTTTTTTGCCTTGTCTTTTTGGACATATGGCGTACACAGATATGAAAGCGCAAGCAGCTAATCAGTTTTTGGGAAAGAGGTATAGATATTATGGAAGAATATAGAAATGCCCGATTGGGAACGTATTTAGTGAAGGGATTGACCAAAGAATTACTGACACGAAATATTATTCCATTCTATTCTGCTTCTATAACGAATATTGTCTAAAGGGACAAACTTTAATACAAAATAAGCCTTCCATTTAGGAGGGCTATTTTTCTGCTAGTCTTGAAAAAGCCTTGTTTTCTGCGGTTTCCTTAGGTTACTTATATTTTTTGGTTTCGTCTTGTCGGTTTGGTTTCTTAGGGAATGGCAGAGATTTTTGCCACGTGGATTTTGTTGCATGGGCGGATGCACCCCTTAACGGGGTAAAAAGCAAAAATCAATAACCGCTAAAAAGTATCATTTCGAGATTTGGAAAATGAGAACCTTTTAGCGGTTATTTTATCGTATGGGTATCTGGGTATTATGTGCAGTTGGCGGCCCTGCCGAAGCGGGGGGCAGGGTCAAATAATTTCGGATTCAATGAAATCTACATCAATAATATGCTCATTTCCTGCGGCGCAGCAATAATATACATACTCGCCAGGATATCCTTTGCCTGACCTGAAATATCTGCAGAAGGCTCCGCAGGACAGGTGCGGATTATTTTCTTCGGCTGGTGCATCTGTTGGAGGTTCTGCGTCTTCTGCGTCAAAAAATTCCGCGCCCCAGAGCGCATCCATTTTTTCAGCTTCGTCTTTGGCTTTCTGGTTTAATTCATAAAAAGTACATTCCATTTATGCTTATTCTCCTTTTGGGTTTTGATGATCTATAGGCTCCGGGTAAGATAGTAGGTTTTCAAATGTTTAAACATATCTTTATGGTCTTCCGGGAAAACGGGAAGCCCCGCCGGGGCGGGGCTGGTATTCTTCCCTATGCTGCGGTAAAGCCCTGCGCTGCAAGTGCTTCCGTCAATTCTTCGTTCTTTTCGCCACTGAGTTTGCCGTTCCGGTCAATGATGTAGCTGCCGATGGCGAAAGCGTATGTGGGGGCTTTCTGGTATACCGGAGCCATTCCGATGAAGTCGCCTACTGCGGTTGCCAGTTCTTTGCGGCGGGGGCCGGTTACATTGTAGCTGATTTCCATGGTGCTAGCTTCCTTATTGGCTTGGGCTTCCTCTGCCGGTTCGGGGTTTTCGGTTGTCTGCTCTGCGGTATCCTCTGTGG
>CATOOV010000121.1 GCA_951801955.1 uncultured Lachnospiraceae bacterium
TCAATGAGAAAGAAACGCTTTGTGATTAGTTTAAGACCAATTAAATTTCTTGAAGAGGTTTTAAATTCTTAAAAAAATAAAGAAAACAAATATAAGGGGGATGTAGGGATTCATGCGTTTGTCGTGTTCAAAACCAGGTCAAACTTGCCAAAACTTTCAATATATCATATAATAAAATGAATATGTATCTAAAGTCAAAAAGCTTGTCTTTCAATGACAGCGTAAAAAATTGGCATTTATTATGGAAAAGAGGAACGAAAATGAAGCGTTTGGAGAGTTTGCTGGAACACCTGGATTATACCATTGTTCAGGGAAAGACAGATATCGAAATTAAAGAGCTTGTGTATGATTCCAGGAAGGTAACACAAGGCTGCCTGTTTGTCTGCATCAAAGGCGCTGTTTCTGATGGTCATGTATTTGCGGCGGAAGCGGTCAAAAAGGGTGCGGCGGCAATCATGGTGCAGGAGGATGTCGAGGTGCCAGGGTATGTGACTGTGATTAAGGTGGGGGACAGCCGGTATGGGCTTGCCCTTTTGTCTTGTGCCTGGTTTGGCCATCCGGCCAAGAAGCTGAAAGTGATTGGCGTCACAGGGACAAAGGGAAAGACCACCACGACTTATATGGTGAAATCTATTTTGGAAAATGCAGGTTACAAGGTGGGACTGATCGGTACCATAGAAGCAATTATCGGGGATAAAACGATTCCAGCGAACAATACCACGCCGGAATCATTTGTCATACAGCAATATTTTCAACAGATGTTAGAGGCAGGCTGCCAGTGCGTGGTGATGGAGGTGTCTTCCCAGGGGCTGATGATGCACCGTACAGCTGGATTTACTTTTGAGATGGGAATATTCACCAATATGGAGCCTGACCATATCGGACCAAATGAACACAGTTCTTTTGAGGAATATATGGCTTGTAAGGGGTTATTATTCCGCCAATGCAGAATCGGAATCGTCAATGTGGATGACGCGCACTGGGAACAAGTGCTTTCAGGACATACTTGTACCTTGGAGACCTTTGGTTTTTCCGAAAAAGCAGATCTTCGTGCCGTAAACCCCCAGCTTGTGAAAAAACCTGGATATCTGGGAATTTCTTATAGGGCAGAAGGATTGGTAACGATGGAAGTGGAGATCGATGTTCCGGGGAGATTCAGTATTTACAATTCGCTGACAGCAATTGCCATCTGCCGCCATTTCAAGGTGACGACAGAGGATATGGAACGTGCTTTGAAAGTGGCGAAAGTAAAGGGCAGGATTGAAATGATTCCAGTGTCTAAGGAATTTACGCTGATGATTGATTATGCCCATAATGCCATGAGCTTAGAGAGCCTTTTGACTACTTTAAAAGAATATGAACCATCCCGGCTGGTATGTGTGTTTGGCTGCGGGGGCAACCGCTCCAAGCTGCGTCGCTATGAAATGGGAGAAGTGTCTGGGAGGCTTGCAGATTTAACGGTGATCACTTCCGATAATCCCAGGTTTGAAGAACCACAGGAAATAATAGATGATATCAAGGTGGGCATGGCAAAGACCAATGGGAAATATGTGGAGATTCCAGAGCGGAAAGAGGCAATTAAATATGCCATTGCCAACGGACGGCAAGGGGACATTATTGTGCTTGCAGGAAAGGGGCATGAGGACTACCAGGAGATTAAGGGAAAAAAATATCCGATGGATGAGCGCGTGCTGATTCAGGAAGTCCTGCAGGAATTACGCGGTTCTGCCGAAGGTGCCAAGGAAACGGCTGGAGAGTTATGATTGTAAGGAGTACGGTAAATGGCATTGTATGCAAATGTTATTATTGATATTTCACATGAGAAATTGGATAAGACGTTTCAATATAAGATACCAAAGGCTTTGCAGGAAGGGCTTTCGGTGGGGATGCAGGTGGAAGTCCCTTTTGGAAGCGGGGAAAGAAAAAGTACTGGCTATGTGGTAGAACTGACAGATACGCCAGAATACCAGGTTTCCAAGTTAAAAGAGATTCGAGGAATTGTGGAGGGAAGTATTCCCATTGAATCTCAATTGATCGCCCTTGCAGGGTGGATTCGGAAAAATTACGGCGCCACCATGAATCAGGCACTGAAAACGGTCCTGCCTGTAAAACAAAAGGCAAGGGAGAAAAAACGGCGCTTGGTTTCCCTTGTTTTGGAAAAAGACCAGGCAAAAGAACAACTAGCCTTATTTGAAAAAAAACACAATACGGCAAGGGCAAGGCTTTTATCCCATTTGATGGAACAATCCCCCCTGCCCTATGAAGTTGCCACAAAGAAGTTAAAGATAACGGCTTCCGTAATTAATATTATGGAAGAAATGAGGGTTGTTGCCGTGACAGAAAAGCGTGCCTACCGTAACCCATTGGGGGAAATGAAACAATGTGAAAAAAAACTAGTTTTAAATCGGGAGCAGCAGGACATAGTAGAGCGTTTTTGGTATGATTTTTCCAGAAAGAACTATCATACCTACCTGCTTCATGGGGTTACAGGGAGCGGCAAAACGGCTGTGTACATTGAATTGATTGAACGTGTGGTAAGCAAAAAAAGGCAGGCAATTATGTTAATTCCAGAGATCGCCCTGACTTATCAGACTGTGGCACGTTTTTATCAAAGGTTTGGGGAACGTGTATCGATCCTAAATTCCAAAATGTCTCCGGGAGAGCGGTATGACCAGTTTGAAAGGGCAAAAAGCGGGGAGTTGGATGTTATGATTGGTCCCCGTTCTGCCTTGTTCACACCCTTTTCAAATTTAGGTATTATAATTATAGACGAGGAACATGAAACCAGCTATAAGAGTGAGACAATGCCCCGTTACCATGCCAGGGAAACGGCTTTGGAACGGGCAAGAATGGCAAAGGCAAGCGTGGTTTTAGGTTCTGCAACGCCCTCCATTGACAGTTATTATCATGCAAAAAATGGAATTTATGAGCTGCTGCCACTTATAAAAAGAATTGAAGAAAAACCTCTGCCTAGGTGTTATATGGTGGATTTGCGGGAAGAATTAAAAAAGGGGAATCGTTCGATTTTAAGTGGAAAATTACAGGAATTGATGGAGCAGAGGCTAAGGGAACATCAGCAGATTATATTATTTTTAAATCGTCGGGGCATGGCTGGTTTTGTCTCCTGCCGTGCCTGCGGATTTGTAATGAAATGTCCCCACTGCGATGTGTCTTTAAGCCAGCACAACAATGGTAAACTGGTATGCCATTACTGTGGTTATACAGAGAATTTGCCGACACTCTGTCCAGAATGCGGGTCTCCTTATATCAGCGGTTTTAAAGCAGGAACACAGAAAATTGAGGAAATTGTAGCCAAACGTTTTCCAGGTGCAAAGGTGTTGAGGATGGATCTTGATACCACTCGCCAGAAAGACGGCTATGAAAAAATCCTGTCATCCTTTGCCAATCAGGAAGCGGATATTTTGATTGGAACCCAGATGATTGTAAAGGGGCATGATTTTCCAAATGTGACCCTGGTAGGCGTGCTGGCAGCAGATTTGTCTTTGTATGTCAGTGATTTTCACGCGCCAGAGCGAACTTTCCAGCTTATTACCCAGGCGGCAGGGCGCGCCGGGCGTGGAAGGCTGCCAGGCGAGGTAGTGATACAGACTTACAACCCGGAACATTATGCGATTATGCTGGCAGAGCAGCAGGATTATGAAACATTTTATGAGACAGAGATCGCCTATCGCAAGATGGTGCATTATCCCCCCTGCGGACATATGCTGGCAATGATGACGGCATCCCGTGATGAGCTGACAGCATTGTTAAGCGCAGAGTTGCTGGCAAAAAAAATTCGCCAGGCACAAGAGAATGGGAAGCTTCCAGGACTTCAAATGATTGGACCTGGAGATGCCGCCGTTTTGAAAGTGAAAGATATTTACCGCAAAGTGTTGTATTTTAAACATGAAAACTACCAAGTGCTGGTACAGATCAAAGATGTGTTGGAACAGTTTGTCAATCGTCATCGGGAATTTGGAAATGTGTCTGTTCAATTTGATTTTGATCCCATGAATGGTTTTTAAAAAATGTTCCATATTCAAGAATGCCATCGGCGTTCTTGCTGTCTGTCATGTCCGGCATGATTTGTGGCCTTAGGGTCATTGATACTGTGAAAGCCCAAAACTTTTATGATTTGACGCAGGATGCTCATGAATTTTGTCATGGGAGGAATGCGTAAGGCTCGCTTGCAGGTCTTGAAAGTTTTAACAAGAGGAGGAAATGTTATGGCATTGAGAAACATCCGTCAGATGGGTGACGAAGTTTTGAAGAAAAAGTGCAGGGAGATCAAGGAGGTCACACCACGCATTAGAGAATTGATCGAAGATATGAAGGATACGATGTATGAGGCAAATGGCGTGGGACTTGCCGCGCCCCAGGTGGGTATTTTAAAGCGGCTGGTAGTGATTGATGTGGGGGAAGGTCCTATAGTCCTGATTAATCCTAGGGTCAAGGAAACCAGGGGGGAACAGACAGGAGAAGAGGGCTGCTTGAGCCTGCCTGGGAAATTTGGGATTGTGACACGCCCCATGTATGTGAAGGTAGAGGCGTGGAATGAAAATATGGAACTTGTGGAGCTGGAGGGAGAGGAACTTTTGGCAAGGGCATTTTGCCATGAAATTGAACATCTGGACGGGCATATGTATGTAGAAAAGATAGAAGGGGAACTGCATGATGTGGTATATGAGGAGGATGGAGAGTGAAAGTAATTTTTATGGGAACGCCGGATTTTGCGGTGGGAACTCTGGAAGCTTTGCTGGAAGCGGGGCATGAGGTTACGCTTGCGGTTACTCAGCCAGATAAGCCGAAAGGAAGGGGGAAATCCATGCAGTTTCCGCCGGTAAAGGAGGCGGCGCTGGCACATGGAATTGAAGTGTACCAGCCTAGGAAGGTGCGGGAACCAGAATGCGTGGAGTACCTTAAAGGCTATCAGGCAGATATCATTGTGGTGGTGGCGTTTGGACAGATCTTGCCAAAAGAAATCCTTGCTATGCCCCGATATGGATGTATCAATGTCCATGCCTCTCTGCTGCCGAAATATCGGGGAGCAGCGCCAATCCAATGGGCAGTAATCAATGGTGAGGCAGTTTCCGGCGTAACTACAATGCGGATGGATGAAGGGCTGGACACAGGGGATATGATACTAAAAGAGGAAGTGGAATTATTGCCGCAGGAAACAGGAGGCAGCCTTTTTGAGCGTTTGTCGGAGATTGGGGCAAAGCTTTGTGTGCGGACACTTGCCGCGATTCAGGAAGGTACGGCAACTTATACACCCCAGGACCATGGGGCGGCAACCCACACAAAAATTATAAAAAAACAATTGGGAGAAATAGACTGGAATAAATCTGCCGAAGAACTGGAACGTTTGGTGCGAGGATTAAATCCCTGGCCAAGCGCTTATACGTATCTAAACAAAAAGACATTGAAAGTCTGGAAAGCCTCTGTGGTAAAAAAGGGGCATACCGATTCGACTGAGACAGAGAAAACTTTCCAGGAACCATATGAGGAATCGGCAGATTCTTTAACATCTTCCAAGGACGGCATGGCAAATGGTGCAGGAACGGTTGCAGCAGTGTCCAAGGACGGCATGGCAATTCAGACAGGGCAGGGGCTGCTGCTGCTGGAGGAGGTACAACTGGAAGGCAAAAAGAGGATGATGACAGATGCATTTTTAAGAGGGTTTCCAGTAGAAGTGGGAACTAGGCTTGGAAAGTCCAGCTAATAAATGTCAATAGAAAAATGAAAAATATTTTCTCCTAAAAAAGGGTGCACTTATCCCTTGGTGAAAATACCTTGTTTAAAAAGTTGGATTTACAGTATTTTATGCGGCTATGT
>CATOOV010000122.1 GCA_951801955.1 uncultured Lachnospiraceae bacterium
GTCTGTGTCCTTGTCTGTGTCCTTGTCTGTGTCCTTGTCTGTGTCCTTGTCTGTGTCCTTGTCTGTGTCCTTCTCAGCTTCTTCCTCGGCAGGCAATGCCTTATCCTTAGCGTTCCCTTCCTCTTCTGATAACAACTGGGAAGTTTCTTTCTCTGGCTGTTTCTGCGCTTTATGAGACTTAACCTCCTCTTTCTTGGACTGGACCTCTCTTTCTTTTGCAGACACTTCTGACAGTTTTAATTCGACAGAGGTGTTATCCTGGCAATATTGAATCAATTCCATCACCGACATCTGTTCTACCTGTTCCTGTTTCAGTCCGCAGCTTTGCTCCAGCTCTGCTTCCAGCAACTTCCGCCCTTCTTTTCCGGATCTGCTTTCTGCCTGCTGAAATGCTGTCATAACACCAGACACCTTCAGCTCTGTCAGCTTCCGGTCAATCCCTGCGCCCAATGTATGTTCCAGCTTTTCACACATGCCCTTATCTGCTGCTGAGAGGGTAACCAGTATCCCCCCATGGTCACGCAGATAAGATTTTTCTACCACATCTTGAATCAGCACATCCAGCAATTCCTGCACAGATTCTTTCCTCTTCCATTTCAACTCTTTTACAACATCTTTTCCATCCTGATTCAGACCTCTCAGCCTTTCTACCTGATGCGCCTGATTCATCTCAACCTGAATACTTGGATTGATATCCAAAACCATATACACAACATCCTGGCTCTTCCCTGGCACATGAAAAATAAACAAACAGATAAGTGCCAGTCCTGCACACATAGACAGGGCATATCGGGCAAATCTTTCTGTAATAACTTTTCCGAACCAAGAAGATTTCTGCTCCGTATTATCTCTGAGATCCGCCTTATGCTCAAACGGTGGTATCCCCCTCACCGTCTGCAGCATTGGCTCCTCCTTTTCTGTCTCGGACAGTGCCAGTTTCTGTTCCTCTACTGCTTCTACCACTGCTTCAAACATCTCTGGTGCCATCTCCGAAAATCCATCCACTATTCTCTTTTTCATTTCCCTCTTTTTCATAGCATCTCACCAAATTCTTTCTGCAATTTTCGGATTCCTCTGTTATACCGTGCAATCACAGTTCCCAAAGGTTTTTCCAGCAGTTTCGCAATTTCCCTGTGTTTCAACCCGCCTATATCATGTAGAATGATTAGATTTCTGTCATCCACAGAAAGCATTTCAAACATTTTTTCCAGAACCATTCGATTATCCACATTGGAAAGGTCATCAAATCCCAATTTCTGTTCCATCTGCTCATAATCGACCTCTGGTTCCCGTTTTTGCCTGTATTTCATCAAAAATAGATTTTTAGCAATCTTCATCATCCATGCCATAGGGTTTCCCCGTTCTTTGTACATATGACAGTTTTTATAAACCTGAATATAAGTATCCTGCAATAAATCCTTTGCATCTTCCGAATTCAGGGTATAGGAAAGCAGAAATGCATAAAGTGGTCTATACGAAATTTCATACAATTCCCGAAATGCATCCTGTTCCCCCCGGCGAATACGTTCAAACAGTCGCTCATCAATATGGACTTTTCGCTTTGGAGTACTTTGCTGCATTCAGATGTGCCCCTTTCGGACTTTGTTTTACTGTCATATACAGTCTGATCTCTTCTTTTTCTGATATTTTTTGTCTATCTACCAGTGTAACGGTTGACATTCTCCTTGTCAATATTTCTGATACAATTCCTCTTAGGCTTTTTTCATAGGCAGCGCTCCCTTCCTTTTATGATACTTGGAAAATGCTAAAAAAATTTGTTTTATTGCATTAATTTTAAAAAAAATAAAAAAAGTGGGCAATCCCATGTCACCCCTACTCCCTCATGAAGGTTTTGCACACTTTCAGCGCCGTGCACAGCTGCTTTAGCGCCATAATACCTCTTGTGCCCGTGCGCATCATTATTTTTTCTATCATAGAAAAACAGTTCTTAGTCTAAAACCCTTACGGTTCCTGACCAAGAACTGCTCCTGCTATTTTTGGTTTGCTGGTTCAATATTAATACTTTTCCCCTTAATCCTGGAATTTGTCATTGCCAGCAATACTTCTTTCCCATACTCTCTGGGCACTTCCACAAACGTATATTTATCATACATATCAATCGCCCCAACCAGTTTGCCAGGCATTCCTGTTTCACCGGCAATCGCTCCCAGAATGTCTCCAGGCTTTACATGCTGTTTTTTACCAATATTGATAAACAGCCGCACCATACCTTCTTCTGCACCTGTATCGCCAAACTCATAGCCTTCCAAAGCGGCTTTCTCATTCTCTTCACTTCCGCCCAAGGCAAGTTTTAAAAATGCAGCTGCAATATCCATGGCTGTGAAATCGGATTCGTTGACTTGGGATTCTATCATATTTACCATAGCCCCCAAATCTTCCTCTTCAATTACAGTTGCAATATGGTCCATAATTTTTTCTAATTTGACCTGTGCCACATCTTCCATGCTGGGAACTTTCTGGGCAAGAATCTTTGTCTTGCAATACCGCTGAATATCTTTTAATTTATATACTTCCTTTCCCTTCACAAAGGTAAAGGAACGGCCAGTCCTTCCAGCACGGCCAGTTCTTCCAATCCGGTGCACATAGTATTCATCATCCTGCGGCAAATCAAAGTTAAAAACTGCTTCCACATCGTCTACGTCAATTCCGCGTGCCGCTACGTCCGTGGCAACCAAAATCTCGGTCTTGCCATTACGGAAATTATTCATCACCCGGTCCCGCTGCGCCTGTTTCATATCGCCGTGGAGCCCCTCGGCAAAATACCCTCTTCCCTGAAGGGCACTGACCAGCTCATCCACCATTCTCTTGGTATTGCAAAATACCAAGGAAAGCTTCGGGTCATACACATCCAACAGGCGGCTTAATACTTCTACCTTATCTTTGCGTTTAACATCATAATAATATTGCTCGATATTGGGCACCGTCAATTCCTTTTTCACTACTTTGATAGTAACGGCATCCTTCTGATATTTTTTTGTAATATCCAAAATCGGTTTTGGCATGGTAGCAGAGAACAATATCGTCTGCCGCTCTTCTGGTATATATTCCAGGACAGTCTCGATATCCTCCCGAAATCCCATATTCAGCATCTCGTCTGCTTCATCCAACACAATGGTATCGACATAGTCACATTTGATGGTTTTTCTTCTCAAATGGTCCATCACACGCCCTGGCGTCCCTATGATAATCTGTGCCCCGCCTTTTAAAGAGCGAATCTGCTTCACAATATCCTGTCCCCCGTACACGGGAAGTACTTTGACACCATGCATATATTTTGCAAGATTACGGATCTCCTCTGCCACCTGGATGGCAAGTTCCCTGGTAGGACAAAGTACGATCGTCTGTGTCTTCTTATTGTGAGGATCTACCTTCATCAAAAGAGGTATTCCAAATGCGGCTGTTTTTCCTGTACCTGTCTGTGCCTGTCCAATCACATCCACACCTTCCATTACAATGGGAATCGCCTTACTCTGGATAGGCGTAGCCTCTTCAAACCCCATCTCCTGAATACCCCTCAAAATCTTTGGATATAAATTTAATTCATCAAATCTTACTGTTTCCATATATTTCCTTTCACTGCTTTAATTTTAAGCCTGTTGCTTATCATATCAGAGAAATGAAAAAATGTCAAACATTTTAAGATATATATTGACTTTATTTTTCAATTGGTGTAGTATCAATTTATAAAACATGTAGTTTTTGAAACTATGTGAAATATTTTTCTAAACTTTTACATATACTGTTTGACGATAAAAAATTCTATTTACAAAAAGGAGATGGACTTATGAAATTCAAATTAAAAGATCCTGGAAGTTCCATTACACATTTTATTGGGATGCTTATGGCACTGTTTGCAGCAACCCCATTGTTAATCCGTGCTTCACTAAATCCCGATAAAATCCATGTGGTTTCACTTGCCATATTTATCTTAAGCATGATTCTGCTCTATGGGGCGAGCGCCACCTACCACGCGCTTGACCTCTCAGAAAAAATGAACTGCATACTTCGGAAATTGGACCATATGATGATTTTTGTCCTGATTGCCGGAACCTACACGCCTGTCTGTGTTATTGTACTGGGCGGCAGTGTGGGATATGGGCTTTTGGCTCTTGTATGGGGAATTGCCCTTGCCGGAATCCTGGTAAAAGCGTTCTGGATTACCTGCCCAAAATGGTTTTCCTCCATATTATATATTGCTATGGGCTGGGTATGTGTCCTTGCTTTTACCCAAATTATGAATTCCCTTTCCCAACAAGCTTTTCTGTGGCTCCTTGCAGGCGGGATCATCTATACCATCGGCGGTGTAATTTATGCGCTGAAACTGCCGATTTTCAATTCCAGGCATAAAAATTTTGGTTCACACGAAATCTTCCACCTGTTCGTGATGGGCGGAAGCATCTGCCATTTTATTATGATGTATTGTTTCGTAGCAAATATGCCTTTACTGTAGAATCATATGTCTGGCATCCCATATCCCATACATTGATAAGCAAACGCAGCATATATGCTGCGTTACAAGAACCACCCAATTAAAAAACATCAAAATAGGGGCTGCTGCATTAAGATTTACAACTACCAGAGATAGTTTTTTGAACCTATTTCTGTTTCTCTCTTAATGCAGCAGCCCCTTTTTCCTATCTTACACCTTTTGTTATAACCAAAAGTTAAGTGGACGGCGCTTTGCATAGGCTGACAGCGCTCTATCCTTAATCATAAATAGAATCTACATCGATCTCCAGAATTGTTCCTTTGACTGCATGGATTTTAATTTCATACTCCAATTCATCATCGACCACTTCCACATCATATACTGGAATCCCATCATCTTTATCGAACTCAACCTTTACTACCCTGCCGCCTCCTACTTCTTTCAAGGCGATCTGTTTTGCCCGTTTTTCTCCGATATATTTGCTGCTGTCTGCCTTTTTTACGAAATCCCACTCATATTCCAAAAGTTTCCCAGTTCTTGCATGGAATTTTAATTCATACTTCTTACTTCCTTTTTGTATTTTCACTTTGTAAATATCTATTCCATCGCTGCGTTTTCTGGAAATATGGGTAATTTTCCCATTAGGAACCTCTTTCCCTGCCAGTTTCTTGCATTTACTCATACTGATAATTTTTCCGCTGCCTCTTTTCACGTACCATAACTGCGTTTCCCATCCATAGGATATCAGTTTTGCATCAGAAGCACGGTAAGTAAGGTCATATTCCTTTTTTCCCTTCAACATTCGAATTTCATACACGCGGATCCCGTCTTCATAATCCTTTTCTACCTCTATAATCCTGGCGCCTTTCACCTGTTTTTTCGCCAACTTCTTTGCCTGGCTGACAGATGTGATCCCTTTGGCAAAAGCAGTCTCAGAAAAACACAACACATTGGTAAACACAAAACAAACCATTAAAATTATTGCTGCCCACTTACTACGTTTTTTCATAACATTTTCCTCCTTAATATAAAAAATAATCTCTCGGAATCTTTAAGCCAGTAAATATAAGGCTTTCAGATTCCTTTTTTATTAAAATCCCCCACTTTTTTGTCAAAACACTTGACAATTCAATCGAAAAATGCGGCGCTTCGCGCCCTTAT
>CATOOV010000123.1 GCA_951801955.1 uncultured Lachnospiraceae bacterium
CTTTCGGGAATTCTCCCTCCTGTGCAAAGGAAAGCACCATGCCTTTTTCATTTTCTTTCAGCAGGTTCTTGATCTCTGCGTCTTCTTCGCTTCCAGCCTGCTGCAGCGCCAGATTCAAATCGGAAAGGTTTGCAGATGCCAGGGTTCCTGCGCTGAA
Organism: uncultured Lachnospiraceae bacterium; assembly: GCA_951801955.1. Lineage (GTDB taxonomy): Bacteria > Bacillota > Clostridia > Lachnospirales > Lachnospiraceae > Petralouisia. Next base: position 158 of record CATOOV010000123.1, read on the forward strand.
TGTCCACTGATAAGAGCTGCTGCCGTTTACAGATATGGTAAGATCTTTACCAGCCTGTTTTGCGGCATCAAAGACTTCTTTTGGTACTGTGATTGCCTGGACTTTGTCATCCGCAAGATTCTCCGGGAGTTTGATATTAACAGAAACTTTTGTTTCTGTACTGTTTTTAATGCTGTCGGCAAAGGAGCCTGGGAGCTGGATGGCAACAGGGTTCTCCTGTCCTGGCGTAAGTTCTGGAATGGTCACTTCATATTTGCCATTTCCTTCATCTTTGATGCCAGGATTAATCACTTCTACTTCTCCTTTTACCGTTACCGTACACTCTTTCTTAATATTTGCATTCTCTGCGCTGCTTACGGTAATAATTGCTGTTCCTGCCTTTTTAGCAGTTACCTTTCCATCCTCTGACACTGTCGCAATGCTGTCATCACTAGATTTCCATTTCATCTCCTTGTTCGCTGCATTTTCTGGAAGTATGGACGCTGCCAAAATCTCGCTCTCTCCAACTTCAAGAATAAGGCTGCTCTTGCTCAAGGTGACATCTTCTACGGCAATTCCGGATCCATGATCTTCTTCCACTTTGATGGTTGCCGTTACCGTACGATTTTCTTCTGCCAATTCTTCCTGATAACTCATCTTTAAAATAGGCGTCCCATCTGCTGCCCAGTGTACCCGTTTCAACCTTGCATCACGGCAAGGGTCGTTCAAGGAACTGGAGCTTGCCCACTCACACTTATTTTCGTAACACTCCTGTCCTCTTGCATGGTATACAAAAATGGGATTTCCATCTTCGTCTACGGTAAAGGAATTATGCCCTGGTCCATATTCTCCTGGCACATCGGAGGAAGTCAATACCGGATAAGGCTGTTTCTCCCAAGCATCTTTATCCAGCATATCTGCCGTTTCATCAATAGACAACAGACCTACACAGTATTCTGGACCCGTTCCCGCTGCAGAAAACGCTACATAGATCTTGCCATTATTCTTAATTACAGAAGGTCCTTCATCTACATTTTCTACCTGCCGTTCCCAACTATATTCTGGAATGCTGATTTTCACAGATTCAGAAATACATTTCCAAGGTTCGTCTGGATTGATCTCCGCCAAAAACAGAGAAGAATAACCATCTGTCTGTGCCCAGATCACATACCAGCGTCCCTGGTTTTCAAATACTGTCATATCCAAAGAAAATCCGGTAAAAGCTATCGAATCCGATTCCACTTTCTGCATTTTGCCCATCGCCTGCCAGCTATTTGGATTCATCATATCTTCTGGATTGGTGCATTTCAGCACATGGGGACGGATTCCCCAAGGACTTCCACTCTCCACACTGGAGGTATAGAACACATAATACTCCCCTTTTACCAGACGGATTTCCGGCGCCCAGATATAACGGAATTCATCTGCCGCATCATTGCAATGCCATATGGTCACTTCTTCTGCCTGTGCCAGCCCTTCAATGGTCTTGGAACGCCTAAGTACAATTCGGTCATAACCTTCCTTGTCACTATTTCCCCTCACTGGATAAGATGCGGTAAAGTAATAATATCCATCATCCCCCTTTAAGATACAGGGATCCGCACGCTGTTCAATAAATGGATTGACATACTGGGTTTGTTTTATAGTTCCAGTTACGGAGTAGGTTCCTTTCTTGTTCAGGTTTACCTTGGCAAGCTCTGCCGCGTTCCATTCTACCCCCATATCGGCGGTACTTCCATCATTATATTCTGCTGTTACTTTCTCTGGAAGAACCTTGGACAAATCGTCTCCATACCCTGCAGTTACTGACACTTGTTCCATTCCAGTATTTCTTACCACATCCAATTTATTGACTACTTTTTGGTATTCCGTTTTACTTACGTCAAGGATACTGGTAATTGCAGCTCCATCAGGAACACTCTCTGTCTGGTAGTCTGTTCCTGGCTGGTACCCTGTCTCTTCCTGCCCGAAAACAGTTACAAAATCCTTGGTAAGCCCGCGATAATTCTTTGTCCCGTCTGACCAAAAAATTTCATAGGTTACAACCGAACCATCATATTTGTACTGGTCAACTTCCAGATTTCCAGCCACCTCATAATTGAGTGCAACTTTCCTTTCATTGGTAAATTGAACTAAATCTATCGAATCAAATACATATAAGTATTTCTGTTTGGTAACATTTCTTGCAATCATTCCATAAGTACCGTCTGCTTTACGGAAAATATACATATCTTTTAATCCATTGGGATTGGAATTCTTGCTTCCCCCTGCATTGTTAGCAAAACAAATCCCCGTATTGGAATTAAGCGCTGTAAAATTTTTAAAATCTGTACTATATGCAAGATGCAGGCTGTTTCCCAAAGATGCCGATTCCTGGCTGTTCGTATAAGCCATCAAGGAACCATAATTTTTGGCACGTACTTTCACTGTAAAAGTTTTGGAGGCTTCCAGCCTGTCTGTCCCATCGTCAAAGACAATATCGGCTTTTAACCCTGCCTGCACATCCTCAGCTCCCTTATCAGGACGGGTTATCACTGCGGACGTCACATCCCCTTCTGTCTGCACATTTAACACTTGTGTATCATTGCTGGTCCATGTAATTTTTGTATATTCATCCAGCTCATCTGGCAGCACAATATCATCTGCCAGGATAGAACTGTCTATGGCAAAATGTTTTACCTGTAACTCCAATTGGCTTTTCTTGCTGGTACTAATTACCTTTGCCTCAAATGCAATGGTATCTGTTTTTCCACCCAACTGAATGGTTGCTGTCAGTGTTACCTCTGCGTCTTCCGTCTCAGGTCTTGTAACTTTTCCGTCATTGGCAATGATTTCCGGCTTGCTGCTGCTCCAGGAAATCTTTGCTCTATTCTGTCCCTGTGTTGGAAGTGCCAGATCTTCTGTAACCTCTGTAAGATCTCCGAATTCTTTTTTCAAATCCTCTTTTATCTTATTTATGGTACTAATGGCAAATTCAGGAGGCATTTCCCTGCAATATTCACTCTGAATATCTTCCTTCGTAAAGGCTTCTGTATATACCGTTACCCCATAGATACCGCCCTTATAGTACATATCATTGTAGGAAGAACGTCCCAGAAATGCAACCAGGTCATTTCCAAAATCTGTGGTGGTCTTTGCCTTTTGATTATTGCACACTTCTTCCCCGTTGTAATATCCGATAATCCTGTCTGGGGTAATGACAGTGGTATACATTGCCCAATCGGAACCCGTCTTAGTCTGAGATACTGCGGTTTCTGTATCATAGGGCTTACTTGCATTATTACTATTTGTCCATACGGATTTAAACATTCCCCCATTATTTTTATCCGCTGGATTCAGCAGCCAGTAATTCAAAGGCATATCAGCCGTAGACACGCTGTCCACATACTTTGTCTTGGTTCCAAAATACATTGCCGCATAATTATTGGCTCCTGTCTGGTTTTTCAGCCACACATTGATGGTCAAAGTGTCTTGTCCGGCAAATATTTCTCCTGGAAGGGATACATATGCTGCATTTGAATTGTTTGCACCTCCTGGAAGCATCAGCGCACCATCTTCAATGGCGGCACCATTTCCTATTAACGCTCCATGAAAGCCATTTCCTGATGTATCTTCAATCGCTTTATCTGTCAAATCCTCTTCTGTAAAAGAATAGGAGGCACGGGGCTTTGCCTCTGTTCCCGTAACAACTACCTTGATATCTTTATTGGCAGTGGCGGCGCCCCTTGTAATGGTTGCCGTCATTGTCACTTCTGTATCCTGGCTGGATCTGGTAACTGTTCCATCATTGGCAATCACTTCTGGATTGCTGGATACCCAGGTAATTACACTTCCGCAGGTTCCGGAAGAGGGCAGCGTCAAATTGCTTCTGGTACTCTCTGGCAATGTAAGCCCTTCCTTTGTCTGTTCTACCGCTTCCTGGTCAGTCAGCGTAGTAATGGAAAGAGTGGGAGCCTTATCGCCAGTGGAAGATACCAAAAAACCTGCAATTACCGTCTGAAGCCGAAAAATTGCATAACTATCATGATTTTTAATTCCCGCTTTCACCCACTCTGTAACATCAAAAGTTTTCGCTCCAAGGTTACTTTTTTCAATTTTCTCATTGCTGTAAACGGTCGCTTCCCTGCTGTAATCCCCACCATTTGCACCAACTGCCGGATAAGTGGACGCAGCATTATCTTTATTATCACTCTTCATGGTATCATAACAAGAGGAATCAACAGAAAAAAGCCCTGCCTTTGTCCACTTGTCTGTACCCATATTTTCATTTACATCTGTGACATTTACAGTTACCACCGCTTTGGAAATCAAATCTGGATCCACGGTCCCTGATGCGCCTGTAACATCTGCGTTAGTTGGCAGCTTAAATGCCATACCGCCCACTCTTGCACTTACCAGACCGCCTTCTTTCTTGTTTGCAGTCTCTCCAGCAACATAAGCCGCCTCTGTTGCAGAACCATTTGTTCCATTGTTGTTCGTAGCAATCAGCCAGACGCCCTCTTGTGACTGACCGCCAGATGCCACAAATTTACTGCATGTAATGTTAGTCGTGGTACCAACAACTGTTTCCCCTTCGCCTGCCGCACTGACAACAGATGTGGGAACCATTGTAAATAGCATGGCAAACGTCAATAGTAACGACAGATACCTTTTGAAATACTGTTTCATAACATACCTCCTTTATCTTTCTATCCGAGTAGGGGAAAAGCCTTTCCCCTACTCGTTGTGCAACCCGTGTGCGCCGCCTAAGCGGCATACTTCCTTTGCACGAACCTGCGCATAAATTTTCAGGGGCACGAAACCTCATGCCCCTGGAAAATTCACTTATTTTACAATAATCTTAATGGTTGCTTTCTTCTTGTTGAAGGTTGTAGCAGTAATCGTTGCCTTTCCTTTCTTCACTGCCTTGATCTTTCCACTGGAAGATACCGTTGCTATCTTTTTGTTGCTGGTCTTGTAAGTAATCTTGTAACTTGCGGTATTCTTTGTCAGTTTTGCCTTCAACTGGAAGGTCTTGCCCTTCTTCAAGGTCTTGCTCTTAGCGTTTAAGGTGATCTTCTTGGGCGCTGCCTTTACGGTAATGGTACATTTTGCACTCTTGCCGTCTGCGGTTGCCGTAATCGTTGCTTTCCCTTTCTTCACCGCCTTGACCTTTCCCTTGGAAGATACGGTTGCCACCTTCTTGTTGCTGCTCTTGTAAGTTACGTTCTTATTGGTTGCATTGGACGGTGATACCGTTGCCTTCAAGGTGAGGGTTTCCTTTGCCCCCAAGGTCAGTTTTGTCTTGTTCAACTTCACTTTGGTTACGGGGCGTTTTACCGTTATCTTACAGGTTGCTTTCTTGCCGCCGTCTTTTGTCTTTACGGTAATGGTTGTGGTT
>CATOOV010000124.1 GCA_951801955.1 uncultured Lachnospiraceae bacterium
ATACCAATCCCTGTTAGAATGGCTTGATAAATTTGAAAGCCAGTTTAAAGGGAGTTGATGGTATGGCAATGAAAAGCAGCTTGACAATTCTGTTTGAAAATCCCTTTTGGATTGGATTGTTTGAGCGTATAGACGGTGACAAATATGAGGTTTGTAAGATTACGTTCGGCGCAGAGCCGAAAGATTATGAAGTGTATGATTTTCTGCTCAAAAACTGGCATAAGCTAAAATTCAGCCCGCCAGTTAAAACAGAAAAAATCGAAAAACGAAAAATTAATCCCAAGCGTATGCAGAGGGAAATCAACAGCCAGTTGGAAAACAAGGGCATTGGAACGAAAGCCCAACAAGCCTTAAAGCTCCAACATGAGCAGGGGAAACTGGAACGGAAAGTGAAGTCCAGAGAACAGAAAGAAGCAGAGAAAGAGCGGCAATTCGCTCTGCGGCAGGAAAAGAAAAAAGCAAAGCACAGAGGGAGGTAATGTTCTGATGATAGCAAGAGAATGGGTGCGCTGCCCGATTTGTTCTAATAAGACCCGTGACAGGATTAGGGAAGATACGGTATTGATAAATTATCCGTTGTACTGCCCGAAATGTAAGCAGGAAACATTGATTGAAGCGAAAAATTTAAAAATAACAGTCATCAGAGAGCCAGACGCAAAGACGCAGAGCCGATGAATTTGTGAGATAGTTTGAAATCACAATACATCGGCTCTGTTTTTGTATTCCGCAATTTTTTACAATTCAAATAATAAGCCTGTTGGTATGATGTAAGCAGGCAAGAGAATTGTCAAAAAATTGAAAGGAAGTGTTGGAAATGAATTACAAAAATCTGTTTGAAAAATTCAACGAGGGAGGAAAGCTGCTGTTAAAAGATGTCACAGTTACATTTGATGCTATCCCGTGGTCGAAACATCCTGCTTTTGAGGGTGTGGAGCTGAAGCACATTATCACATCCGAAAGGACAGACGGACAATTTAGTTACCATCTTGTGAGGATAGCCCCTAATAAAAAGATTGGCAGCCATATCCACGAGAAACAACTGGAAACGCATGAAGTAATCTCTGGCACGGGCGTGTGCGTTAATGACGGTGTGGAATTGCCTTATGAAACGGGCGTAATATCCATATTTCCCATAGGCGTACCGCATGAAGTGATTGCAGGGGATGACGGGCTTTGCCTGTTCGCAAAGTTTATGCCCGCCCTCTGCTAATAGCTCTATCTGCTTATATCTCTTTCGTATCGCTGAATGGCACGAGTGCCCCAGAGGGTATAGGGGTATTTTGGGGGATAATTCCAGAAGAATATTTATAAGTTAAAGGCGGCAAGCCTACATATTTTTCAAATTGCTTTATGAAGTGGCTTTGGTCGCAGAAACTCGTGGTCAAAGCTACTTCGGTTATTGTATCAGTTTCATGGATTAGGCGTTGCGCCTTGCGGATGCGGTTCTGGATTTGGAACTGGTGCGGTGTAAGCCCTACCTCTGCCTTGAAGCTTCTGATAAAGTGGCATTTGCTGATAAAAGCGTTTTGTGCCATTTCCTCGACAGTAAGTTTACATTCTGGGTATAATTCCAACTGTTTTTTTAAGTCGTGGATATAGGGGGTATGGTTTTTTAGCTGCCAGTTAGAAGAATCCGAGGTTTCATCCAGACAGTTTAATAGCTGTAATATCTGATAGTGACTAATTTTTCCCATATTCAGAGCCTGCATCAGAAGAAATCCAATATGTTTTTGTATGGTGGTAATATCTACGTTGTTTACAGCATTCTTATCAATGCACAGGGTAAGCAGGGAATAGCTGTCATGTGCCGAAATGCTATGCGGTTCATATGGAAATATTGCAAATGTTTCGTTTTGCTTATAAGTCCTTGCTTCTTTATTTGTTGTAAGGACTATGGAGCCGTCCAGTATGATGCCGATTGTCAGTACGGAAACGTGATTATGTAATGGGTAAGATATGGTTGAATCCTTACAGAAAATCAGCTCAATGCCTGTTTCTGCATTATATAAATAGCGGATATTGTTTGTAGTCATAGGTTTTCCTCACAGTCTGTTATCCATTTCATGGACTTGGGTTATATGTTGGCGTTGCAGCTTTCAAGTAAACGGTTTGTTCCTGTTATTTCAGCATCTACAAGGTCAATCATTCTTTTTACATTTGCAGAATGGGCAGAAGAAACTTCATTTTCCCATAACGGATTGATTTGTTTATCAATCCCTGCACGGTACTTTTGCAAAATATTAAGCCGCTCCTGCAAAAGTTCCTGCTGTTCATCAGGGGTAAATGTACTTAGAAAAAAAGCGGCAATAGAAAAGATGTTTGTATCATAGTTGAATTGCAGGATTGATGCTTTTAAAGTGTTTATAAATTCGCTTTTCCCCTTATCAGAAAGTTTGTAAACGGTGCGGTCTGGCATATTTCCGACTTTCTCGGTAGTGCCAGATATAAATTCCTTTTTCTCAAGGGTTTTTAATGTCGAATATACCGTTGAATCAGCGATATTAAACCACCATTTCACATTCATGTAGTTTAAGAGTTTTATGATCTCGTATGCGTTAAGTGGTTTTTCGTATATGAAACCTAAAAGCATTGTGGCAGGTTTGGACAGCATATTTTTTCCTCCTTGACATTGTGTTGTATTTATAGTACTTTATATATAAAGTAGTTTTTATAGACACTACTATTATAACATATCAATGTAGAAAAAGGAATACTGGAAAAGGAGGTTTTTTATGCCGCAGCTCAATAAAGGGGGTAAATTTGTATTTGGTCTTTCCGTTATAAACCCCGATTTAACAATACACATCCCGCCACAGGCATTGTTGGAATATGATGCACTGCGGGATGGAAAAGTGATAATTTTTACGGGAAGCAAAATAACAGGCGGCTTTTGCGTGACGACATATCCGCTGCTGTCAAATTCAAAACTCAGCCATATATTGGAAGAATGCCCTGCGTTAAGGGACTGCCAGCTTTCCGAGGGTGAGTTTACCCGATATAAAGGGCGTAAATATGCGTGGATTAACATTGATAAGGACGGAGCTGTTAAATTGCCGCAAGATATGTTGGACGTTTTAGAATTACAGTCTGGAATGGAATTGTTGTCAATCCGCAGCAGTGATATTGCCTTTACAATGGGAGCAAAAGGACCACTGCTTGAAAAAGCACATAATTTTCATGGAGAAATTAAGAGATATTAGGGGAGATTGGAAAATGGGAAATATAATAACCAGTAAGATATTTCATTCAGTTATGCTCTTTACAGTTGTTGGCGAGTTTTTTCTTCCGTGGATATTGTGTCGGTATTATGATGGGTACAATAGTAAAACAATGGCAATGAGTGCGTTGGGAAGTCTGCAAAGCCCCGTTCGTGTTATTTATAATACATGGTTAATATGGCTTGGATGTTTTCTGGCATTTGCAGCGGTTGCATATTTTTTTATTACGAAAAAAGACTTTCCAATCTTATCGGTTTTACTGTTGTTTTCACTAGGGACATTTGCTGTCGGAGCAGGATTGGTTTCGGGAATATTCCATGTGAATGAAAACAAAGATATTGTTACTGCGGCTTCAAAAGTACATGGAATAAGTGCGGCAATCGGATTTATGGCATTATTGTTTTTCCCATTGTTAAATGGGATTTTAGCATTTAAGCAGAACAATGTCATTTTTGGCATTATATGTGTTATTTCTTTTATCTTGGCATTAATTTTCTTTGTCTGTTTTATCATGGGAGATAAAGAGCAGTTTCAAAATACCATGTTGAAATATGAGGGATTGTGGGAACGGCTGTCTTTACTTTGTATGTATATTCCTCTTACTTACAAGGCTGTCCATAATCTGCTGTCCTAAAGATAGCGGTTAAATGGAAAAAACAGAATGATTGCATGAAATGGAGATAAGATTATGGACTATAAAGAAACAGATTTCAGTTTTCTATACGATGATTTAACTGAGGAATATGGAAATGAACAAGGTAAACAGCTTTATATTTTAATGTGTGAAAAATATACGAATCTATGCGAGAGGGAAGCAAAATCTAAGAATGACGAAATAAATCAGCATATTTTCAAAAGATTGTTGCCAATCATGGGAATATATTTAACTCTTGTTGAACAGGGTTTTACCAAAGAACAAGCATTTATGATTGCCTATAAGGAAATACAGCACAATGCACACAGCTTAGCGGAAGAAAATGCTAAATTTACAAAAATGCCATTTACATATGGTTTATTTAAAATGTTTGCCAAATCGCATATGAGCAAAAAGTACCCAACAGAGGGGTTTACGGTAGAATGGAAAAGACATGATAATAGAGAAATTCATTTTGATATAGTCCGTTGCCTTTACAAAGATATGTGTGAGAAATATTCCTGCCCAGAACTTTGTACGGTTTTCTGCCAAAGTGATATAATTGCTTTTTCGGGATATGAACCTAAGATTAGATTTGAACGCATGGGAACAATAGGGGGAGGTGCTAATTGTTGTGACTTTCATTTTATTCATGGAAAATAGATATTCAAGTAAAATCATTGAATGTGAGGAAACGGTATCAGTATAGTTGATTTAGAATACGTTGACTGGAAAGTGGGGGTATTATCATTTAGTGATTTAAAAACATAGCAAGAATGATGAAAAGATAAAAAACTCCTTGTGCTACAATATTTTATTGGAATACCGTACAGGCATATCATAATGCTTAAAAGTGCGGGAAAAAGGAAAGGAGGTCGCAAAATGCAAGGTCAGACAGTACGCATTGTTTCACAGGCTATCCGCTATATCGAAGAACATCTGCATGAAAAGATGGATTTAGATATGGTGGCATCGGCATTGCACTATTCCAAATACCATTTGCATCGGATTTTTACAAAGACCGTCGGCTTGACTATCCACGACTACGCAAAACGGCGGCAGCTTACAGAAGCGGCAAAACTTCTGGTGTTTTCTGCAAAACCGATTATTGAGATTGCCATTATGAGCGGTTATGAAAGCCAGCAGGCATTTACGGATATTTTTAAGGCGATGTATAAGACTTCCCCTGCGGAATTTCGGGAAACGGAAAACTTTTACCCTTTACAGCTTGAAATTTATCTGAAGAAGGAGCTTGTAAAAATGGATTTGACAAAAGACAATATAACATTTGCCACGCCCGAAGATGTAGATGACTGGATGGAACTGGTAAGCCTCACGATTGACGGCTATCCATGTCTGGATAAGAGAGATTATACCGCAAACCTGCATCGGTATATTGCGGATAAAAAGGCTTTGATTTTACGGGATGACGATATGGCTATTGGCGTGATGGGATTTTCGCCAGACACAGGCAGCATAGACTTTCTGGCTGTCCATCCGCAGTATCGGCATCTTGGCATTACAAAGCTGTTCCTTGATAAGCTGGCAGACGAGTTGCTTTATGGGAAAGAGATTACGTTGACGACATACCGTGCAGGCGATAAGGCAGATACGGGCTGGCGGGAAGAATACCGCCGTCTTG
>CATOOV010000125.1 GCA_951801955.1 uncultured Lachnospiraceae bacterium
CAAATAGCATAGGATAATAAAATACAAATAGGGATGGTGCAGCCCGAATTAACGCCTGTGGAGATAGTAGGTTGCGAGGTCATAGAAGCAGGAAGCCCATTGGCTTTAGACAATGGGTAGTTCACAAAATGCTCAAAATCATTTAAAATTGGTGTAGCAATTGCTGTAGTAAAAATATAGAGAAAGGCGAAAATTTATAAGAACAAAGGATTTTCGAATAGGTATCACAACATATGAAACTAGGAATCGTGGGGTTGCCCAATGTGGGAAAAAGTACATTGTTTAATTCATTGACAAAAGCAGGGGCAGAATCTGCCAATTATCCGTTTTGCACCATTGACCCGAATGTGGGGATTGTGACGGTTCCTGACGAGCGGTTAAAGAAACTGGGAGACTTGTACCAATCCAAAAAGGTAACGCCGGCAGTGATTGAGTTTGTAGACATTGCAGGGCTGGTAAAAGGGGCAAGCAAAGGGGAAGGGCTTGGAAACCAGTTTTTGTCCAATATCCGTGAAGTGGATGCCATTGTCCATGTGGTGCGCTGTTTTGAGGACAGCAATATTGTCCATGTGGACGGCAGCATCAATCCGGTGCGGGATATTGAGACCATCAATCTAGAATTAATTTTTTCAGATATTGAGATTTTGGAGCGCAGAATTGCAAAGACCAGCAAAGGGGCAAGAATGGACAAGACCTTGGCGAAGGAGTTAAAGCTTTTGGAGCGCATAAAAACCCATCTTGAGGATGGAAAACTTGCGAAAACATTTGTATTGGAGGATGAGGACGAGGAAGAATGGTTTAAAGGTTACAATCTGCTGACAGCGAAGCCTGTGATCTATGCGGCAAATGTGGCGGAGGATGATCTGGCAGAAGATGGAGCAGCCAACCAATTTGTCCAGGAGGTACGGAAAAATGCAGCCGAAGAGGGCTGTGAGGTATTTGTAATCTGTGCCCAGATTGAGCAGGAAATTGCAGAACTGGACGAGGAAGAAAAGGCAATGTTCCTGGAGGAGCTGGGTTTAAAAGAATCTGGTTTGGAAAAATTGATCAAGGCAAGTTACAGCCTGCTTGGGCTGATCAGTTATTTAACATCAGGAGAAGATGAGACGCGTGCCTGGACCATTAAGCGGGGCACCAAAGCGCCCCAGGCAGCAGGAAAGATCCATTCTGATTTTGAAAGAGGGTTTATTCGCGCCGAAGTGGTTAATTATCAGGACCTCTTGGACTGTGGATCCTTAGCAGCTGCAAAGGAGAAAGGGCTGGTAGGGCTGGAAGGAAAAGAATACGTGGTAAAAGACGGGGATGTGATTTTGTTCCGGTTTAATGTATAAATGCGTGCTTTCTAAAATATTACCCTGGCGATTAAATGTCGGTGAATTTTACACGGAATAAATTTTCATCTGCAAGGCGGAAGAATGAGTTGTAGCAAGTGTTTTTAGGCAATTGCAGAACTATAGAATCTTATTATGGAAGTCATACAATGATGAAAAAACGTTTCTTAAATTCTTTGGGGCGTATATAAAATTTATATAGAGATTGAGTTTCACAGTTGCCTAGCAAGTTTTTTGACAGAAAGGATAACAAAAATGAAAGCAGAGAACAGACAATTTTACCGTTCACTGGCTGCGTTGGTGATTCCCATTACCATTCAGAATTTTATTACCAATGCGGTGAATTCTGCCGATGTATTTATGCTGGGCTATGTGGGACAGACGGAATTATCTGCAGTGTCTTTGGCGAACCAGTTTCAATTTCTGCTGACTGGAATTTTTTTTGGGATTTCCTCCGGCGTCGTTATGCTTGCCTCCCAATACTGGGGGAAAAAAGATACAGGCTCCATTCAGGCGGTTATGGGAATTGCCACGAAGATCGCAGTGGTTGTGACTGTTATTTTAGCTGCTGGCGCCGTCAGCATTCCTGAGACATTAATGAGGATTTATACCAATGATGCAACTTTGGTTTCCATAGGCGCTTCCTATCTGCGGATTGTAGGAGTTTCCTATGTGTGTATGAGTTTCTCGCAAGTATATTTATGTGCGCTGAGAAGTATGGAACGGGCCCAGCTTAGCACCATTATCAGTTCTGTGGCACTTCTTTTAAATGTCGTGCTCAACGCAGTGTTTATCTTTGGAATTGGCGGCGCGCCCAAGCTGGGGGTGGTTGGGGTTGCCATTGGAACGACGGCGGCACGTGTGGCAGAATTGCTTCTGTGCCTTTTAGATGCTGTCCGGGGAAAGATATTCCAAATAGACTTGAAAATTATGTTTGGTCGGCATAAGCTGTTGTTTGCAGACTTTTGCAAATATTCGATACCGGCCTTAATCAATGATTTTGCCTGGACATTTGCTTTTTCTATGTATTCCGTAATTATGGGGCATATGAATGCGGATGTGGTGGCTGCAAGTTCGGTGGCAACAACAGTTCGAAACCTTTGCACCATTCTCTGTTTTGCCTTGGGCGCTGGAGCATCTGTACTTTTGGGGATTGAAATTGGAGAAGGAAAGATTGAGGCGGCAAAACGGGACGCCAGAAAATCCTGCCAGGTGACTCTGGCGATTGGAATTATGACAGGGATTTTGATTCTTCTGTTGCGTCCAGTGGTATTTTTATGTTTTTCCCTGACAGAGCGTGCCGCTGGATATCTGGACTTTATGCTGTGGATTAGCGCTTATTATGTGGTGGGGCAGGCGATGAATACCCTATTGATTGCGGGGATTTTCCGCGCCGGCGGGGATTCCAGGTTTGGCATGATCTGTGATATTATTGTGATGTGGGTGATCAGTGTGCCTCTGGGATTTCTAAGTGCGTTTGTATGGAAGCTGCCGCCTATGGCAGTGTACTTTATTTTATGCTTGGATGAGTTTTGGAAGATTCCAGTGGTGTATGTGCACTATAAAAAATTTGCCTGGCTCAAAGATATTACCAGGGAATTGGATTGAAAATGAGAACATTTTTTATAAAAAGATGGATACAGTGGAAGATATATGCCCAAAAATGAAAAACAGGAAAGGCTTTGTTGTAAAACTTCAAAACCTTTCCTGTTTTGATATAAAATTAATTCTTTAGATGGAATTGTTTTACCAGTTCATGAAGTTGCTGCGATTGCTGGGATAATTCTTCACTGGTAGAAACGCTTTCTTGTGCAGCGGAAATATTGTCTTGCACAACATGTTCAATTAAATCCACGCTGGTTGTTAATTCGAGCAAAATCTGCTTTTGGTTTTGGGAAGCAGAAATGATCTTATCTACGGAAGCGGATATCTCTTTGGCGCCTTCCACGACTTCCATCAGTGATTCTGCGGTGTCGTCCGCAATTGCCACGCCGTTTTGAACTGCGTCCAAAGAATGCCCAATCAGAGCGGTGGTTTGGTTGACGGACTCTGCGCATTGGGTTGCTAATTCGCGAATTTCATTTGCCACTACGGCAAAACCTTTGCCAGCTTCCCCTGCCCTTGCAGCTTCAATGGAAGCATTCAGTGAAAGGAGATTCGTTTTGTTTGCGATTTCCTGGATGCTCATAATGATTTTTTCAATTCCAGAGGAAGAATTTTTGATCTCTGTCATAGCGTTCATCAATTTATCCATTTCCACATTGCTGTTTTCAATTCTTTCACTTACTTTAGAAACTGTTCGATTCATATTTTGGGCATCTTTGGCATTGTCCGATATATCATTTGTCAGGTGTTCTATGGAAGCGGCAAGGGCGTTTACTGCGGTCGCCTGGTCTGTCGCTCCAGTTGTCAAGACCTGTGCACCGGAAGAAACACTGACGGAATTGGAGGCAACATCGTCAGCTGCAACAATAATCTGTTGCAATGTGCCATTTAGTGAATCCACAATTTTTTCAATGGAAGTCTGAATCGGTACAAAATCACCAATATATTTCTGTTGTATGCTGATATCCATATTGTTTTCAGCCATTTCAGATAGTTGTTGGGAGATGTCATTTACATAATTATCAATGGTAAAGCTGATATGGTTGATGGCATGTGCCAGCCGTCCTAATTCGTCGTCTGTATTTACCTTAATGTCAATTTTAAGGTTTCCTTTTTCTAATTGTGCGGCACCGCTGAGAATATCCTGTACAGGAGCCAGGGATTTCTCAATTGTACGGTAAATAGTATATAAAAGTAAGCTGCCAATCACGATTACCACAAACATCAATTCCAATACGTCAATCACAATACCCAAAGCGAATTCGCCTTTGTTAATTGCAAGGTGGAGCGTCCAGTAATTTCCGCTGTCCAACTTTATAGGAACGGTAATGGCAATTCCCCTCTTCCCAGTGGACAGGTTGTTGGTTCTGTCATTTATCACAGAATTGCTATTTAGATATTCTCCTTCTGGTAAGGATTTTAGCTTTTGGGCGTCAGTTAATATGGTATCATAACCTGCATCAGAAGCAAGTTTTCCAATTGTGGAGGGGTCAGCGGAATCCATAAGGACGGTTCCATCCTCTGCAAGAGTTACCATGTGGGTAGAGCGATATCCGGTGCTGGCATATTGCTGCGTCTGCATATCATTCAATGCCACATCACAGCCGGCCACCCCAAAAAATTCCCCTTCTGCATTATAAACAGGGGCGATAATACTAATCATCATAATATCTTCTGTTCCGCGCAGGGAATAAACATACGGTTCCATAACGTAAACTTCACCCGAAGATTTTATCTGCATATAATACTCTTTTTCAAAATTATCAAAAGCGTCTTCATGTTTTTCAAAAGTGATTCCTGTTTTCGATTCATTGAGATAAGCGATTGCCTCATAAGCAATCTCTTTTTTATGTACGCTATAGGGTTTGCCGTTTTTATCAGGAATGGCATTTTGTTCAAAATAGGCAAATACCGTAGTAAAATTTTCATTGGATTCCAAAACACCAGCAAGCGCATTGTCAATTGCATCCCGCTGTTCCTCTGGGCGGAGCGCTGAAATATTTCTTAATGAGCTGGCAAAACTTAAAGCCTGGCCATAAGCTTTTTCAATATCATTGTTAATTAAAAAAGCATTTTCATAAGCGACAGATACGAGTTTCTCCCTAGTCATTTTAATTTGGGCACTTAAGGAAAGCAAACCAGCTATCGTTACAATTAGAAGAAACATCACAATAACAATCATAACAAGTTTCGATATGATTTTTTTACTAAGGCTGTTAGAAGTATTAGCCTTAGCATGTTTTTTCTCTTTTGACATAAAAACCTCCTTAATTTATGGATATTAGCCATGAGCAAAACTCTACATATCCTGTATTTATGCGGCTTTGCGAGGCATGGCAAACCTCTTTATCACTCCAAATTTATAGTAACCATCAGCTCCAAATGGTATAATTAAGTTGTCAAAATCAA
>CATOOV010000126.1 GCA_951801955.1 uncultured Lachnospiraceae bacterium
TCCTTATCCGCTTTGTTTTCATGTCTTAAAACTCTTGTTATCCACATCCATCTCCTGTAAGTCCGGCTCAACCGGGCCTTTACCCTATTGGAATCAAGATTTTGAACTTGTTTCGCAATTACCTAATTGGCTCCCAACACAAGTTGGAACCTGGTTATTGTCTGTTTCTTTCTAGTTTTCCTGGTCATTATAACACCCCATGTTGTCTGCTGTCAATATAGTTGTATAACAAATTTGGCATTTTTTTCAAGGTTCGCCCTTACACTCTTTGGCATGGGATTTGCCCCAGCTTTCACTTTTATTTTTTATTTGATACTATTACGATAAATTTCCCAGTCTGAATAATGACAGATTGTTTCTTTTATGGTAAAATCTGTCTAGTACAGCGAATGCTAAATACTACTAGAAAAATTCC
The DNA here is from genome assembly GCA_951801955.1 of uncultured Lachnospiraceae bacterium. GTDB lineage: Bacteria > Bacillota > Clostridia > Lachnospirales > Lachnospiraceae > Petralouisia. The sequence goes on from CATOOV010000126.1 coordinate 416, forward strand.
GGGGGAACGTTATCATGAACCAATCCAAAAAAAATCATAACTTAATGAAACATGTATTGACTCTGTTAAGCATCCCTGAACACAGCACTGTGGAGCTTGAACAACTGATGGACGAAGGCATACCCACAGAAGCGTCTCTTTTGCTGGATTCACAAACTATCCATTCCGCCTTGGAAATCATTAAATTTATGGATGAAATGCCAGGTGGATTTTTAATTTACCATGCAGATGATGAGGAAAAAATCATCTACGCAAATAAGGCACTGCTCCGTATTTTCCAGTGCAATACCCTAAAGGAATTTCAGAACTATACAGGAAATTCTTTCAAAGGGATTGTATACCCTAAAGATTTGGATGCGGTAGAACAGAGTATCAAAGAACAAATCGCAAATAGCCATTATGATTTGGACTATGTAGAATACCGCATTATCCGTAAAGACGGGAAAATTCGCTGGATTGAAGACTATGGGCATTATATCAATTTAGAATCCATAGGAGGCATTTTTTATGTATTTCTTGGCGATGCAACTGAAAAAAAGAATCGTCAGATCCAGGAAAAAACTGCCTTGTTGCTTGAGAAAGAACGAAAACTGCAAAGCGTGATTGAAGAATATGACAAAGAACGCAAATTAATCAACCAGGAACATTTGCGCCGCCTGGAGGTAATTGAAGGGCTGAGCGTAAATTATGAATCGATCCTCTATGCAAACCTGGATACAGATGAAATCTTCCCATACCGCTTAAGTAGCCGGACCAAACACCAATTTGAGAAAAAATTCCAGGTATTGGGATTTCATTGGTATGTTTTTGATTATGTAAATACCTGGGTTCATCCCGAAGATCGTGAAATGGTTTATAAGATTATGGATGCAGATTACATCCGCGAAAAATTATTGACAACAAAAACATATTATGTAAACTACCGCATCATAAAAAACAAAAAAATACAATATTTACAACTTCGTATTGTAAATGTAGGAAATAAAAAACAGATTTCCCAGATTGTTATGGGATACCGCAGGGTGGACGAAGAAGTCCGGCGTGAGATGGAGCAAAAACAAATATTAGAAGAGGCGCTACACAACGCAAACCTTGCCATTGTGGCAAAAAACACGTTTCTCTCAAATATGTCCCATGATATGCGGACGCCATTAAACGCAATTTTAGGCTTTACTTCCCTAGCTAAAAAATACAAAAAAGATCCTTCTGCTGTCCAAAATTACCTGGATAAGATTGAAACTTCCAGCCGGCAGCTGTTTGACCTGATTGAGAAAGTATTGGAAATTTCCTGGACAGAATCCAATGACATCCATCTGGCAGAAGAAGAATGCAACTTAAATGAGATTATCTTGGAGGTGCACAAAAACCTGCTTCCTTTGGCAAACGAAAAAAATATCTCTTTTTCTCTTGACTGTACAGATTTAAAACATTGCGACGTCTATGGCGACCCCAACAAGTTAAGGCAGCTTTTTCATTACCTGTCACACAATGCTGTCACATATACAGAACTTGGCGGCAGGGTTACTATGGCTGCCACAGAATTGAAAAAATTGCCCAATAATTATATCATATATCAATTTGTAGTAAAAGATACTGGTATTGGAATGGGGAAAGATTTTCTGGAACATGTCTTTGAACCATTTGAACGGGAAAAAAATACCACTTTCAGCGGCGTCCTCGGCACAGGGCTTAGCCTTACCATAGCTAAAAACATTGTCACTATGATGGGCGGGACCATTGAAGTAAAAAGCACTTTAGGGGAAGGCAGTACATTTACCGTCACTCTCCGGCTCCATATACAAGACCACCCAATTTCTGACAATCTGGAAACCATCATCCCTTCCCTGCAGAATCAGAGAATCCTGCTGGTGGAAGACAATATGATCAATCTGGAAATTGAAACGGAAATACTGCAGGGATTGGGATTTTTGATTGAGACAGCCACCGACGGAAGCATTGCAGTTGAGAAAGTTGCAAATTCAAAACCAGGGGATTTTGCCTTGGTGTTAATGGATATTCAAATGCCGGTAATGGACGGCCGCCAGGCAGCAGAAGCCATCCGTAAACTGGAAAACCCAGCACTGGCAAATATTCCTATTATTGCACTGTCTGCAAATGCCTTTGAAAGTGATAAGAGGATGTCTGTAGAAAGCGGGATGGATGCCCATTTGACCAAACCGATTGACATTCCCCTGCTTTTAGAGACAATTTCAAAAAAAATCAAAACACATAACACCTGAGATAAGAAATACTCTTCTGAACCCACATTTATGTAAAAACATAAAACATGCCCAGCCAACCTGCGATCAAACAACAGGCTCGCTGGGCATGTTCGATCGAAAAGATTCAAGTGTCAAAAAACCTTACGAAAAGACACGCCCCCACAGAGGGAAAACATTATTTTGCAGTCTCCCAGCGTAATTTAAATCTCACCAACCATGCCAATTATTTTAGAAAACGAGGATGGGGAAAATAACTGATTTCTGCCTTCCCGATAATATTCTCTATATCCACAAATTTGTGTTCCCAGTACCTGGAATCCCAGGAATCGTTGCGGTTATCCCCCATCATAAAATAGGTTCCCTCTGGTATGGTATAGGGTCCAAAATCATCATAGCTGACTTCTTGTGTAAAGTCTTCCTTTAATGCCTCGCCATCAATATAGATTACTCCTTCCTTGCCCTGTATCGTCTCACCTGGCAATCCCATGATGCGTTTTAAATAAAGGGTTTTTCCATCATCAGGATAAATAAACGTGACAATATCCCCTCTTTTGGGTTCTCCAAATATGTATGACAAACGGTTTACAATAATTCGGTCACCTGCCATGACCGTTGTCTCCATAGAACTTGTAGGCACCTGTGCATTTGCAATCATATATTTATTTAAAAACAAGCCCACCCCCAGGGCAATCACAATAATTGCCAAATTACTAAGAATTTCTTTTGTAACGCTGCTTTTCCCTGTCTTCCCTAATGCAAGTTCAGGATTTTCTGTCTCTTGCTGTTCCAAATTAGCCTCAAAATCACTGTGATGTTTCTCCATCTGCCTTTCCTCCTTTCTCTGCCTGCAAAAACACAATCAAAAAACGACATCTCCAAAAAACTTATCATACCGTTCGAGTTTATACAAGCAAGATTCCAGTTTATTCCATGGGGAGCTGCTCCATCGCATGCAAAATATGGATTCGCATGGCATTCCTTGCCCCTTCCCCATTCCGTGCTTTCAAAAAATCTATCAAAATCTTATGATCTACAAGGGTTGCCTGCACTGCCTCCTCATGGACTTTTGATAATGTCACTCCCTTATTAATTCCCTCATAAATGACAGGCATAAGCTGATTCATAAACTCATTGTGGGTCGCCCTGGCAATTGATTTGTGAAATGCCTGTTCTACTTCGGTTCGGTCTTTTTTCTGCCGAATCCGCCTCTCTATTTCCTCTCCCAACGCCACAATCCGTTGAATTTCTTCCTCCGTGCCCCGCAATGCTGCATAATATGCTGCCTCTGGCTCAAAAATCAGGCGCATTTCATACAAATCCCGAACCTTAACCTTTGCGGAATTGAGGATGGAGAAGTCCTGGGACTGATTTGCCTTAAAATCTTCCCTGACAAACGTCCCTTTTCCACGCCGTATTTCCAAGATTCCACCTGTGGCAAGGATACGGATTGCCTCCCGCAAAGTGGTCCTGCTCACGTTCAATTCCTCTGATAATTCATTTTCATTGGGCAGCTTGCTGCCTGGTAAAAAGCGTCTTTCTACCACGATCATAGATAAGATACTGTCTGCAATCCGATCGGATAGCCTGCTGTCTGCTTCCATATGTATTCCTTTCTGTTTCGTCCTCTGATTCCCTCCTCTATTATAACAGACTAACCCCCAGATGCAAGATACGGAAAAAGTTTCTTTAAAAGCTGTAAGCCAAATACGCCGCTACAATCTGACAGGTCATGTCTTAAAATCATAGCTCTTTCTAATAGAAAATTATTTTATAAAGGGGGGGAAGATACATTCACTGATACTATCAAAGGCGCATTACTTGGGGCAATCATTCAAACTATAGGTTGTTTTGCACTATTTTTTCTTGGCAACCTTTCAACAAAAATGAAACTGGAAAGAACTACAGCCGAAACTTTATCTGAGCACTTTGAGTCTGTAGACAATCATATGACATACGAACAAGCACTTCACACAATATGTAAAGAACAAGATAAAAGAACTGGAAAAAAATCAGAAAAAGAAATATAAAAATAATTCGAACTGCCAAAGATTATTGGAATAAAGATGCTTTTTTGAAAGCATTGACACTTTTAAAAGATTCAAAATCAAAGTCGCCAGATATTGAAACACTATATAAAGAGTATTCCAATGAATATTGTAATTATATTATTTCTCAAACTGACATCCTTATTTCAGAACAAAAATATGAGGAAGCAATCACCAAAATAAATGAGGGCAAAGCGGTTGCAACAGAAATTCAGCGTTAAATAAAAAAATAATATACTCAAACTTCCCACACCATTTGGTGTGCTGAACCTTGAAAAATCACAATGTCATTAACTTAAGAAAAAACAATGCCGGATAGCTTTACGACCATCCATGGGGGAAAAGACATCCGGTATTGTTTTGGAAAATCAATTCTAATATTTGATGCCATTCTACTGTATTTATCATACGGGACATACTCATGCCTTATATCTTTTCTGATCAATAAGCTCTTTTATGCGTATTTGAATATTTTCCGCAAGCTGCCCCTTTGTCCGGTGGTAATGGCGGTCTGGTCTTATTGGAACCAGATTTTTGCTGATGTCCTCATAAATCTGCTGGAACAGTTTATCCTGTTTCTGCGCATCCCTTTCCAACAGAAT
>CATOOV010000127.1 GCA_951801955.1 uncultured Lachnospiraceae bacterium
CAAATAGCATAGGATAATAAAATACAAATAGGGATGGTGCAGCCCGAATTAACGCCTGTGGAGATAGTAGGTTGCGAGGTCATAGAAGCAGGAAGCCCATTGGCTTTAGACAATGGGTAGTTCACGTATCTAATATTAAACCAGAAGGTTTAGAACCAGGGATTATCTGGAAATCTTCTAATAATAGTATCGGAAAGGTTGATAAAAATGGAAAAGTAACTGGTAAAAAAAACTGGGAAATGCAGGATTGCAGCTGTTCTTCACAATGGAACCAGGTATTATTGTATGGTATATGTGGAGGATCCAAAGTTTACTGTTAAAAAATATACTTTATCGAAGGGGGAATCTAGGAAACTGAAAAAGGTATATCAGACAGTAAAATGGAAGAGCAGCAACCCCAAAGTTGCAAAGGTAGACCAAAAGGGGAAAGTTACCGCGAGGAAAAAGGGAAATGCTGTGATCAAAGCATATGTTGGAAAAAATACCGTATCATGCAAGATTCATGTGGAAGAGCCAAAACTCAGCAGTAAAACAGAATATATCCTAAAAGGAAAAAGTGTCAAACTGAAAGTAACTGGCACTAAAAGGAAGGTAAAGTGGTCCAGTAGCAATAAAGATGTGACAATTGTCAAAAACGGGAAAATAAAGACAAAAAACTGGGAAAAGCAACCATAACGGCAAGGTTGGGCAATACAGGCTATGCTAGAAAGCCAAACTATACGGTTGAGGAACCACAAGGTACTTATACTTCATCACAGATGGCTTTACTTTTTATAAAAAATTATGGACAAACAGTTATGCGGGTCCATGGTAATAATGCAAGGCTGATTGACCATATCAATGCGGAATATAACCGTAACCTGGCTTTGATCAGCTATGAGGCTGCATTAAGAGACAGTATCACGCCGATTCTTTATCTTGATATCGCTCCAGGAGAAGAGAAATTTGTACTCTTTTTTATGGATCTGCCCACCTGGTACGATATGATGTCTATTGTTTATTTTGATTTCAGTTATGATGGCGAAGAGTATGAAGCATTTAACAGCTATTATTATGGAAACCACTATTCGCACAAGTAGCAATTAAGAAGTATCAAATAATTAATTTATTTTGCACTGAATTAATACCAAATTATAAATATACCTTTATAAGATAGAAATTTAAGAAAAAGGTGAAAGAAAAAAGAAGGAAGGATAAAATGCAAACACATATCTTTCACCCTTTGTGTTTGCGCCTCAAAGGAGAATGCAGGTATTTTCGCTTGAGGCTTGGTACAAATTATGAAATTTGCAATTTTAGCGCCAGGAAATATTGCACACAGCATGGCAAAAGCTGTGTCAGAGATTGAACATTTAGAGTGTTATGCCGTGGCGTCCAGGGATTCTGGGCGCGCAGAGGAGTTTGCCAGGCAGTGGGGGTTTGAAAAAGCATACGGTTCTTATCTGGAACTGGCAGAGGATCCCCAGGCAGAGTTTGTCTATGTGGCGTCTCCCCATTCACACCACTACGAACATGCGAAACTCTGCTTGGAACATGGCAAGCATGTGTTGGTAGAAAAAGCCTTTACAGTCAATGCTGCGCAGGCAGAGGAGTTGGTCCAGTTATCAGAAGAAAAGGGGCTGCTTCTTGCCGAGGCAATTTGGACACGTTACATGCCCAGCCGAAACATGATTGATGAGATACTGGCAAGCGGCGTCCTTGGCACTGTCACTTCCCTTACTGCAAATTTAGGCTATGTCCTGCCCCATGTGGAGCGTATGCAGAATCCGAACCTTGCTGGGGGCGCTCTGTTGGATTTGGGGGTTTATCCCATTAATTTTGCACTGATGGCATTTCATGGGGAGGTTCAAAAAATAGATGCGGCAGCGGTGATGTCCCCCCAAGGGATAGATTGGATGAACAGTATTACCTTGTCCTTTGAGGATGGCAAAATGGCAGTGCTTCACAGTGATATGCTGGCGCAGACAGACCGCCAGGGTGTAATCAGCGGTGATAAAGGATATCTGGAGGTACAGAATATCAATAATTGTGAAGAAATCAGGGTGTTTGATTTGAATCGGAAGATGACTGCATGTTACAAAGTGCCAAAACAGATTAACGGGTATGAATATGAAGTTTTATCTTGTATGAAAGCAATTGAAGAAGGGAAAACAGAGTGCCCGCAGATGCCGCACAGTGAGACATTGCGGGTGATGAAAATGCTGGATGCCATCCGCAGGCAGTGGGGAATGGTGTTTCCCTGTGAATAAAATTATCTGTTCAAGAGTGCAACGCAGCCGGCAGACTTGTCCCTGGTCTGCCAGCATTGCGCAGTGAGTCCGTTTCAACGGCAAAATACGGCTATACAGAGAATCGGCCAGCATTTTGTCTTGACACCTAATTTGCTTGATCGTATACTAAAATATGTGAAGTTTATACCATATTAAATTATAGAAGAAACAGGACAGGAAAGGAAAGCTTAGCAGATGACTGTATCTGGGAAGAGGTGAAGGGAATGGGAAAGGGAGCATTGCAGGGAGAGGATATTTGTAATTTTGCAGATGCATCCTTGGAGATTATATTAAAATTTGATAGGGATGGAACCGTTTTATATGGAAATTCCAAGGCGATCGAAGAACTTGGATATGGAGAAAATTTGATAGGTATTGGTCTGGAGGCGTTATTTCCGGCACAATTGCATCAAGAAGATGGCAGTTTCCATATGGAAGCAGTTGCACAGATGAAGGATGGTATGATGTACCGTAAAAACGGGACTTGTTTTCCCGTACGGATGGCTGCTAAGGTAGAGGGGGAACGAAACCTTTTATTTGCCATCAATGTTGCAAAGCGGATTGAGACAGAGCGTAAGCTGGTTCGGATGAAAGAAGAGATGGAAGAAACCCTGAAAGTTCGAAACGAATTTGTTGCAAATGTCACCCATGAACTTCGGACGCCGGTCAATGGGATCCGGGGGCATGTGACAAACCTGCTTGAATCCGGCGTATCCGGCGAAGTAAAAAATACTATGGATATTATTATCCGCTGCTGTGAAAATATGTCTGCCATTATCAATAATATTCTGGATTTTTCCAAGCTGGAAGCAGGAAAATTTGTGATTGAACAAAAAGAATTTAATTTCTATAAAATGGTAAACCATGCAGTTGAGACAAACATTACGGCAATCAATGCTAAGGGGCTGCATATCATGGTCAACATTGATAAAGCAATTCCAGAGTATTTGGCGGGAGATGAACTGCGTTTGACGCAGATTCTGAATAATTTGTTGTCAAATGCTGTTAAATTTACCAGTGTGGGCTATATTAATATAGAAGTTACGAAAACAGTACAGTTTGACGATGAGATTGAATTGTTTTTTATCGTGACAGATACAGGGATTGGGATTTCTCCAGAGGAGAAGGATAAACTGTTTAAGAGTTTTTCACAGGTAGATGCCTCGATTACTAGGAAGTATGGAGGTACAGGGTTAGGGCTTGCTATTACAAAGCAGTTAATTGAACTGATGCATGGGAGTATCCATCTGGAAAGTGAAAAGGGAAAAGGCAGCAGTTTTTCTTTTTCTGTCTGCCTTCATATGGCAAAGGATGCAAAAGAGGACGGCAAGGGCAAAGAACAGTTTGAGTTTATTAACCAAAACCAGGATATGTCCAAGTATGAGAATATAGAGGAAATTTTCCAGTTTGGAACATCGAAGAATATGCAGGAAATCACCAGTAAAATGGAGAAATTGATTTTGTCTATGGAAGTGGAAGCCTGGGATAAGGCAGAAACCTTTGCGCATAATATTAAAGAATTGGTGGAACAGGCGCCCAAAGAAATAAAAAAAGCTGCTTTTCGTTTGGAAATGAATGTGCGAAAGGGAGAATACGATAAAAGTGTGGAATATTATAATAACCTAAGGGCATTATTTGAGGAAAACATCGGAGGAATGTAAGATGGAAAATAAGGGCAAACCCCAAATGACACCACAGATTTTAATTGTAGATGATGTAGATACCAACTTAATGATTTTGGAAAATATCATACAGGAAATGGGTTATATTCCCAAATGTGCCTCCAGCGCTGCACAGGCAGCATCATTGATTTCAGAGAGCCGCCCCCAGTTAATTCTTTTGGATGTTTTTATGCCGGAGATGGATGGGTATGAGTTTTGCGAGCGTTTAAAGGAAAATGCCATTACTAGGGATATTCCTGTAATTTTTATTTCAGCGGCGGATACCAGTGAAGATAAAGTTCGCGGCTTTAACCTTGGCGCAGTAGATTACATAGGGAAACCTTTTGACATGACCGAGGTCATTATGAGGGTAAGAAATCATTTAAAACTTTACGAGATGCAGCAGGAACTGGAAATGACCAACCGCAGGCTCCACAGCGTGATCAGCAGCCAGGCAAGAAGGATTGAGGATGAACAGAAGAATATTCTCTATGCTCTTGCCGCACTCACAGAGGAGAGGGATGCAGAGACAGAAAATCATATGGAGAATGTGTCGCTTAATTGCCGGATGCTGGCACAAAGCCTTCAATTCAGCCCAGATTTTACCGAGGAAATTTCTGAGAGTTTTATCAATATGATAGAGGTGGCGTCCAGGCTTCATGACATTGGCAAGATTCAGATTCCAAGTGATTATTTGATGGAACGGGGGGAATGGGATCTCAAGGAGGTACAAACTTCCAAAAACCATGCAGAGCAGGGGGCGGAGATTTTAGAACAGGTGTATCAATATACACCAGAGAACAGTTTTCTTCCAATGGCAATCGAGATTGCCCGTTACCATCATGCCCGATGGGATGGCAAAGGCTATCCAGTAGGTTTGGCGGGAAAAGATATTCCGCTGTCAGCACGAATCACTACGATTGCAGATATGTATGATACGCTGGTAGGTGAATTGGAAGAGAAGAATGCAGAAAATCTGGAAAGGTGCCTGAAACTTGTGGAGGAGGGCAGCGGAACCCTGTTTGACCCTAAAATTGTAAGGGTTTTTCTTAAGATTAAAAAGCGGCTTTATCCCAAGGCAGTCGTCAAATAAACTGTAAGGTTTTTGAATATAAAAGAGCAGTTTCATGTGTTTCTGGTTATGGTGCGGACTGTAGTATATGGTTGAAAAAATGGCTACCGCAATCCCACTGGCTTTAGACGGTGGGTTAAGGTAGCCAAACGTGGTGGTTTGTGTTATACTTGCGTTATGGGAACATGGAAATCTAAAAACAGACACAAGTATTTA
>CATOOV010000128.1 GCA_951801955.1 uncultured Lachnospiraceae bacterium
TTTTCCCAGAGCATAATGTGAGGTATATAGCGGTCAATGACGGCGTGGATACCTTGAATAAATCGGCGATGGACATCACCCCATTCCGCAATATCCTAAACGAAATGTACTCTGCCGATGTGTCGGTCAAGATAAAATCGGCGTACTGAGCGAGATTCCAGCAGGGGAAATTTATGGGGACGTATGCACCCTATGGGTATATCAAAGACCCTGCCGACCATAACCACCTGCTGATAGATGATAAGGTTGCCCATGTGGTAAGAGAGATTTTTGAACTTGCATTAGAGGGAAATGGAATCTCCAAAATCCGCAAGCACATCAATAAACAGCATATCTTACGCCCTGCCGCTTATGCGGCGGAGCAGGGGGCGGCAGGCTATGAGAGATACTTTGAGGATAACGAAGAAAACCGCTATATCTGGAGCGAGAACAGCGTGAGGGGCATTTTAAGAAGCCCGATATATGCGGGAAACCTTGCAGGCTACAAGCGGATTGCCGCCAACATGAAAAGCAAGAAACGCCCCTCTAAGCTGCCCGAAGAATGGGAAGTGATACCCGACACCCATGAGGGGATAGTCACGCAGGAGGAATTTGATACCGTCCAACAGCTTATCACAAGCCGCAGACTGCCAGAGAACAAGGGCGGTTTTGAGAATATCTTTGCAGGCGTTATCAAGTGTGCAGACTGCGGCTATGCTCTGCGGGCTATGAGCGCAAACAGGAGGAAACGCCCCGACATTATCGACTGCGTACAATACACCTGCAATAATTATGGCAGGTACGGCAACGTCATGTGTACCGCACACGCCATTGAAGCAAGGGATTTAATCAATGCCGTCCTTGCCGACATCAACCGCTTTGCAGATATGGCGGTGAATGACGAGCGGGCGGTAAGGGCGATTGAGAAGCGGCTCACGGAAACAGACCAGAGCAAGACAAAGGCAATGGAGAAAGAACGGAAGAAGCTGAATAAACGTCTTATGGAGCTTGACAGGCTGTTTTCCTCTCTCTATGAGGATAAGGTCATGGAGCGTATCACCGAGCGGAATTTCGAGATGATGTCGGGGAAATACCAGAAAGAACAGCTTGAAATCGAAGCAAGGCTGAAAGAGGTAACGGAAACCCTTAATGAAAGCTATGAGAAATCGCAGGGAATCCGTGACTTCCTCTCCCTTATCCGCAACTATCAAGGCTTAAAGGAACTGGACGCAACCGTTGTAAATGCGCTGATAGACAAGATACTTGTTTCGGAACGTGAGAAGATGGCGGACGGAACCGTGAAGCAGGAAATCAAGATTTACTATAAATTCATCGGCTTTGTCGGTGAATTACATATCACACCCACGAAGCGGTGGACAGCGTTACCCGCTAAACATTGTACGGTGTGCGGCGTTGAATACGTCCCCGGCTCTGGCATATCAAAGTATTGCCCTGCTTGTGCTAAGAAGATACAGAGGGAGAAGTCGAACGAGAGCAAACGCAGGAGCAGGGAACAGAAACGGATGGCATGTATTGATCTGTCCGCAAAAAATGACCGACTGACTTGGAGCAAAGGCTTGGTCGTCTGGAACGCCAGGGAAATATGTTTCCAGAAGTCGAAGTCTACCGCTATGTAACGGAACAAACATTCGATGCGTACCTCTATCAGCTCGTGGAGGGAAAGCAGAAATTTATTTCTCAGATAATGACGAGCAAAAGCCCCGTGCGTTCTGCCGAGGACATGGACGAGGTCGCCCTCTCTTTTGCGGAAGTAAAAATGCTGGCTACGGGCGACGAGCGTTTCAAGGAAAAAATGGATTTGGATATGCAGGTGGCGAAGCTGAAAGTCTTGAAGCAGAGCTACCTTTCCGAGCATTATGACCTTGAGGACAGGATATTAAAGCACTATCCGCAGGAGATTAAGGAGTATGGGGAACGCATTATAGGCTACGGGAATGATGCCAAGATTGCAAGCCGGCATATGCCGCAGGGCGAGGACAAGTTCTGCCCGATGACCCTAAACGGCGTGACCTACAAAGAAAAAGCGGATGCAGGCGGGATGCTCCTTGCCATCTGCAAGGAAAACCCGCTGTCACAGCCGATACAAATCGGCAGCTACCGTGGCTTTCAAATGGAGGTTTTCTATGATACTGTCAATGCACACTATTGTCTGAACCTTTGCGGAATGAGGAAATATAAGGTAGATTTAGGAACGGATGCTCTCGGTAACATTACTCGAATCGAGAATGAGATTGCCAAGCTCCCCGCAAGACTGGAAGCTGCCAAGACCAGAAAGGAGGAAACCATCGCACAGCTTGAAACCGCAAAAGAGGAAGTAAAGAAGCCGTTTGCCTTTGAAAATGAACTGAAAGAAAAGACGGAACGGCTCAACGCACTCAATATCGAACTGAATCTGAATGAAAAAGACAACTCCGTGATTGACGATGAGCCAGAGCGGAACGATGAGCAGCCAGAGAAAAAATGCACAGATAGGGAGCGTTAAATCCAGTTTGCACATTTGTACTGCTGATTTTGGGGTATTATAATAAGGACGATTAGAAAAAATTGGAGGTGAGGAAGAATGTCTGATGCGTTCAGATTTGAAACTTTTGTGGATGCCCACAGCAATGTCTTTAATGAATACCTCAGCTCTGTCATAGCAAAGCTGTCCAAAGAAAACGAGGAATACCGTGCCATAAGAGCCGAGATTGAGGGATTGTATAAGAAATATCCGAAAGTCTTAGGCGTGTTTGACACGGAAACAGCGGCGGAACTGACCGAGGAAGAATGTGCCGCACTGATTAAAGTGATGGAGCTTAGGAACAAACTTACAGACATGGAGATGCAGTCGGTCTACTTCCGTGGCTGCTATGACAGCGTGGGGTATCTGAAAAAGGCAGGGATTTTATAACGGACTGACCGAGAAAAAGGCGGTATTGGCGTGAGTGTTGATGCCGTCTTTTTATATAGCTTAAAAGGAATAATATTTCTATGGAGCAGAAATGCAATAGCTTGACTGGCTTGAAAAATTCATAATCTGGATGTACAATAAGAGCAATAAATAAGAAGTTGCAGGTGAGAATATGAAAATAATATGGATAGATGGAACTTTTGGGAGTGGAAAGACTGCTGTTGCCAATGTAATTGCTAAAAGAATTAATAATATGTGTTTACTTGAGTTTGATGCTTTGCAAAAGGAATATAAACCAAATTCTATTTCTGATTTTTTTGGAGAAAGGTATCCTGAAGCGAAAAGATATTTGATTGATGCACTTAGAAATAAAATATTGACTTTGATACAAGGCGGAGATTATGATTATATAATTGTTCCGATTGCATTGATTAATGATTATTGTAATCAGAAACTTGTAAATACTTTTGTAGATGTTGAATGCTATCATTTTATCTTAACTGCATCAGAAAAGATTTTGTATCAACGTATAGAAAACCAAGAAAATAGAGATGTGGATTTAGCAAAAACGTATTTTCAAACTGCAACTATATATTTGAAAAATCATTATTCTGATGCAGTTAGAATAGATACATCAGATATGAATATAGATAGTGTCGCAGAGAAAATTATTAAAATGATAAAATAATAAACGGTAAAAATTGATTAAGAAGATTTCTATGAAGGAGCAGACGGTGGCATTTGAAAAGGCGGTTGAGTAAATGAAAAATGAAATGGATATATCGCGATTTGGAAAGAATCAATTAAAACGCAAAAAGAAAAAATGGATAAAGCCAGTTTTAATGGGTATCATTATCGCTATTTTATTTGTATTATTGTCCTTGAAGTGTGAAGAGGTGATACGATGTAGTATAGGCAAATTATCCATTGATAATGATGCTAACGCAACTTGGATTGGGTCGCTAGCATCGTACTGGGGTGGCATCATTGGTGGTGTATTTTCTGGAACGATTGCAATTTTTGGTGTTTTTTATACAATACAGTTTACCCGTGAAGCTGATAGAAAAAAGGAAAGACAAAGTATTCAGCCATTTCTTAATGTAGAAGTGGTGGGAAAACCATCTGGAACTGTAAAAAAATTTCAAATCGCAGATGAGCCAAAATATGTAGAGGGAAAAGCTACACAAGAGTTTTATCCTATATATTTATCTATTACAAATATAGGAAACGGATTTGCAAACACTTTAACTTTTGGAACGGGAGAAAACTTAACTGGTATAAGCTTTAAAGAAGTATTTACAGTAAATCAGAAAAAAAGAAATATTACTAAATGTTCAAACATACAAAATGGGAAAAAGAGTCACATTTTTTATCTGGTTTGCGGACAGCATGACAAACGAGTATATTCAATATTACGAATTAAAACGAAATGAAGATGGTACAGGATATGATTTAGATGTAGGATATCCTAATTTAATAGAATAAATATTTTCTTTAGTCATTATAATTGAGAGAATGTTGTAGATTGAAACAGAAAGAATGCTGTCAAACAATAAATTACGGTTTTCAGACAACTTAAATTAGAATTAATATTGAATTTATTACATAGCCGAGAGGTTTTCATTAGCGAAAATCCTTCGGCTAAATTCATTTCTGGAGGTGATTTTATTTGAATGAGAAGTAACAGACCCTATGTGCAGATTGACCCCGACGTGCTTGAGCAGGCAAGGCAGATAGATTTACTCTCCTATCTTAGAGCCTATGAGCCGAGCAACCTTGTCAAAGTCAAAGGCACGACGAACGTCTACTGTACCGCCGAGCATGACAGCCTAAAGATTTCCAACGGAAAATGGTACTGGTGGTCGAGGGGCTTCGGCGGCTATTCTGCCCTTGACTATCTGATGAAAGTCAAGGAATACGGATTTGTGGAAGCCGTGGAAACCCTCACGGGGCAGACGATGGCGGACTGGAAACCGCCGCCCCCTGCCGTGAAGAAAGACGAGCCAAAGGTGCTGCTCCTGCCGCCGAAGAACAAAAATTGTGACAGGGTGGCAGAGTATCTTTTCGGGCGTGGCATTGACTACCAGATTATTCAAGAGTGCATTGCCGAGGGGATTATTTTCGAGAGTGCCGACTACCACAACGCCGTTTTTATCGGGAAAGATGAGAACGGAACGCCAAAATATGCTGCCTGCCGTGGCACGATGGGGAACTTCAAGCGTGACGCATCGGGCAGCGACAAGCG
>CATOOV010000129.1 GCA_951801955.1 uncultured Lachnospiraceae bacterium
TATTAAAGTATGCCTTTATTATCAATTGACCACATAAATCATAATTTTCTATTGGATTTCATGCTAAAAACAGAGAAAAAGAAGCTGCCGCTTCAAGAATTTTCATTCGTTAAAGCGACAGCCCCTTTATTTGCAAGCAAATTATTCTTTTTCAGCACCACACTTAGAACAAATGTATTTTGTTTTTGTTACAGTTGTAGTGATTTCGATGTCAGAACAGCTACCATGACCGTATTCATGGTTCATACCCATTTCGACACGATGTGCTTGCCATTCTTTGGCTGAGTTGAATACTTGTCCACAAGCACACTGAGAACCTATTACTGTCACTTCTTCTTCAACATATTTTGTTACCCATGTATGCTGACAAGTCGTATTACTGTTATCAGTATTACTGTTATTCTCATCAGTATTACTGTTCGGCTTATTGCTTACAGCCTTTCTTTTGTCTTTTACAGTAACTTTACATTTCAAAGTTCTGTTCCCAACTTTCACTTTTACAATAGCAGAGCCTTTCTTCTTCGCAACGACTTTCCCTTTCTTGCTTACCGTAACAACTTTCTTATTAGAAGAAGTCCATTTCACTTTCTTCCCAGCAGTGTTCTTCACTTTCAACTGGACAGTCGGCTTTGTCTTTTTCTTCGTGATAGTCAAAGTCACTTTGGACTTGTTCAACTTCGGTGCTTTCTTCGTAGCCGCCTCAGCTGTCACAGGCATAGCCAGTGTTAATGTAAGTGCGATAACAACGATAGTTGCGATTGATTTTCTGATGATGTTCTTCATAATGAATCCCCTTTCTTTGGTATATGCTAAATATTCATTTTTGTGAAAAAATTCGTCATTTTTCGACATATGTTAGCTTAATTAAAAATTATACTCTCTTTTATCAGTTTTGTCCATTTCAAAATCAGTTCCTTTCTATTTTTACTTTTGCACCCGCTCCCTTAATTATAGCCTAACGCAATAGATACAGAATAAGTGAAAAGAGATACAGAACCGGGGCAATAATCCCCCACCGCAGAGGTGGGGAAAAGCAAGGGTCAAGGGAGTGCAACTCCTTGCAAAATTATCGAAATTTATTTCGATGTATTTTGCTACAGCGAACGGAACGAGATACTTTTTTCGGGAAAGAAATAACCTATCGCCATAGACAGCACAACCTGGCAAAAGCCAGAAAATAACCGGACATAAAAATACAGAAAAAAATTTCAAAGAATACTTGACAAGGCATTGCATTCTGAAGTTTTTCGATTATCATTAAAGTATGATAATAAGAAATGAGGTGATTAAAATTGGTTATTTATCATTTGACGCCAGTGTAAAAATTCATTATTCCGGCAAATACACAAGCACAAAAACAGGTAAATCTGGAAATATGGGGATTGCCGGATATATCCGGCATATTGACAGGAGTACAGACAAAATGAATGGCTGTGAGGTACAGCATGGCAACCCTGATATAAATTCTGACCTCACATTAGAAAACGAATCTTATTATAAAGATTCTAACGGAGAATGGCAGAGAACAAGCCACTCTAAAGATATGGTAAATGCAATTAACAGACGTATTGAATACGCAAAAGAGCATGGGGCAAGGATTTCCACAAAAGGGAAAAATGATACAGTGATTGTCCGTCCGCTTGTCCTGCAAATGGGTAACGATTCAATTACAGGACATGAAAATACATGGATGTGGGATTTAATTGGGATTCTTGAAGAAGAATTTGGGACAGACAATATCACTGGTTTTTCAATCCATAAAGACGAGACAAACCCACATATCCACGTTTCATTCGTGGCTTGCCACGAAACAGACAAAGACGGTGAAGTGAAATGTTCTATTTCACAAACTAAGTTCTTCAAAAACCCAAAACAATTAGCCGGGTTACATAGGAAATTTCGTAAAAAATTACTGGATAAAGGATATGACATTGAATTAGAAAACAAGCCGATTGAGGAACAGCTTGCCGGGTATTATGATAAAAACGGTGAGTGGCACCAACAAGGCTTAACCCCAGACCAACTCAAAGAGTTGACTGATAGAGAATTAAATTTAAGAATGGAGGAACTCAAAATGAGCATTAAAAGAAATGATTTGGAAAAATTGGAAATGGCTGTTGCCGATATTATGGCGACTTCAAAAGTAGAGCAGGATAAAATTAAAAAAGAACGTGAAATTTTATCTGCACAGCAAAACGCCCTTGAAAACGACAGGGCAACCGTACAGGCGCAATCAAAGGCTCTCAAGGTTAGGGAAATGAATGTACGGAAAAGGGAACTGGAAGTAGCGGAACTGCTTGAAAAAATCCAGTCCACTGCTGAAACCTGCAATCAGATTCTTTCAGAAGAAAAACACTTGGACACTAAATTTTTAGAGTTCTTAGACCGTGAGGGCAGACGGAATGGCAAGGAATACCGCAAGCCTTTTGAATATTGGTATAAAAAGTTCTTGAATGAACGTAAAAAGAAACATTCAGACTGGTGGAATGATATGTTAGAGCGTTCATGGATGAACGATACCGACGATTTTGATGACGAAAATACCGGCTATGATTTTTCAGCATAAGTCGTTAAGAACAAGCATGGTCTGCGATACGGAGTATCGCAGATCATGCTTGTTTATGTTTATGGAAGGCTCTTTCCCCTCAAAATACATACTTCATAACGTCTTTGATAATAGCACCGTAACTGTCGCCCTCAATATTGACTTTCCTTGTCCCATTGCCTTTAAAGGTAATCAATGCGTGGCTGTCATCCATAAGGGACAGACCGATAATGTCAAGGTTTGCAGATACAAGCGTTAATTCAAAAACCTTTATAAATTCTGTTTTGCTCATAGTACTCCACATCCTTTCTTAGCCGATTGCGTACTGTTTTGATTTGTTGTTGACTTTCTTAGAACCGTACTTCTGCCGGATTTCCTCAAGAGAAACCTCGCCTTTGTGATAGCGTACATAATCCCCATAGTGCCAGCACCAGCATTTCTTTTTCGGCGCATACTTGAAACCGACATTCTTTAATAACTCTCTGTACTCATACCCACTGTGTACCCATATCCATGAACCTATGATTTCCACATCAGAATTGATATGGATAATCTTGTTTATAACGCTCTTAAAAGCGTCATTTTCAGCCTGATAGTCATAGTTGGTACTTTCCTTGTCTGTCTGCTTTTCCTCACTTAAAATGGAAAATAAGCGGTCGTATTCAGCGTTAATTTCCTGTGTAATTTCCACGCTACCGCCCTCATTATCTGGATGATATTTCTTTAATAACTCTCTGTATCTTTGACGTAATTCCTCTATTGTCTTAATCCCTGTAAAGTATTTCATAAGCCTGTACTCCTTTTTTAAAAAATCACCCGACTATTAAATTCACAGCTTAGAAAAGGGCATAAAAAATGGACTACCCGACTATAAATCGGGTAATCCGTATTTTTTAGGAGCAAGGCTCAAAAAGTTATTTATTTGTATGCTAAATCATACCCTTTTTTACCATGTAGATTGATGATTAACTCGTTAAAAATCAGCGAACGAAAGACCTGAATATATGGTGATTTCGGTGTATCGAAATAAAGGTTATGATTTTACGATTACCTCTTCCACGGCATACGACCATAAATGGGTGTATGGAAGAAATTATTTCAGCAGCATTTCAAGGGTAGTGGATGAGATGTTTTCTAATTTTCTCTCCAGACCTAATGTACGTCAGCCTATCTTGACCCAATATTGTGACGGAGAGCGGGTTACCTGCCCTAATTGGCTCAGCCAATGGGGTTCGAAATATCTTGGGGACCAGAACTATTCTGCAATCGAAATATTGCGGTATTACTATGGAAATGATATATATATCAATGAGGCAGAGGAAATTTCTGGTATTCCTGCATCATGGCCCAGAGAGAATCTGGAGATTGGTTCCAGTGGGGCAAAAGTTCGTCAAATGCAGGAACAATTGAATCGGATAAGCCAAGTATACACTTCAATTCCCCGAATCAGCGCAGATGGTTCTTATGGACCAGCTACGGCAGAAGCGGTAACAAGGTTTCAGTCTATTTTCGGGCTTCCGCAGACAGGGGTGGTGGATTATGCCACCTGGTATAAAATCTCTGAGATTTATGTGGGTGTTACCAGAATCGCAGAATTATATTAAAAAACACAGGGTTCATGCTATCGGATTCCCAGACAGCCATGATGATTCTGCGCAACCCTCAAAACATAGATTCAGAGGAATTGGCAGAATATATCCGGGCTCGCACAGGTCTTTATGTCTCAGCCGGAATCAATATGGGAAAGGCGGGCAGGGATTTTTGCGTGTCAATATCGCATGTCCCCGGCAGATGGTAAGGGAAGGAATGAAACGTCTGATACAGGGCGTTTTAGATTATGAAAGCTGGATGCTGGGGGCTGTTAAATATATCCAATGAAAAGTGTAATATCTTTTATGGTTATGGATATACTAACTTTGAAAGTTTGCGGCAGGCTTTGTATGTATTCTCAAAATTTTTCAACAACAGGGAGATTTTAGAGTACCATTATTTCAGAAGGAGGCAGATAGGATGAATTTTTATAAATGCGGAGAATGTCTGAGTATTGTGATGGAACTTGTGGAAGGAGAACAGGCAGAGGCAAAAACCTTCCAGGAATTACATGCGAATGCAACAGATGCTTCCGGTGAAAAACATGTTCCAGTGGTAACACAAGATGGGGACAAAATTACAGTGAAGGTGGGAGATATTGAACATCCCATGCTTGAGGAACATTATATTATGTGGATTTTTTTGGAGACAGAGCATGGTGGCCACCTCAAAAAGCTCTCACCAGGAGAGAAACCAGAAGCGGAATTTATCTTAAATTCTGGTGACCAGGCGGTAGCTGCCTATGAATACTGTAACCTGCATGGGCTGTGGGTGAAAAAGTTAAAATAAAGGAAATTTGTATTTAATTCGAGAATGCCGCCAGTGTTCTTGCTGCGAAGGGGCTGTCGCTTTAACGATTGAATAATCGTGAAGCGGCAGCTTTCTTTTTGCCTTTTTTATGGTCATATTTGATCTGTTCTGTCGGAAATGTTTGCTTAAATTAAAAAAGGGCGTACTTTAATA
>CATOOV010000130.1 GCA_951801955.1 uncultured Lachnospiraceae bacterium
GCTAATCATGTTTTTCATCCTCCCCGTTAATTTTCTGTTCAAAAATCTTTTCCCATTTTTCTAATGTTTCTAAAAGCATATATTGTTGTTCCAATATCATTTGTCCTAATAAAGTCATTTCCTTTTGCATTGACATTTGTTCTTGTATTTGGTTTTTGGTTTTACAAATGCTGTTCTTTATATTGTTCATACATTCTTTGAAATCTGTATCATCAAGCAATGACATATTTACAATAACGGCGTTGAAATCTAAAAATATTCTGGTTTCACCTACCGAAAATTCAGACATCAATTCAAGAAACCTTGTTTTCCCACTTGATGTGAGTGTATATACTGTTTTTTCGGGCATATTGCCATTCTTCTTTGTTTCACTAAGGACAAATCCTTTCTTTTCATATTGGATAACTTTTTTGTATACTGTAAAAGAACCTATTTTTACCCATCTGGCTAAATGCCTGTCCTCAATTTGTTTTTGTAATTCGTATGCACTTTTGGGGCTTTGATAAAGTGAGCCTAAAATTATTAAATCAATAGTTGACATATATTTTCTCCTTTCAATACTGTATAATACAGTATTGTATTATACAGTATTGAAAATAAATGTCAAGATTCGTTATCTACCATAAAAGGGATTTGCATTAAAATCTATATAAAACAAAACAGAACCAACAACTGTGATTTCTCACAAATTCATCGGCTCTGCATCTAAAGTGTCTGGCTCTGTGATGGTTGTTATCTGCAAATTCTTTACTTTAATCAATGTTTCCTTCTTGCACTTCGGGCAGTAGAGGGGATAGTTTTTCAAAACTGTATCTTCTCTAATTCTGTCACGGGTCTTATTTCCGCAAACAGGGCAGCGTATCCATTTCGTTTTTTCGTTCATATCTTACAGTCCTCCTTTGAGCGCATTTTCAACAGCCTTTTTTATGACAGTGCTTGAATTCGTTGCGCCAGAGACTGCATCAACATCTATTTTCTGTTCCTCAATTATTTTCTCTATAACTTTTTCTGCGGCTTTTCCACGTTCATGCCTATGCTCCAAAATATTAATACTTACAATTTCCCCATCTTCTACAGTTACTTCCACTTTGGCATATATAAAATTCACATCATATTCTCCGATATAAATTCCATCAGAAACATCAGCAATATCTATTTCATCAAATGTAGTTTCCCCTATGGCTCGTTTATAATCAGCAACGTTCTTTAAGTAAACCGCTCCACAAATTAGAGCAATAAGTAAAAAAAGTAAAATGATAACTGAAATTATTTTCTTTTTAGATATTCTCATTTCAAACACCTCTCAATCTTTCTGACTATGTGCTTTGGAAGCTCCTTTTTAGAAGATGCACCTGCATAAACCACTTTGCCTATTGGTTTCATGCCTGCAGTCTTAAAAAATTCGTCCATATTCCGTATTGCCCCCCTACTTTGTCCAAATATCCATGAAAATGGGAAAGGAGTATTGCAGGAAGTCAAAACCATATATTTTTTCCCTTTCAGACGTGGTTTGGGGAAAGTACTTGTTTCTTCCATAGCTGTTCCTAATAATCGGTCAAATAAGTTTTTAACAGGGGCAGGGACATTCGCCCAATAAACAGGAGCCGCAAGAAAGACTATTTGACATTCACGCAAAAAGCTGGCGATTTCCTGTATATCATCTTTTTGCGTACAGACTTTCGTGTCTATACAGTTACGGCACCCTATGCAGAATGAGAGATTTTTTTCATACAGATTTATTTTAGTCACCATATAGCCTTTCTCCTCTGCTCTGCGGATTGCAATATCCATCATAGATGCCGTCTTTCCGTTTCTATGAGGGCTGCCTAAAATTGCAAGCACCAATTTCCTATTCGTGGTCATTTCACTCACTCCTTTTCAATCGAATGGTACAACATATCAAAACCATACTCTAAAAACTGAATTTTAGATAAGTTTATTGTTTTTTCAATGTATTCTTCTTTATTTGCCGCCAACTGGATAAGTCCTGACAACATACCCCAAAACTGAAAGATAGCAGGCATAATTTTTATGTCATCACGCAAATCGCCTTTTTTCATGCCGCTTACTAAAAAATCCTTTATTTTTTCATTTATTTCCTCTCCGACTTGATAGGTTTCTTTCTCTTCGGGCAAATAATCTTGGCTTTCAAAATCAATGTTAATTTTATCTAACACCATTCTAAAATAAAAAGGAAATTCTTCTTGGTATAGGACTAACCCCCGGCAAATCATATCATACCTTGCCTTTGTTTCCTCCTGCTGCTCCAATGCAGAAGTTATATAACTGTAAAGCCTTTTCATGCTGTCTAACACTAAAAAACCGATAATTTCCTCTTTGTTCTCAAAGTACACATATAATGTTGCTTTGCTATATCCCGCCGCTTTTGCTATATCATTCATGGAAGTTGCCGTAATCCCTTTCTCCATAAACAATGCCGAAGCGGCAGCGGCAATATTTTCTCTATGTACGCTTTTTGGTTCTTTTTTTCTGCGTGCCATCTGTATATCTCCTTTCAATAATTAAACCATCGGTTTAATTATATTCCGTTGTCATGATTATGTCAATCTGCTTCGCCTTATATTCATAAATAGTTTTCAGTTATATTCACAAAACTCTCCTGAAAAAAACAGCAGAGATTTCTCTCTGCTGCCTTGTTGCTTAAGTATATATAATTTCCTCGTTCACAATCTCCCTCGCACAAGCCCTTATGTTACCTAGCTGTCCTGTCCATTCTAAGGCGTTTTCTTCCTTTAGGCGTTCCGTTATTCATTGTGTTTTTTCATGTTCTCTATGAGCCTGTGGGAGCGTTCCTGTGCCTGCCAGTCGATGTCAGCAAGGTAGGCATTCAGTTTACCACTTGTGAGAAGATTGGTATATGTAACTTTGCGGTATTGCTTCAGATAGTCCAGATGCCGCTTTCTCGCCTGCCGGCTCGGTCGGTTCGCTGCTTGAGTGCCACTGGCACTCGCTCACCCCCATGTGCCTATCGGCTGTTCTTCTTCGGCGGGTAAAGCTATACATGGAATTAGATAATTTTCCTGTTATAAACGCCCCTCTTTATTGCTTTATACCACTTTATGTTAATGATATTATGAATTATGGTCATTGCTATAAATATAATGCCAGCAACCTCATGAAAAGGAACACCCATAAAGGAATACCCCAATAATGCTATAAACAGCAACCCCAATATGATATCAATGGCTTTTTTGTCCTGCCGGAAGCATTACATTTATCCATGCCTGACTATCCTTTCTTTACTCAATTCACGCCTTATTCTGGGATTGATCATGCCCCAAAACAATATCAGGCTGAATAAAGCTCCCACCGCATCCGATATCGTCCCTGCATAAAAAATATATCGTATATCCAGAAACAACGGCAGAATGCAAAGGCACATCATATATACAATTTTACGAAACAGTGACAATGGAAGTGCATATCTGATCTTTCCCATTGCAGTCAGACCATCCACCAGAGCATATTGTACCGCAGACATATACAGCCACCATATAAAGGAACAGGCAGGCAGCATTTCCAACGCACCAGCCTGTTCCCCACTTCCTGCATCAATCTATTTATGATGGTTATTTCTGAATGGTATCGGAATTCTGATTATATGCCTTTGCAACGCATTTCCATTCGCCATCCATCTTCAACAGAAGCAGCACATCCGTGAAGTCAATACGATTGCCCCAGCCTTCTTCCAGCACACGTACAACAGCCAGGGCTTCCTCAACCATCAGGACATCCACACGGGCCTTGAAATTATCACCGCCAGGCACAGTATCCACATTGTGATAGAACTGCTCAATAGAGCCATGCTCCAGCTTACCGTCCAGATATCCAAACAAAACAGCCTCATCCGTGAACAGTTCCTTTGCATATGCGCTGTTTCCCTCGGCAACGCTCTTGACAAACTTCATTGCAGCAGCTTCCACTGCCTGATATTCCTTTAATTCTGCTCTCATTGTAATAGCCTCCTTAATTTTTTTGACATTATATAAAGCATTCTGCCTTATACCAAAATAAATAGATCAAATATTGTTCCCTACCTCATATCCATCCCATACAGAATGAAGGATCGTGCTGACCTTCTGACCATCTCCGATCTCATAAACGGCAGCGCCGCATCCCTGAAGCTCCTGAGCCATGGACGGGACCGGACGGAAACCAACTGCGATAACAACTGAATCTGCATCCAGCACCTTTTTCTGGTCACCGCTTTCCAGAATGACCCCGCCATCTTCCACAGCAGAAAGACGATGGTCCTCCAATACAGCCACATGATGATGTTCAAACAAATCCGGGATCATCTGGCCATTTGGGATCGGGGATGGGATACCTGCCGACAAAATCTTAGGCAGGGCTTCCACGACCGTAACCTCTTTGCCGTCCTGTGCATATTCTAATGCCATTTCACAGCCAACCAGACCGCCGCCGATCACCATGACCTTTTGTCCGACCTTTTCCGGATGTGCAAACGCTTCCATACAGCCGATCACCTTTTTATCCTCTATTCCCGGCACTTTCGGCATGACAGGGACGGAACCTGCTGCCAGAATGATGACATCTGCATCCATATCGCGAAGCTGACCAGCTGTAACGGCTTCCCCGGTATGGATCTCCACAGGCAGCGCCTTTAATTCATTCTGATACCACGCATTCAGCTCCCGTACCTCTTTTTTAAAGCTATGGGAACCGCCGGGGATCAGATTGCCGCCCAACGACTCATTCTTTTCATACAAAGAAACTTTATGTCCCCGCATGGCTGTGGTTCTGGCAGCCTCCATACCAGCGACACCGCCGCCCACGACCACAACCTTTTTCGGCTGTACGCAAGGGCGGAGCGCATACCTCACTTCCCGCATCGCCCAATGTGGTCAACTTAAGACATACTGAACTTTGATAACTGAATAATGTAATTGTGCATAATTAAAATTATGAAATTTTGTGAAAACTGTCTATTGACAAAACTGCTAAAATTGTTTGACCACC
>CATOOV010000131.1 GCA_951801955.1 uncultured Lachnospiraceae bacterium
TTTCTGGTGGATGGTTGATTGTTACTGGACATCTCAATTTTACCACAAACCAGTGAGGAGTTGTTTTATTTTGTAACAAAAAGAATCCCGTATTTATGCGGGTTCTGGCGTTTCGCAAACGCCTATTGGGAGCCAATAGTTGAAAGGAGAGGTAGTACAAGTGAGAAGTGATAATGTAAAGAAGGGAATGCAGCAGGCACCCCACCGTTCCCTGTTTCATGCGCTGGGGTTTACCAAAGAAGAAATGGATAAGCCATTGGTGGGAATTGTAAGCTCTTACAATGAAATCGTGCCAGGACATATGAATCTGGACAAAATTGTGAATGCGGTTAAAATGGGGGTTGCAGAGGCAGGAGGCGTTCCGGTAGTATTTCCTGCAATTGCAGTGTGCGATGGGATTGCAATGGGGCATACGGGGATGAAATATTCCCTAGTAACCCGTGACTTGATTGCTGATTCTACGGAATGTATGGCTTTGGCACATCAGTTTGATGCGTTGGTTATGGTGCCGAACTGTGACAAGAATGTACCAGGGCTTTTAATGGCGGCAGCACGGGTAAATGTGCCAACTGTATTTGTCTCTGGCGGACCGATGCTTGCCGGGCATGTGAAGGGGCGTAAAACCAGCCTGTCTTCCATGTTTGAAGCGGTGGGTTCCTATGCGGCGGGCACGATGACAGAAGAGGATGTATGTGAATTTGAGGAAAAGGCATGTCCTACCTGCGGTTCCTGTTCTGGTATGTATACAGCAAATTCCATGAATTGCCTGACAGAAGCATTGGGGATGGGGCTTAAGGGAAATGGAACGATTCCAGCCGTATATTCTGACCGTCTCCGCCTTGCAAAACATGCCGGTGTTGCCGTAATGGAGATGTACCGCAAGAATATCTGCCCAAGGGATATTATGACAAAGGAAGCTGTGTTAAATGCATTGACTGTGGATATGGCGCTGGGATGTTCTACAAATAGCATGCTGCACCTTCCGGCGATTGCCCATGAGATTGGTTTTGATTTTGATATTGGATTTGCAAATGAAATCAGTGAAAAAACGCCCAATCTCTGTCATCTCGCTCCGGCAGGTCCCACCTATATGGAAGATTTGAACGAAGCGGGCGGCGTCTATGCAGTGATGAACCAGCTTGCTGAACTTGGCTTGCTGAATCTGGATTGTATGACAGTAACTGGGAAGACGATCGGGGAAAATATCAAAGGCTGTATTAATAAGAATCCAGAGGTAATCCGTCCCTTAGACCGCCCATACAGTGCAACGGGAGGGCTTGCCGTATTAAAAGGAAATCTTGCGCCGGAAGGAAGCGTAGTAAAACGTTCCGCAGTGGCGCCGGAAATGATGGTACACGAAGGACCTGCACGGGTGTTTGACTGTGAGGAGGATGCCATTGCGGCAATCAAAGGCGGAAAGATTACAGCGGGAGATGTAGTGGTGATTCGGTATGAAGGGCCAAAGGGCGGACCAGGAATGCGCGAGATGTTAAATCCCACATCGGCAATTGCAGGCATGGGGCTTGGCTCCACAGTTGCATTGATTACGGACGGACGTTTTTCTGGGGCAAGCCGGGGAGCGTCTATCGGACATGTTTCCCCAGAAGCAGCGGTGGGCGGAACCATTGCCTTGGTGGAGGAAGGGGATACCATTAAAATCAATATTCCTGAAATGAAGCTGGAGCTGGATGTACCAGAAGAAACACTTGCCGAGAGGAAGGCAAATTGGCAGCCAAGAAGTCCAAAAGTGACAGAAGGTTATCTTGCACGGTATGCACAGATGGTAACTTCCGGTGCAAAAGGAGCCGTAATGAAAAGAGAACTGTAAAAATCTTCTTTTCCATCTTGACGTAATGTTTTGGCTCATGTTATGCTTGGATTCAAAGGCATAAGTATTGACAAATATTAGAAAGAGAGGAAAAGATTTTATGAAACTGAAAAGAACCGTCAGTTTGGCGCTGGCGATGCTTTTAGCGGTACCATTGGGCATATGCAGCGTTGGGGATGCTGCATATGCCTCTGGACCGGAAAGTATCATTTCTGATGCGTCTGCCCCTGGACAGGTGGATGGAAGGTACTATTATGGACAGCTTCCAGACGAGGCAAAAGGATTTTATGATGCAATGTACAATATGTATACAGAGGGGATACTTAAGACGGGGACAGGGGATTATGACCTTGTTGCAAATGGGCATGTGACTCAGGAGCAGCTTGATGGATATGCAAATGGCAATATGACATTGCTGACCTATATGGGAGCGGCAAGAGATGCCTTTTGTGCAGATTTTCCTGACATTTTTTATGTGGATTTTTCATACCTTTCTTTGCGTGTGACACAAAAAGCGGGTGCTTATTGTGCTTATCTGGGACCAGGAAGAAGTGATAATTATTTTGCAAAGGGGTTTTCCAGCCAGGCAGATGTGGAAGCGGCGCTTTCAGAATATGAAAACAAAATGGATGAGATTGTGCAGGGGGCAAATAGTGTCACGGCGGACGATGGGAAACAGCGGACAGAACAGCAAGTTAAATATGTTCATGATACACTGGTCCGTAATACATCCTATCGCCTTGAGAATACCTGCAAAAAAGAAAATGTTGGACATATCAGAACCGCGTATGGAGCTTTGGCAAAAGGGGAAAGCTTGTGCGAAGGATATGCAAGGGCAGTAAAGGCAATGTTGGACAGATTGAACATTCCATGCGTTTTGGTGCAGGGGGGATTCCAAGAAAATCCTGACAAACTGGAACCCCATATGTGGAATTATGTCCAAATTGACAATAAATGGTATGGAATAGACGCGACGATGGATGACCCGATACCTCCGATTCCCGGCGAAAATGGAGTGGATGGATTTGAGCGGTCTGATTATCTGATAGTGGGAGCGGATGTCATGAATAAGCGCCATGTTCCAGACGGTGTAATGTCAGAGGCAAATTTTGAGTTTTCTTATCCTGGAATAGAAGACCAGGGGGGGATGTTTGATACTGTTTCTGACAATAATGGTTTAAAAGTGTTGTACAATGGAGAGGCAATCCAAGGGGATATCAAAACAGGCGTTTATAAAGTAAGTTATCGTGACATGGGCGTTGCAAAGACCATTGAGAGCGGTAAATATATTCTGATGAAAGAAACACAATACATCGAGAGTACAAAAGAGTGGAAGTACGGCAAATGGGCATATGCACTTCCAGACGTATATTCGCTCAATGATACGGATACAGAATGGACCGTCAACGTTGCCAGTTCCCAATATGTAGAATTTGCTGTGACCAGCCAGCCGCCCGGCAATTACCAGGAAGATCTTAGTTGCCTGAGTTATCATGGAGATCCACTTCTCTTTGACGCGCATACAGAGGTGCTTTTCAATCCAAGCGGCACATATATGGCGCCTCCTTATGTGAAAAAAGCCATACCATCGAATACCTCACGGATTTACATAGGTAAAACGCACCACATGAAAATTATTTACCATGAGGAACTGAAACTGGTAGAAGGTGCCACAGAGGCAGGAATCCATGTATCTGTGCCACAAGAGAATACGACGGCTTTAGAACACTGTAAGGTTGAAAATATTAAGTGGAACGGAACAGATACCGTGGAATTTGATTTTACTCCCAGCGTTATGTGGCTGGATGATTCGATCAGTTATGTGTTTGAGACTACAGGATTAATTGGTGTGAGAAGTGAAAAAGCGCCTAAGAGCATAAGCTATACAGCGACTAATAGGAATGCTATTTGTGCTTACAGGTCAAGAGGGTACTATTTAAATTTATTTGGAAGGCCCCAGCTTTTGGATAATTCTGACCTTTCCAAGAAAAATCTGGAACAATGGAAAACAGAAGATGGAACGGAAGTTACTCCTGAAATGGTGACAGGGCTTACACTAGTTGTTACTTCACCTTCCCATGCCCAGACAGATACGATGAATGGGATGATTAACAGTGAATTTCCACAAGATAAGATACTGAAAAGTGAAACTTATAATATTAATCCTATCACCTGCAACAAGAATATCTTAAGTTTGGGAACTTCCGTGCGGTTATCCGTGGGATTTCCGGCAGGTTATGGACCTGAAGATGAAGGGGTCACTTTTAAGGCATATCATTTTAAGAGGAACAAGTATGGGGAAACGATAGGCGTGGAAGAAGTGCCATGTGTGATCACGCGCTATGGTTTGGTAATTACCTGCAAATCATTCAGCCCTTTTGCCGTTGTAGCAGTAGAAGATGATGGTAAGAATACGAATACTTCTAAATCTATTATTTTGTCAAATTCCCAGGGTGGAAAAATAGTCGGTGCAGACGGTGTACTCACTCTGACACAAGGAGAGAGCAAAGATCTTACCATACAGGCAGAAGAGGGATATGTGATTGATTCCCTCGTGGTAGGCGGAAAATATCAGAAAATTACCAATAACAAATCTATTGCCGTGAAAGCAGCATATCAGGAACTTGCAGATGGTGATATTATTGAGGCACAGTTTGTTGCTGAAACTGTACAGAAGAAAGAAATAGACAGAGGGGAGACTGTGGTGCAGCCGACGCCTGTTCCTGTACAGATAAATCTTAGCTCTGAAACGGTCGCTGTTGAGGAAAACAAGCGATTTGAGATTGTATCTACCATAACAGAAGTTCCAGGGATACATACTTACCAATGGTATAAGGATGGGGTGGCACTGCCTGGAAAGACAGGGAAGAAACTTGTGGTGGAATCTGCTGCAAAACAAGATGCGGGAAAGTATACGTTGGTTGTCACCACAGCAGCAGGATCTGCAAGTGTCAGTGCGACCAGCAAGGTATGTAATGTAACAGTAAAGGAAGCTGTACAACCGACGCCCACGCCAACGCCGACCCCAACACCGACGCCGACCCCAACACCGACGCCCACGCCAACGCCAACACCGACGCCGACCCCAACACCGACGCCGACCCCAACAC
>CATOOV010000132.1 GCA_951801955.1 uncultured Lachnospiraceae bacterium
AAATCACACCATTCAAATTTATTTGGAATTGGTTGATTTTTCATTTCTATGAGGGTGATAACCCTCCCAGCCACAGAAAAAAGCCTTATAAGAAGGCGCATGGCAGCTTTGCTGACATCTCTGTGGCTAAAACAACTTTTTCTTCCGAAAAAACCAAATACAGACCAAGATTACCAGAATACTTAAGATACCTACAAAAACATAGCC
The DNA here is from genome assembly GCA_951801955.1 of uncultured Lachnospiraceae bacterium. Taxonomy (GTDB): domain Bacteria; phylum Bacillota; class Clostridia; order Lachnospirales; family Lachnospiraceae; genus Petralouisia. The sequence goes on from CATOOV010000132.1 coordinate 208, forward strand.
ATACTGCCAGTGGAGCTCTGGCATAAAATCAAAATTCATACCATACCAGCCGGCAATCAGTGTCAGAGGAGTAAAAACGGTTGTCACTGTGGTAAACACCTTCATAATTCGATTCTCTTCATAGGACAGCGCAGCATCCAATGCCTCCCGGATATGCACCAACTCTTCATATAAGAATTGGATATCTTTTGTAAGATGGTTTAACCTATTTTCATAGACACGAAAATAACAGGCAGATTCCTCATTTAGTATCTGCCCTTGGGTTTCCTTTTTTTTCTCTTCCAGCCCATTGATTCCTTCCACCATATTTAAAAATTGCACATAATCATTTTTCCAAACAGTCAAAAGGCGTTTACACTCAAAAATAGATCGATTCCGATTTCGATTAATCCTTCCTTTCACAATTTCCTGTTCCATTTCAATCAGATACTTTTCCATTTTTTCAACTTTTTTCTGTCCCTGCTTAAAAATACTGTCGAAAATTCCTTCCATTTGTTCCTCCATTCCCGACATTTCACCAGACTGCTCCCCCTCCTCTTGGTACAGCATTTTTTTTTCATCTTTTATAACTGCCAGCAAAAATTCCTTGCCATTCAACAGAAACGCTGCGCTAACCGCACGCTTTTTGGTATCAGTCCCTTCATGGAAACAGAACGCCCCATACAGATATTTTTCCAGACGTTTCACCCCAACCCAATATGCTGGTTCTAAACGGTACACAGAATGCATCAGTAATTCTTCCTGCTCGCTGCGTTCCTTCTTCTCTAACGTCTCCCAGTCTATAATCTCTGCCTTTCTTTCCTTGTTTCCTTCCAATCCAAACACCTTCTTTCAACATATCTGCAATGCCTTAAAAACATATGCTTGCAAACTTATCGTTTTCTTAAGGAGAAAGTACTTTATGTAAAATATCGGCAAGCGGTTCCATTGCATTGATTGCCTCCTCAAAGGTATTTGTCTGGGCACCCACTTCCACCAGAAGGCTTTTGGGACGATAGTGGAGATTGTAACGATAGCCCTTTAAATACGTTGCACGTGAAAAGCCAGGATAATATTCTTCCGCGGCAAGTTTCATTTGAAAAGAAAAGGCAAGGTTATCTGCCAGATTCGGATTTGCCAGATATGCAATATTTCCATTTTTAGTAGTACGGCTCAAACCATTAAAAAACATGATCTGCGCCGTCTGTTTGCCATTTACTTCCGTGACCAAATGTGCCGTATCCGGCACCCCGTCACGGTGCAAGTCAATGACTACTTCTATACTTGGATTCTCTGCAAGGATTTGCTCCAGCGCTGGACCTGCATAAGAGTAAGCATTGTCCCGGTCTTTTACATCATATTCCCCCATATGGTGCATCACATTAAATCCGTACTGATCTCTCAGAAGCTGTGTCAAACGCTCTCCCAGGGCAAGTACGCTGCTTTCTGGATCTCCTGGCACAGAATCCGCATAACCTTCCTGTGAATGTGTGTGATAGATCAATATTTGTATATTTTCCGCCCCCCCCTGCAATTTCATATCTTTTTCCAACATAGCCTGTGCATTCAGTTCACTGCCGTCAATGGTCGTAGTCCGATCAATTTGATAAAAATTCTGCACCAGATAATCAAAATCATTTAACTTTTCTCTGGAAATCTCCACTGCCTTTTCGGTTTCTGGTTTTTCTCCAGTATCATTGAAAGCCACTTCCTGTCCCTCTGGTTTTTGCTGTCCTTCCTGCCCCTCTTCTTGGTTTTGCTGTCCTTCCTGCCCCTCTTCTTGGTTTTTCTGCCCTTCCTGCCCCTCCACGCTTTTTTGTTCATTTTCCTCCAGCATACCGCAGGTCAAGTCACTTTCAATCTTTGTATCATATTCTGTTAAAGTTCCACTGAAGGCATAAACAGGATAAAAATCTTCCATCTTTCCCAACAAAAAACTTCCCAGTGTTATCTCGCCTTCTTCTTCCTCCCGCATCATGACAGGCATACAATTTTTCCATGCCGAAACGGCAATTTCTTCCCGAATATAATTTAAGAACTGCTCCGCTGCCGGAGCATCCCCTGTGGATGACATCGTTTGATAACACACAAATACAAAAAGGACGCTTACCCCTCCTGCCATCCACTGTATATATTTTCTTGGTTTCTTTCTATTTCTTATCAAAATTTTCCCTATTCCCATTTTGCCGTCCAATATGCTTTCACTTAAAATCTTTTCCAACAATTAAATATATGCCTGTACCAAAAATTTTATGCAAAAGCAATATTTAATCCTTCTGACAAGGTAAAACTTAAACGCTTAATGGATTCGTCAATATCTTTCGGGGTGACAAACATGGTATTTAACTGAGGAGACAGCAATTCCCGGATCAACTCATATTTTTCCATATCATTCAAGGCATTCAGCCCCGTACTTAATGTACTGAAATGGCTGTGTTCTTCCATGGCATGAATCAAAGTCTGCATGGTATCACTGACAATCGTTGCCGCGTCTACCACGGTTGGTACCCCTATGGCAATCACAGGGATCCCCAGTGTGGCTTTTGACAGTCCATGGCGATGATTCCCCACGCCGGAACCAGGATTGATACCAGTGTCCGTAATCTGTATAGTCCGGCTCAGCCTTCTAGTGCTACGCGCAGCAAGTGCATCAATGGCAATCATGACATCTGGCTTGGTCTGCTCAATTACCCCTCGTACAATCTCCTGGCTCTCCATACCTGTCTGGGCCATCACTCCAGGTACAATCCCACTAATTGCATTGACCTCCTCCTCACCAAAGGCATACTTTCCAAATTCCTTTAATACATGCCGTGTAATCATCATATTGTCAACAACCCTTGGTCCCAAAGCGTCCGGCGTCACTTCACGGTTTCCCAATCCTGCTACCAGCACTGACAATGTACCATTCTTTTCTGGAAGCAGTTTTTTGATAATCCTTGCCAGTTCTACAGAGATTTCACGGTGATAGTCTTCATCCTGGCAGTCCAAATTTGCCGCCTCCAAAGTAATGTAGGTTCCCTTTGGTTTTCCCATTGCCTTGGCGCCATTTTCTGTCTCAATCACCATGGTAGTGATCTTTATCTCTTTTTCCCTGCGGTATTCCTCCTCTACCCTTACTCCTTTCACCTCTACGTTATCTTCCTCGAATTTCTCTCTGGTTTCTAACGCCAGATCGGTACGCACCTGAAACTGACTCATCGTTTACCCTCCAAAATTAACTTTTTGAAACAGTACATGTATCGTCACTGTTTTTCCATTTTATGCATTTTCCAGCACAAACAGGCAAATCGTAAAAGACTTATCCTTCTCTTTCACTCTAAACCTTTCTCTCTATTTTTTGCAGAAAAAATCAAAATATGTATTGACAGTTGGAAAATTTGGGACTAAACTATATGAGTATGTTTACATTAGAACGTCCGTGTCCGGCTTTAATGGAACAACCGCAGAACACAGTGCAGTCCTATTTCCGCGAATCAGTCAATTGGATTGCTGCGAATTTTAAATATTGGAGGTGTACAGATTGGCTAACATTAAATCAGCAAAGAAGAGAATTTTAGTAACTGAGGTAAGAACGGCTCGCAACAAATCGATCAGATCTGCTGTTAAGACTTCTATTAAAAAAGTAGAAGCCGCTGTAGCAGCAAAGAACAAGGAAGCTGCACAGACAGCGTTAAACGCTGCCATTTCCGAAATCGGCAAGGCTACTTCGAAGGGCGTATATCACAAGAATACTGCTGGAAGAAAGATTTCCCGTTTAACCAAAGCTGTCAATACGCTTGCTTAGTTATTTTTCATAGAAAAAAAGGAAACCAATACCGTCATGTTGGTTTCCTTTTTTGTACTTAACGTGCGCGTGTTATTTTTTACCCTGTCAAGAAAGACCTTGTTACGCGAAAGCGGCTTCCATTGTTTTTGATGTGAAACCGCTTTTTCTATTTCTAGTTGGAAAGAGTACTAGTTCTTTATCTTTACTTCTCTCCCATACCTTCTATTTTAGCTCTTTATTTTGGCTTTCTTTCCTACGCCCCTTGCCCGCAGAATGCTCTTATAGGCTTTTAGTTTGCTCTTTGGTACCTTGATGGTCGCCTTTGCATAAATCCCTTTAAATGCACTGCTTCCAACCGTTGTCTTCTTCAGTAACGTTGTCTTGATTGTGATCGTCTTCAGTTTCTTACATCCATAGAATGCCTGCTTGCCGATCTTTTTCACCTTGGACGGAATTGTTACTTTCCCAAGGGTGCTGCATTGATAAAATGCCTTTGTCCCAATGGTTGTGACATTCTTTCCAATTGTCAACGTCTTAAGCTTCGTACATCCACGAAATGCATTCGGACCGATAGAAGTAACATTGCTTCCAATCACTGCTTTTGTCAGCTTTTTGTGATTCTGCAGCGCTTTGTCTGCAACAGATGTTACCTTAAAAGTAATGTTATCTGCCTTGATACTTGCTGGTATCGTAACGGTTTTCACAGAAGAATTGGAGGGCTTTAGATACTTCACAGTCCCGCTTGTCTTCCCTTTCACTGTTTTTATGGAGGCCACCTTATAAACTGCTTTGGAAGTTTTGTCTTTTAAGGTATCCCCCACTTTCGGCAATTGGGGCTGTGGTGTTCCTGCTGCTGGGATTGTCTCTGTTTTCGTCGCTTTGCACACCTTACAAGTAAAGGTCTTTACCCCCGCCTTCGTTGCCGTGGGTTCCTTCGTAACCACGCCGTTATCC
>CATOOV010000133.1 GCA_951801955.1 uncultured Lachnospiraceae bacterium
GAATTTGGATTGTAGCACAAGAAAATATTTGTGAAAAATAGTTCAAAAACAAATTATTTTGACCGAAAAATAAACAGTGAAGTAGTATGAAATTAAAAATATCCAGTATTCACGACGGAATATGTAAATCAATCCTATGAAAACATTGTATTCTGAGGATTTATATTTCCATGCCATATGTCACATATTCTGCCGCTGATGCTTTGAGGCAGATATGCAGCCAAAGGTGGTGCAGGGTATCATAGAATATCAGCATTACAATACAACAATTGACATTTATACTTATATGGCGGATGAGAAGTAGGAAGAAAGTGGAAAGTTTGGAAAGGCTATGGAGGTTGCTGAATTGGGAGAATTGGACAACTTGGGGATGGCGTAGATGCTTCAGTGAGGTGTATATATTAAAATAGGAAATAATCGCAAAGTGACAACAAATGATTGAGAATCTGAAAATTGCATAACCCGATTGAAAAAAGGGACCTGAGATGATAAGATAAAAATAAAAGTAGAAAAACAAGTGTTTTGTTGAAGAAGAGGCGATAGAATGGCTACATCCAGTATACTGACCAATGTAAAAATTACTGATTCGAAAAAATTGAATCTTTTATCAAAGATTTTGATGCTTTGGCAGATGATCCCAAAAGAGAGCCATCCGCACCGGTGAGTCGCCAGATGACAAATATAGACGAGATACGGAGCTTGATGTCCAAGAGGGTTCGATAAAATGAAAGAATACAGAGTAGTCAATATATGGGACATGTTGGAAGCAATTGGAGAGGAGAACTTAAGTGCAATTCTCTCCGATTTTTGATAATTGCAGTCATAAGGAGCAGATCATTATGGCAACAGCCCCAATATTTGAAAATGGCAGAAGCCTGGCAGCATAGGTTTGGGCAGGGAGAAGGCAGAGCCGCTGAGGAAGAGAGGATACCTATAAGTCTATAGGAAGCATTGATTACAGTGTGTGAAAAATCAGACGTTAATATTGATGAGCAATCATATAGATGACTTTGTCAAAGTGAACGGATTAATAGTAGAGGATTGGGGATAAAATACAGAAATACACATTGCAGGGGTGTAGATTTCATGAATATAGAAGCATATAATCTGGATTCTCTTCGGAGATTAGTACGGAGTCTTCAGGATGAAAATAAAAGACTGAAACAACAGCTGGATAAAGCCAATATTCCCTATGAAACGGAAAATATGTTTGCGGGAAAAATAGAAAACACCCAGGAATACGATCCGGATCAGGGAGGGCGTATTCAGAACCAATTTATCACGCGGGAACTGGCAAACCGGTATTTTTCCATGTTCTGGGGCAGAACCGATGTATATGCAAAAAGAGGAGCGAAAGGCGGGTATTTTCCGCAGTGTAATAATCGCTGGGATAACCGCCTTTGTCCAAAGCAGCAGGGTGAGAAGCAAAGCTGCGAGGTATGTGAACATAGGGAGTGGACAAAGCTTACACCGGAGAAACTCATGAACCATTTACTTGGGATGAAAGAAGATGGTTCTGATGTGTTAGGGGTATATCCTCTTCTTGCAGATGGCACATGCCGGTTTCTTGTATTTGATTTTGACAACCATGAAAAAGACGCGGAGCAGACAGATTTCGCAAACATGGATGAGGAGTGGCATGAGGAAGTGGATGCCATCAGGATGATGTGTGAACTTAACGGCATTACACCATTGGTAGAGAGATCCCGGTCAGGGAGAGGGGCCCATGTGTGGATTTTTTTTAAGAAACCCATATCTGCGTCTTTGGCAAGAAACTTTGGATTTTTGTTACTGGACAAAGGTTCTGCTTCCATCAATTTAAAGTCTTTCCATTATTATGACCGAATGTATCCCTCTCAGGACGCAGCAAGTGGTATTGGAAATCTGATCGCGCTGCCATTGCAGGGAGGGGCGCTTAAAAACGGCAACAGCGCTTTTGTGGATAAGAACTGGAATGCATATCCGGATCAATGGGACGTTCTGTTAAATCGGACAGGGAAGCTTGGAAATGATGAGATAGAGCGTCTTATGGCAAAGTGGCAGGGAGAACTGTCACAAACTACGGGGATATCGGCTGCTGTAACGATACAGAACAGACCGAAACCCTGGAAGAAAAAAGTCGGTTTTATAAAGTCCGATGTTGTAGGGAAAATGCACATTGTACTGGGCGACGGGATCTATGTTGACACTCTGAATCTGATGCCCAGGCTTCAGAACCAGATCAGGAGCATGGCGGCTTTCGATAATCCTATATTTTATAAAAATAAGCGGTTAGGCTATTCCAACTATAATAATTTCAGCGCTGTGTATATGGGAAAAGATGTGGATGGCTACATCGCCATTCCCCAGGGCTTGAGAGACAATCTGATTTTGTCCGCAAAAGAAGCGGGGATTGAATGTGAGATAGAAGATCAGAGAGAAAAGGGAAGACCAATCCGGGTATCTTTCCAGGGAGACTTGAAAACACAGCAGGATTTGGCAGCGCATAGGCTTCTTGCCTATGACCACGGTGTTTTAAGCGCGGCTACCGCATTTGGTAAAACGGTGGTGTGCAGTTATCTTATATCGGAGAAAAAAGTGAATACGCTCATTCTGCTTCAAAGTAAAGATCTGCTGGAACAGTGGGTGGAAGAACTGAATAAGTTTCTGACCATAGATGAGGAACCGCCTTTTTATAAAACGAAAACAGGGCGTGAGAAACGAAGAGACAGTGTGATCGGCATCCTGCATGGAAACAAGAATACTCTCACGGGTATTATTGATGTAGCCATGATTGGCTCCATGTACAGCAAAGGAAAATTCAATAAAAGAATCAATTCCTATGGAATGGTCATTATGGATGAGTGCCATCACGCAGGCTCCGCAACTGCAACCCAAGTTCTGCAAAAGGTAAACGCCAGATATGTTTATGGAGTAACTGCAACTCCAAAGCGGGGCGATAATCTGGAGAAGATCATCCATATGCTGCTTGGGCCGGTCCGGCACAGCTACACGGCAAAAGAACGGGCTATAGAGCAGGGGATCGGTCATTATGTGTATCCGAGATATACGAGGGTAATAGATACAAGAGAGGATAGGGGAGATATCAATGGAGCCTATGCATTGATTGGCAATAGCACGGTAAGAAATGACATGATTCTTGAAGATACCAGGGCTTGTGTTAAGGATGGAAGGACTCCGGTTATTTTGACCAGATATAAGGAACAGGCGAAATATTTGTATGAGAATTTACAAAAAGGTGCAGACCATGTGTTTCTCTTTTATGGAGATAACAGTGATAAAGAGAATTCATCCATAAGGCAGCGCCTTAAAGAAGTTTCAGAGGATGAGAGCCTGATCTTGGTGGCAACGGGACAGAAGATTGGCGAGGGATTCGATTACCCAAGACTTGATACCCTGATGTTGGCGGCTCCAGTATCATTTGAGGGAAGGCTGGAGCAGTACATTGGCAGACTAAACCGGGATTATGGGGGAAAGAAGGAAGTGATTGTCTACGATTATATTGATTCCCATATCCGGGTTTTTGACAATATGTATGTAAAAAGGCTTCGTACCTATAAGAGAACAGGCTTTGAACTGATTGCAAATGGTGTTTTGGCAAAGCAGAACGTGAACGCAATTTATGACAGCGGCAGCTATATGGATGTATTCGAACAGGATATTGTAGAATCTGAGAAGAAGATTATCGTGTCCAGCCCGGAGATTACCGAAGACAAGGTGGATCGTTTTTTATGTCTTGTGAAAGCAAGGCAGGAAGCAGGCTGCAAAGTTATGGTAATTACGACAGAGCCGCAGAATATTGCCTATGGCAGTCCGGAATTTTGCCAAAGACTTATTGATACTATGCGGGAAAGTGGTATTCATGTTATCATAAAAGAAAATGTGGAAGAGCACTTTTCTGTCCTGGATGATGAACTTGTCTGGCATGGCGGAATGAACCTTCTTGGCAAGGAAGATGTATGGGACAATTTGATAAGGGTTAGGTCGGCTCAGATAGCGGCAGAATTATTGGAGATAGCTCTGAAAGAGGAATGAGAATTGGAAAGAGGCAATTATCATGCGGAAGGGATTTTGGAAACAGTTATCCTACGAAGATAAATTTGATAGAAAATATAAGAGGAGAAATCGGAGAACAGCCAGAAGAAAGTTGAAGCAAATGGGGGAATAAAGAAAAATATATATTTTATTGACTAATATGTACCAATTAACATATAATATTTAGTACAATAAATAGTACGGTTTTAAGTACTGGAAGGGGTGCGCTATGATCGCGACAAAACAGATGGATGTAAGAGCAAATATAAAAAAATATTTTGATATGGCTTTTAGCGGGGAGACGGTAATCGTATCTCGTAAAGAGAATAAGAATGTGGTTATTATATCAGAATCAGAGTACAATGAATTAGAAAAGGCCAAAAAGAATGTTGAGTATTTGGCAAAATTAAACAGGGCAGATGAACAGGTCAAAAACGGGCAGGTGGTAACAAAAACCATGGATGAACTTCTGGCCATGGAGGAATAGTTTATGAAAATCACTTTTGCAGAAGAAGGATGGAGTGAATATCTCTATTGGCAGACACAGGATAAAAACTCAAACTTCGCACATAGATTTTAGCTATGCACCTTGAAAATTCAATATCTGGCAATGATTCAATTATCAAAGAACAGTCTTTTATACCGCTATGCCGCAACTAATTGCGATTGTAGAAGAGAT
>CATOOV010000134.1 GCA_951801955.1 uncultured Lachnospiraceae bacterium
AGTTTGAAACTGAGAGGTAGCGGTTAGAGAGAAAGTGAATTGCGCCACAAACAAGCCATCATGTGGTGGCTTCGAAAAAATGAATATAGACACAACACCTAATTTAGAACCGGAGCAGAATCGGAGAAACTTAACTTAAAGATAACATATACATACAGCCTGCTGATACATTGCTTGCAGATACCCCGCAGAAACCAAACCATACAGAAAAGGAGTTTTTGCATATGAAATCAATATTTGAACAGTTAGGCGGCACATATCACGAGGAAAATGGGTATCTTATTCCAGATTTAAGATTACCCACTGAAGAAGAACAGCCCATAAGCGCATGGGGACAACGGCATCTGGACTATCTGAAGCAGTACCGCAAAGTTACATACACCAATCTTCTCACAAGCGGCAGGCTGAACACCTACCTTGCTGACATTGACAGTCAGGCGCAGGAATGCTTTGAAAGGCTTATAGAAGACATAAAACAGGCACAGGGCATAACGGAATGCTTAAAGGAAGAAAACGCCTTAGAATGGACAGGAAGAATGAATAACATAAGGGCTTGTGCGAGGGAGATTGTGGATAGGGAAATCATATACGCATAAAGCATTAAAAATGGAGGGCAGGGATTAACACCTTGCTCTCTATTTTTCTTTAAAAGCATCAGAAATATAGGGAATATAGAAAAGAAAAGCGTTACTCATTATCCCTGCTTTGAGCAGAATAAAGTTCATTTATGCTTAGTCAGTTGATAACGAGTAAAGAAATGATTATAATAAATGATGACATACGGTGTCAGGATTTTGATGGTATTCTATTATCAAAGGAGGAGTTGGCAATGCAGGAAAGCAGATTATTTAAGATTGTGTATCATTTACTTGATAAAGGACAGGCTACTGCTCCAGAATTAGCAGAAAAATTTGAAGTATCTGTAAGGACAATTTACAGAGATATTGATGCTTTGAGTGGTGCAGGTATTCCTGTTTATGCAGAAGCTGGGCGAAACGGTGGCATTCATTTAATGAGTGATTTTGTTTTAGATAAAGCAGTGCTGTCTGAAGAAGAAAAGCAGGAAATTCTAACAGCCCTGCAAAGCATCAATCTTACTAACAATATTGGCATCAATCAAACATTGCAAAAGCTTTCTGCAATCTTTTGTATCAGTTCGGAAAACTGGCTTGAAGTAGATTTTTCCAGATGGGGCAACAAGGGAACTGACAATGAGAAATTTGAATTGCTAAAATCAGCGATAATTTATCAAAAGTGCGTAAAAATAACTTATGCAAATTCCTACGGAACAATTAGCGAAAGAGTTGTTAGGCCGCTAAAAATGTCATATAAGTCTATGTCATGGTACTTAAAAGCATTTTGTACGGAAAAACAGGATTATCGTATTTTTAAGCTGACCCGTATCATAGATTTTGAAGTTCTCACGGAAATTTTTTGCAAAAGCCCCTTTCCAGAATTAGATGATACATTGGAGCAATGCTACAACACAATCGTACTGCGTTTCCCGAAAAATATGTCATACCGTGTTTACGATGAATTTGACAAAACGATGGTAAGCAAAAAAGAAAATGGGGATTTAATCGTATCTGCCCAAATGCCAGAAGATGAATGGCTTATAGGGTATTTATTGTCATTTGGAACGCAAGTAGATATTATAGAGCCTGCATATCTGAAAGACATCGTGGCAGAACAGGCACAGAAAATCTATGAAAAATATAAAACTTGACATAGGGTGTCAGCATAAGCGTGATATAATTTACCTGTAAATTCTATTTGGGAAAGTGAGGGCTGAAAATGAAACATGAATGGAAAAAGCATGAGAAAGAAATATATGGTGTAAAAGCAAAACCTTGCGTGCTTGATATTCCCGCTCAAAAATATATCATTCTTTCTGGCAGAGGAAATCCTAATGATGAAATCTTTTCAGATAAAGTTGCCGCCCTGTTTTCGATGGCTTATAAAATTAAGATGGCATATAAAGCGTTTGCTCCAAAAAGCAACGAAATAACAGATTATACCGTATATCCTTTAGAGGGAATGTGGAGTATGGCTTCTGAAAAAGAATATTTGGTAAAAGAAGAATTGCAGTACCGCATCATGATACGACAACCAGATTTTATTTCCAGAAAAATGTTTGATAATGCGTTAGAGACAGTAAAGGTGAGAAAAAATATTCCGTATCTAACCGATATTTCTTTTGAAACAATCTGCGATGGCAGGTGCATTCAAATATTGCATAAAGGAGCGTTTGATGATGAGCCTGCGTCATTTGAGATTATGGACGGATATTGTATAGAACACGGATATAAGCGTATGGGAAAAGAACACCGTGAAATATATTTGAATAATGCTAACCGTACAGACAAAGCCAATTTAAAAACTATCTTGAGATATAAAGTTACAGATACAGAGAAATAGCAACATAGTATGATAAAAACGAAAGGAAAATAAATATGGGCAGACCAACAACAAAAACAGATTTACTAACAGCCGCAGCCGCTAATTATGAAAAGTTAAACACTCTTGTTTCTGGATTGACAGAAAAAGAATTATCAACGCCTTTTGATTTTTCGGGTGATGAAAAAAAGAAAGAAGCTCACTGGAAAAGAGATAAAAATCTTCGTGATATTTTCATCCATCTCTATGAGTGGCATCAGCTTTTGTTAAACTGGGTGTATTCCAATCAGAACGGTGATAATAAACCGTTTCTTCCAGAACCGTATAATTGGAAAACCTATGGAGATATGAATGTGGAATTTTGGAAAAAGCATCAGTCTACATCATTAGAGGACGCAAAGAATATGTTCCAGAAATCCCATAACGAAGTAATAAATCTGGCGGAAATTGTTTCAAACGAGGAATTGTTTTCGAAAGGCGTTTATAAATGGGTAGGCGGAAGCACGCTGGGTTCTTATTTTGTCAGCGTTACAGCAAGCCATTATGATTGGGCAATGAAAAAACTGAAAGCACATAGGAAAAATTGCGCCTAAATGCAGGGAGGACATACGATGCACTTCGTGAAAGCTAAAGGGATATTATCTGCTAAAAATGGAATGAATTTATACCGGGGCTGCTCACACGGGTGCATTTATTGTGACTCCAGAAGCAAATGCTATCACATGGAACACGCTTTTGAGGATATTGAAGTCAAAGAAAATGCGATTGACTTGTTGGAATATGCTATTATTCATAAGCGAAAAAAGTGTATGATAGGCACAGGTTCTATGACAGACCCCTATATTCCGCTGGAAATGGAAATAGGGAATGTCAGGAAGGCTCTGCACTTAATATATGAGCATGGTTTTGGATTTACGGTCATAACAAAATCAAACCGCATACTGAGGGATTTAGACCTTTTACAGAAAATAAATGAAAAGTCCAAGTGCGTTGTGCAAATGACTTTGACAACGTGCAACGAAGATTTGTGCAAAAAGATTGAGCCGAATGTAAGTACGACAAGGGAGCGTTTTGAAGTATTGAGAAAGATAAGGAACGCAGGGATACCGACAGTTGTATGGCTGACGCCAATTTTGCCGTTTATTAACGATACTGAAGATAATATTTCAGGTATTTTGGATATGTGTATTGAGGCAAAGGTTTATGGCGTTATTTGCTTTGGAATGGGGCTAACTCTCCGAGAAGGAAATCGAGAGTATTTTTATGAACAGTTAGACCGATTATTTCCTGGGCTGAAAGAAAAATATATCCGTACATACGGAAATCAGTATATGATAGAAAGCGGCAACAGCAAAAATTTAATGAGGCTTTTTCACCGAAAATGCGAAGAAAATGGAATTTTGCATGACCAAGAGCAAATATTTAACTATTTGCATTTCTTTGAAGAAAAGGACGATAGTAGGCAATTAAGTATTTGGGATTGGAAAGCGGATAAAATATGAGTGTCATTTATGGAACAGAATGGATACGTTGTCCTGTTTGCGGCAGTAAAACCCGTGATAAAATCAGAGAAGATACAGTATTGAAAAATTATCCTCTCTATTGTCCAAAATGTAAGCAGGAAACATTGATTGAAGTAACAAATTTGCAGATAACAGTCATCACAGAGCCGGACGCATAGACGCAGAGCCGATGAACTTGTGAAATAAAATCACACAAGAAGAATTTGATATTGTCCAACAGCTTATGACGAGCCGCAGACGGGAAAAGAATAAGGGCGGCTTTGAGAATATTTTTTCAGGCGTTATCAAGTGTGCGGACTGCGGCTATGCTTTGCGGGCCATGAGCGCAAACAGGAGGAAACGCCCCGACATCATCGACTGCGTACAATATACCTGTAATAATTATGGCAGGTACGGCAACGTCATGTGTACCGCACACGCCATTGAAGCGAGGGATTTATTCAACGCCGTCCTTGCCGATATTAACCGTTTTGCGGATATGGCGGTGAATGATGAACGGGCGGTAAGGGCGATTTGAACGTACGGAGCTGCATTTGAGTGACAGCATGGTGGAGCTGCTGAAAAGCGGGCGTATCAATAACCGGCTGCTGTGTGAGATTGCCACACATGAGGATTTTGTTACCCTGATGACGGACACGGAGATTTATGTGGATGGTGTGGCAACCGCCCACTTTCAAAACTTCAACAGCCTTCTGGAAGTCCTGC
>CATOOV010000135.1 GCA_951801955.1 uncultured Lachnospiraceae bacterium
TTAGAGCTTCTGCTTTCCGAAGAGCGGAACAGTGAAGCCTTAATACTCTCTGGCGTCCTCTTCGAAAACAAAATCACCTGCTGCCTTTACTATTATCTGCCAGAAATCTGAAACCGCCGATACACTATTTTTCCAATAGCACTGATACCTACACTAATCACAACATAAATCACCGGCACAACCTGCCATGCCGTAAAATAATGTCCAAAAACAGAAACCATCCACACATCAAAAATATTCCATGGTGCAAGAAAACTGCTTGGAAACCAATTCCATATCTGTGCCGCAATCCTATACTGTACCGGAACAGAACATATCATAGACAATATAATCATACCTGAAGTAACCGCAAGCGTGGCAATACCACTGTGAAATAATTCTGAAAGCACCATCACAAATACACTAAAAATAACTGCCGTTACCATCACGCATCCATAGAGAATAAAAACCATCTGCCCCACCGTAATAGGATACGAATATTTTGCAAATATTAATTGAAACGCTGCATCAAACCCCTCTGCTCCATATACCCCAAACGCCAATATAGCTGCAAACGTAAACAGCAAAAAAGAAACACCAACTGCAAAACTAACTCCTGCTAAAACTTTCGCCCAATATTCCGCATCTTTCCCATGCTTACTGCAAAGAATTAACTGATCCGTTCTTCTTGTATGCTCTTCTGCAAATACACCTGAAAGACAAATAGACACAGACAACAATACTAAAACCCCAACTGTTGCAACACCCTGAAGCAGCATATTGTAACTTTCTGTAATCCGATACACAAAAGGTACTTCTAACTCCGCTTCTTTTTGCCTCCAAAACTCTTTTTCACCATCAGACAGACTGCACGATTCCCAATCCTCCTCTAACATAGTCTGTCTTTTCCTATAGAAATCTTCTAAGTCCGGTATCCACTGCATCATTTCAGAAACCGTCATCCGGGTTGTATCCCGTACAAAATTAAAAACGGCACAATACGGTCTGGCATATTTTTGATATTCTTCCGTTAAACTGTACTTTTCCGCTGTCATAGGAATCCTGCCATAGGCATCTGACATTTCCTCCAAAAGAGACTGATCGATTTCTCTGCCGTCTAATTGCTTCTGATACTCTCTGTCAACCAGAAACATATGATACTTGGTATCTGCTTTTTCGCTGCCAATATAATAATACCCTATTAACTCACCAAGCATAGTAATAGCTGTAGCAACAAGAAAAATCAGCAACGTAACCCAAATCATTTTTCGTTTCCATAATTTCTTTAATTCATAATAATAAAGCATTTTCAAATTACTCATTGCCTTCCTCCCCACCAAACTGCTGTAAATAAAATCTTTCCAAATCTCCTTTTGTTCCGTCCCACTTACCGCAGTAAATAAGCTGTCCATCCTTCATCAAAAGAACCTGATCGGCAATCTGTTCCACATCAGACACAATATGCGTAGACAGCAGCACAATATGATCTCTGCCCCAGTCTTCTATTAAATTGCGAAAGTGTACCCGCTCTTTTGGATCCAGTCCGGCGGTAGGCTCATCTAAAATCAGCAGCTTTGGTTCATTAAGGAGTGCCTGTGCGATTCCCAGCCTTTGCTTCATCCCCCCAGAATATGTTTTGATTTTCTTTTTGGCAGTCTCCTGCAAAGATACTATCTGCAAAAGCTGCTTTGCTTTCTGCTTTGCCTGTGTCCTTCCTATCCCCTTTAACGCCGCCATATACAAAAGAAAATCCAATCCGGTAAATTCGGGATAATAGCCAAAATCCTGCGGCAAATATCCCAAAACAGAGCGGTAATTTTCTTCGCTTACATCCATACCGTCAAAAGAAATCGTACCGCTTGTAGGCTTTAATATCCCGCAGATCATTCTGATAAGAGTTGTTTTTCCTGCTCCGTTTGCACCCAGCAGCCCATAGACCCCTTTTTGGAGTTTTATAGAAATATGGTCAACTGCTATATCATTTTTATATTGTTTTGATACTCTGTCTATTACAAGCTCCATCCTAATTCCTCCGTCTGTTTCATTATGCGGTAGATTTCCTGTGCCATTCTGCCAATTAAAAAAAGAAATAAAATAATCCACCAATAAACATAAGAAATTTGATATACAAAGTCAGCCGCTATATGCAGTCCCCAGCTCCCCCCACTAATCAGCACTGCCGCACACATACAGCTATACAACACTTCTCTGCCATGAAAGCAGCGGGTGAGATACAAACTAATGTTTACTGTCAGCAGATATGGAACCAAAAGGTAGACTCCTGTCTGAAGCAAAGAAACGGAACTGTTTCTATAGCACAGTGGAATCAGACAGCATAAAATAAAAGCATCCAGCAGTCCTAAAACGCTCATTCTTGCAAGCATTACACTTTTTATCGAAAATCTTGCCGACATTTCCAATTCATACATTCCATAGATTGCAAAACGAGTACTTTCTGTTACAGCCAACAGACCAAGAAACGGAATAAGTGCAGATATAACCCACAAAATATTCAGATTAATAGAATCAGCTCCTATTAATACAGGCAGTAAGAACAATCCAGAAAGAACCACTGTCCCTTTCCTTAAATATGTGATTTGTATCAAAATAAACTGCCGCATACTAATCGGCGATCTGGGAAATTCTCTTAAAAACTGTGTTTTCTTTTTCTGATTGGGCACCGAAACTTCAAATGCTTTTTTTATCTCTTGTTTTAAATATCGATTCATTCAGAAAATCCCTCCTTTTTCAATTCTTCTTTCAGCCATTTTAACGTTTTTGACAGCCTGCGGTAAACGGCAAAACGTGAAAGTCCTGTAATTTTACAAATAGAAGTAACAGAAACTTCATTTACATACCGCAGAAGCAATAATTCCTGTTCCTCCTTTGAAAGTTTTGCAATAACCGATCGCAGTGTCAGACGATTAATCCACTCTTCTGATCTGTCACAGACTATTTTCTCTTCTATATTTTCTGCATGATAAACCGTTTTTTTCCGAAACTCATCCACACATAAATTTTTAGCAATCGCATATAAATACGGCAATTCTTTACTGCTGTCGAGTCTTAAATCTTGTCTGTAAAATCGAAGAAACGTTTCCTGTGTAATATCCTGTGCTAACTGTTTATCAGCTATCTTAAAATAGCAATAACGAAATATTTTATCGTATTGTTCTTCAATATCCATGCATTATAATCCCTCCTTTCATCATATTATAACTTCTCGGAATCTCCAGCCCTTATTTCATGGGGCTTTCAGAACCTATTTTTCAAAAATCACCCACTTTTTTTGCAAAAACACTTGACAATCCAGTTAAAAAATGCGGCACTACGTGCCTTTAATCAAAAAGTACTTTTTTGATTGGAGGCGATTTTTGATGTTACCTTGTAACCCTGGCGGTCATGCCGCCTTTCAGGATACTTTCGTATCCCAGTTCCTTAAATTTTACCCTGATCCCTTTGTGCTTCCCAAAAGCACTTGGGATTATATCGTGCAGTTCTGGTATCTCGATCTTTCCAAGACTGATTCTATCATGCGGGAGTGTTACTCTGTTTTTGGCCCGGAACCAAGGCTCCCTTCCTGCATGCTGCGCTCCTATCTGCTTGCTTTGAAACTGAAAGTTACTTCTATCACTGTCTGGTGCCGCATGCTTAAGGAAACTCCCCTTTATGCCATCCTCAGCGGTTTCTCTTTCGGCGATACCCCAGGCGTTGGGACTTTTTATGATTTCTTCTCCCGCATCTGGCAGGATGATAAGGACAACCTCTCTCCCAAAGACCGTTTCCCCAAAATGAAACCGCCTAAAGGGAAAAAGAAAGGTCACAAGACTCCCTGCGACTCTTTTAGCATGGCTTCCAAACTTCTGCCACTGCTGGAACGCTGGCAGTTAAAGCCGGAAAATCCGTTTTCTCTTATTTTCCAGCTCTACAGGCTGCAGTTCCTCGATCTTTCTATCCGCAACGGACTGATCGACCCAGAACATCTGGCTCTTGCCGGTGACGGCACTCCTGTCCGTACTGCCGCACAGCAGCGGAAAAAGTGCATTTGTCATTGTAAGGAGAAAGGCTGTTCTTCTTGTAACTGCAAACGTCATTATTCACAACCCGACTGTAACTGGGGATGGGACTCTCACCGGGAATGTTATTTCTTCGGCTACCACCTCTACATGTATGTGGCTTCCGATTCCTACAATGATCTCCCCGTATTCCCTCTTTTAGAACGTGCCTCCAGGCATGATATGCTTTCCTTCCTCCATTCCTTTTTCACCATGAAAGCGTATCTTCCGGAATTCCAGATCGAAAAGCTCCTTCTGGATTCTGCACACGACGCTTACCCTGTTTATGAATACTGCAGGCGGGAACATATCACACCGTTTATCGACCTCAATCCCGGACATACCGGGCATTTTACCTATAAGGACGATTTTACAATCGATGACGATGGTGTCCCTGTCTGTAAGTTGGGCTTACGTATGCATAAAG
>CATOOV010000136.1 GCA_951801955.1 uncultured Lachnospiraceae bacterium
CTATATGAGAAAAGCCCTCCGGGCAGGATGCACACGCGCACAAGTGGAAAAATGTTGCTGCGCAAATGTGCGCGGCGCAGAACAAAAGATGCGTTAGCAAAAGAAGTTGGTCGCGGGGGTGCGTGAAACGCACTATTGTTCTCATATAGGAACTCCCGTTGGATTTTGGAAATTATTCTTCCTCCCCATCTTCGTTTTCGCCATTTTTTTCTTTTTTTTGTTTTATATTTTTTTTGTCATTCTTGTTATCGTCCTCAGTTTTTTCGTGCTCATCTTTTTGGTCAGAAGCATCCTTTTTCGGGGCTGCTTCCTTTGGAATTTCTGGTTCAGAAAGAGGGGTGGGGGCATCTGTATGAATGGTACAATATTGGTCTTGGGCAAGATTGCTGGGCAGCAGGTACTGCCCATCCCCAGAATCTGAGGAAGCTCCTACCATGTAGACGCCTGTGTGTTTTGTTTCTGCTGGGCAGAATTCATTTGCCAGCAGCCCGGAAGTAGAGCAGACAGTGGCGCTGACATGATGGTCACAGTATTCTGTGGGTACCGTTCCTTTTGCAAAATATTCTGTTTCTACCATACTGCCTCTGGGATCTGCATTACATAGCCCTTTTACCGAAAGTTTCCCTGATTTTTTACAGACAGTGGCAGTAACAATGCCGTCAGGCTTGGCAAATTCCTTATACTTCAGTTTCTCATGGATGCGCCCCATAATATTTTTCCAAAGTGTTTTGGGATTGGAGGTAAAGGCGCCCTCTTGGGGGCTGTTGTCATCATAGCCGCACCATACGGTGCAGGTGTAGTAGGGGGTATAGCCGGAAAACAGGACGTCACGGTTGCTTGTGGTTGTTCCCGTCTTCCCGGCAATCGGCATGTCGCCAAAATTCACGGCGCTGCCCGTCCCCGCGGTGACTACGTCCTGCATGGCGTCTGTCAAAAGAAACGCAGTGGTATTTTTCAGGACCGTGTGGGTTTCTGGGGTATTGTCAATCAGCACTTTTCCACTGTGATCTAAAATTCGTGTGTAAAACCGGGGTTTTGTATAGGTGCCTAGATCAGCAATTGTGGCATAAGCCGCAGTTAATTCAAGGTTGGTCACTCCGTGGGTGATGCCGCCCAGGGCAAGGGATTGAACGATGTCGTCCTGGACTAAAGTGGTAAAGCCAAAATTCTCCAGGTAATCGTAACCCACCTGTGGAGAAATGTCTGTAAGGGTTTTTACGGTTACAACATTGATCGACTTTGTAATAGCATAGCGGATTGTGGTAAATCCCCGGTAGGAGTTATCATAATTTCTCAAAGAGGTTCCATTGGAGTAGGAATAAGGGGCGTCATCCTGAACGGTTGCAAGGGTCATGCCAGCCGTATCCAGCGCCGGCGCGAACGCGGCAAGAATCTTGAATGTGGATCCGGGCTGTCTGACGGTATCTGTGGCACGGTTTAAGGTCCGGCTTCCTGCTTTGTCTCCCCTGCCGCCGACGATGGCCTTTACTTCTCCAGTATATTGGTCGATAATAGTAACTGCCGTCTGGGGCTGCATGGTAAATACAACGGATTCACCGCCATCCACAATCGTGTCCCCATCCTGTATAATTTCCGCTTTGTAGGCGTCAATCGCAGCCTGTGCCTCCTCCATACTGGCAAAATTTAAAGAATATCCTGGTGTGGAGGCATTGTAATGGGATATCATGGTTTGATCACTATAGTTTTTTAACGTTCCATCCTTCTTTTTGACGGTCAGGCGGTAGGAAAAGGAATATTGGGCGGCAGTGGAATAGTTTTCAGGGTTGTTGACTTCTTCGTCACAGATCTTTTGAATCTTTTTATCTTGCGTAGACTCAATGGTGAGCCCGCTGTTGTAAATTGCCTTATATGCCTGGGTATCAGTATAGCCTTTTTTCTGTACAAGATCCTGGACCACCTGGTCAATCACTGCATCTACAAAGTAGGAATTGGGATTTTCTTCTGCGTATTCAATGTTGACCTGTTGGATGCGGGAATAGACATCATCTTCTAATGCCTCCTTATATTCTTTTTCAGAAATATATCCTTGTTCCCTCATGTTTTTCAGTACTTGTTTCCGTCGTTTTTCATTTTCTTCTGGGTGGCTGACAGGGTTATAGGCAGAGGGATTTTTGGTGATTCCTGCTATCACAGCGCTCTCTGAAAGTGTCAAATCTGAGACGTCTTTGCCGAAATAACGCCGTGAGGCAGACTGTACACCCAACGTGTTTTGTCCAAGGTTGATGGTATTTAGATAATTTTCCAATACCCATTCTTTTGATTTGATTTTGGTCAGCTCAACGGCAAGGTACTGTTCCTGGATTTTCCGCTCTATTTTTTCTATTCCAGATTGGTTTGTCCATCCCTCAAACACATTGTTTTTCAGAAGCTGCTGGGTAATGGTGCTGGCGCCCTGGTTAAATTTAAACCCATTGCTGATGCCTTTTAATCCTGCACGGATAATGCCTTTGATGTCAATTCCGTTGTGTTCATAAAAGCGCTCGTCTTCGATCGCCACAAAGGCGTGCTGCATAGTTTTTGGGATTTCCTCCAGGGTTACGTATACACGGTTGGAGCCGGAGGCGACCAGCTTTGCTGTTTCCTTCCCCTGGTTGTCCAATACAACAGATAAATAGCCAGTGGGGGAGGGGTCTATATCTGAAATATCTGGTGCGGAATCGACCATGCCTTTGAAGATGCCAACTCCTGCACATCCTACGATCATCACGGCGGCGATGAAGCATACCAGAAGTGTTTTAAAGAAAATGACCATAAACTTCTTGCGGACTAATGATGCAGTGGAAGTGAGCTGTCTGTCTTTTTGTGCCACGCCCTTCTTTCCATAATTCATAATAAAGCCTCCTTAATAAAAGAATAACCTGAGATTTGCTATACTTTTTGAAACGACCAGAAGGTCATAATGGGCTGCCCTTTGGGTATCCTTAATATAGAATGAATCCATTGACTTATCCAAGTATTATAACAAATATGATATGGTAAATAAAGAAAAAAATCCTTAAGAAATGGTGAATTTGTTTTTGTGGGAGCTTTGCGACAAAATGTTTTAAAATCCCTGTTTTTCTGCAATCATACCCTGCTGCGAATATAACAGGGCTATTCCTTCCTCTCAAATTTGTTGTTTCCAATACCGATTGGAACAGAAGAATGCGTTGACAGTATCTTTTGACGGGCGTATACTAGTGTAGTGTATTGACACGTTCAAATTTCGTCAAATGGCTTGTCAGCACGCTAGAGCCAACAAATCAGAACGGAGAGAAATCCATGGAGCATAGACCGGTTAAGACCATATACCAGGGTGGAAGTGGCGAGATTGTGGAAAAGAAATCCCGATTTATTGCCACAGTGGAGAAAATAAGGACAGAGGAGGAAGCCCTTGCTTTTATTGCACAGCAGAAGAAACAGTATTGGGACGCCAGGCACAATTGTTATGCATATGTGGCAGGCAGAAACCATGGACTGCAAAGGTGCAGCGATGATGGAGAGCCAAACGGGACAGCAGGACGCCCCATGTTAGAAGTATTGCTGCGGGAAAATATTCATGACCTCGTCGTAGTAGTGACCCGATATTTTGGCGGAATACTCCTGGGTACTGGCGGGCTGGTGCGTGCCTATCAGAAAGCCGTGCAGGAAGGGCTGAAAAACAGCATTATTATAGAAAAAAGACCAGGAAAAAAATTGAGGATTGACACAGATTACAATGGCATCGGCAAGATTCAATACATTTTAGGTCAGCATCAAATACCAGTAACAGATACTGTTTATACGGAGAAGGTAGTCATAGAGGCAATGGTGGCAGAGGAAAAACTGGCATTGCTGCAGGAAGCGGTGACAGAAGGCACCAATGGGGCAGCACATTTCAATATAGGGGAATTGGTGGAATTTGCCCTTGTAGACGGCAGGGTGGTAGAATTTGGCGTGGAGGGATAGGTTTTGGCGTATCAGATAGTTGTGGTGTAAAATTAGAAATTGTACCTTATGACACGCCGAACGGCATCATGGGGTGCCCTTGGGTATACCTTATGACACGCCGAACGGCATCATGGGGTGCCCTTGGGTATACCTTATGACACGCCGCATCATGGGGTGCCCTTGGGTATAATTTTATGGATCAAAAATAAAAAAATAAAAAAATTAAAAAAAAGACTTGCATTCTGTAAAAGATTAATATATAATATGTCTTGTTGAAAAACAGTGGCCCATCGCCAAACGGTAAGGCAACGGACTCTGACTCCGTCATTTCAAGGTTCGAATCCTTGTGGGCCAGCTTGGAACCCATCACATACTGTGATGGGTTTTTGTATATGCGCAGACCCGTGCAGAGGAAATATGCCGCTCAAGCGGCGCACGGTTCGCGCGTCGAGTAGGGAAGAAGGGAGTCCCCTACTCGATTGAAATGCAGACCGGTGCAGAGGAAATATGCCGCTCAAGCGGCGCACGG
>CATOOV010000137.1 GCA_951801955.1 uncultured Lachnospiraceae bacterium
AGTCCACACGCCTTTAGGCTGTGGATTGGATTGTGGCTGACACAATCCGATGCTCGCTATCTCTGTGGACAACGCCGCAGAGCATTTTTCCTGTGCAGCGACATTCTTAATGCCTGTCTTACCCGCCGAAAAGAAAATCCTATGTCCTTGCACCTCCGTTCTGGATTTGATTTTTCTTGACTTTTGGATAAATGAAAAGCCGCTACACGGCACCACGAATGACAGGAGAGATTTCTCCTGCTCGGATTCGCAATGTTATGTAACGGCTTTGGGATTCAAAACCTTGCTGCCATACACCAACCGAAAAAGGCAGTATAATTTCGGTGGCGGTCTGCCTTGTCCATTGGCAGACATTCCATTCTTCCATCTATGTGCTATTTAATTTTCAATCTTCAAGATTACTTCTTGCGTTTCTTAAATTTCTCCCTTGCATACTCGTAGGCTTCTTGGATATATGGTTTCAATTCCTCGAATGTCTGTTCAGAGGGGTTCAATGCACATATCCACGCCATCCATGCGTAAACAGGATGGGGGAGTATCTCATTCAATACGGTAAAGTCATAATCCATATCTACAACACCGCCCGCCGGCGGACGTTTTGGGATTGCCCCAAACAATTCCGCAAAAGTGCTTTTCCGTATTCCCAGATTCACACGGTAGACATTCTCTCTGTTTAAATCAGAACCTTTGTCATTATCACCGTCCTTTTCCTTAACCGTCAATATATAAACGCCACGCTTCAGCACATGGTCTGGGTTATAGAAAATCCCTTTTTCGCCCCAACTCTCAACTAAGACTGTCCCCTCAAGATTTTGAAGGCAGTAATTCAATATTTTATCTGGTGTCATTCTGACATCTCCATTTCTGACTTACTTCTAATTCTCCTACGAGTATTTCAGAATATCATAGCGGCTATATTTGTGTCAAGATTTTGGGCAAACTTTTTAATATTCCCTGTGGACAGGAATTTTATTCATTTAATTTTAAATTGGATGGGAGAATTTTATCTCCCATCCAATAGCCCACTGAAAAACCATCTATATTAGATGCTTATAAAATCTTCCGTAACTTTTTCCGCAGATGGTCTAACCTTGCATAGATAGCACCCGTTGTCAATCCCACAAGCGGGGCAATTTCCTTTGTGGAATAGCCCTGCATTTTCAGCAGGATAATTTGCAGGGTACGCCTGTCCACAGTAAGCAATACCCGATACAGAGTTTCGTCCTCAATCTCATCCAGTAAATCAGCAACAGTCTTTGGCTCGGTATTCTGTTCCCTGTCTGCCATCCCCTCAAGGTATTCACCGAAGTCACTTGTCCAATGATAAAACCGCCTGTTGGAATTGAAGTCTGCCCTGTCGTCTATGCGGATTTGCTCAATGGTGGTTTCATCAACTCCATGCTCCCGCAATATTTTTTCCTCGGCTTCTTTCCAGATAAGCCATTTCCTGTTCTCACGTCCGTTGTTGTATGCCATTCTTTTTTCCTCCAATCTGAAATTTTTGAAATGTAATAATCCAGATTGGAAAGGCGGCGAACGACAGCCAACAGCAGAAACAGCCTTGCGGCATATTCCGATAAAAAACGACAAAAGAAAAACCGCAAAGGCACTGTGACCTCTACGGTTATAGGAGATACATATTCTGTTAAATGGAGATTCTACTTCTGGTTTCATGGTGAGAAGTAGCGTTGCATGGGCAGGGATTTTTTTAACTGGCTTCCTGCCATTCCCCGATATGCTATGTATGGATAAACTCTGCGTTGCATGAGCAGATGAATAACTGCCCGAAAAAAGGACATAAAAAAATCTCTCCAAACTTAAAACAGGTCTGGAGAGTGTCTGTTAAGTCTTTTCGGGCATAGCAATACCGCCCACCAAAACACCGTTTTTTTATTATGGTGGGCGTTTGCTTTACAAACTTATATCCTACTAAAAAAGAGCCAACAAACTGCGAGATAACGTACTCACTTGTTCATCGGCTCTGCGTCTTATGCGTCTGGCTCTTCACTTTATTCAAATCGTTTCTTGATAACTTTTATATGTAATTTTTTTACATCAATCAAATTTTCCTGTTTACATTTAGGGCAAAAAAGAGGAAAATTTTTTAATTCTGTGTCCGCCCGTATTTGCAACCTCGTTTTATTTCCGCAGATTGGGCAAAGCAACCATTCTGTTTTCATAATGTCAAATCCTTTTCTTTCATAAAGCAGATGCTTATTCTCTTATTTCTTCCTAGATTTTACGCAAATAGCGTTTAAACAAAAAGCAAATCCACATAGCAGATAAAACAAATGCGGGCAGCATATAAAGCGGCATATTTTCTAAAATCGCTTTTCCAATCCAAAAAGAGGGTAGCGGAGATATTACATACTGTATATCTGATGTAATGAAAAACGGGATAACAGCGCCAAAAATAGTCAGCGTAGATAACTTCGTTACTGCCATACCCTCTAGCTTGTTTGATGAAACCGTCAGTACAAGCAATGCAACAATCATGCCCTGCAAGGTTCCTCCCGTCGCAAGCAATAAAATGGTAAGCGGAGAAAGAGGCGTCAGTTTAAAAACAGGCAACAGAATAATAGTCGCAAGAAATGCAATAGCAGAAGGCACGCCAAACCGTGCAACTATGTAACCTGTTTTTCTTAAAGGCGTAATGAATAAATAGACGGCTGTCTTTTCATCCCTTTCCTCTAAAGAAATCATTGCTGAAACAAAGCAGAACATAGTGGATGACAGCATTGCAAACAGGATGTCAACCAACTTGTAATAGGGAGAAATAATTGCCGCTATATGAAAGCTATCTGTCAAAGCAGATTCTATTAAAGGTATGGCAAACCGAAAGAAAAAGCCTGCAAGGATTGGCGAAAAACAAGATACAAACAACATCATGTCCCGCCGCATAGTTGCTGCCATTTGGAAAAAGCTCAATCTAATTGCTTTCATAGCCTTACACCTCCCATGCTATCCCACATTTTCAAGACATAAAATCTTGAAAGCACAAATAGAATTACCATCGTTGCCACCACGCCCAAAAAACCTATTGCGGACGAAGAATGCCCTGAAACCATATCCACACAAACATTGACAGGATAATACCCGCACCATGCAGGAGTAATCTTAAATAAATGCAAAATTGCAGGAACAAAGCAAACGGCTTCGATTGGCACAGTCCACAATATAAACTGATTAAGGCTTGTAATTTTTGTTGCAACAATTATTCCAAATAATGTAAATATCACACTGGATATAAACGTGCCAAAAAGCACAATGTGTAAATTATCCGCATCTGCGGCTAATGCTAAAATAGCTGCTACAACAAGTGAGATGGCTGACAATGAACTGACTTTAGCAATCACATACTCCGTCGCATGAACAGGAGAAACTGCCAATGCACAGGTTGTATGCTGGCTCTTTTCCAAAAGGACAATCGCTCCCATGAAGAACAGCCCCATTGATGCGGGGTCAGAAAAGATTAAAATTACGGCAGCTTTTTCTTTCCAATTTTCGGGAAGCGCAAAAAGCACTGCTATATAGATTACCGTCAACACTGCATATAAAAAATAAAAACCATATTTGGCTTGAAAGCGCATATCCAATAAAAACAGCTTTTTCAATCTCATAACAGCGTCCTCCCCGTAACATCCATAAAAATATCATTTAAGGTTGGCTCACTGCTGTGAATGGATTGCAGACGGTTTTTGGCTATCAGATTTTTCAGCCGCTCATCAGAAGATATTTGTTCCAAAGGGCAGCTTGCTCTATGCTCCCCATCCTCAACCCATGTATAAGTTACGGTTGCCGCTCCTTTTGACATAATCAGATTGTGTGGGCTGTCAAGAGCGCATATTTTGCCGTTTACGATAAATGCCACCTTGTCACAAAGTTCGGCTGCGTCCTGCATATTATGCGTCGTCAAAAGAATGGTTTTCCCTTTTGCCTTTTCCTCTAAAATCATATGTTTCATCATACGGCTGTTTGCGGGGTCAAGCCCGCTGGTCGGTTCGTCAAGGCAGAGCAGGACAGGGTCATGCAGCAATGCTTTTATAAAGTTTAAGCGGGATTTCATGCCCTTTGAATAATCGGCTACACGTTTATCTGCATCCTGCTCCAAACCTACCGCTTCCAAAAGTTCATCTATCGGGCGTGGCTTTTTTTCGTATAATGATGAGAAAAACTGCAAGTTCTCTTTTGCCGTCAGCTTTTCATACATTGTTGAAAATTCAAAATCAACCCCTATATTCTCATAAAAATTCTTTGTACGATTTTTACACTCAATGCCATTTACCAGACAGGAGCCCTGATATG
>CATOOV010000138.1 GCA_951801955.1 uncultured Lachnospiraceae bacterium
AGAACGCCCCGAACCGTTTGACAGGGCTTCTCTACTGCGCCGACTGCGGCTCTAAACTCACACACCGCTATACCCTTGTGCAAGGGAAATGGATTGAGGACGCTTTCATCTGCTCCGGCTACCGCCACTTAATCCATGACTGCACCATGCACCATATCCCTACGGCGAAAATTGAAGCCGCTATCCTTGCCGTTATCCAGCGGGTAAGCTGGTATGTGCGGCACAATGAAAAAGAGTTTACAGAGCGTGTCCGGGAAGCGTCCGACCAGAACCAAGAGAAAACCGTCAAAGAGTGCAAGCAGAAAATCAACAAGGCACAGAAGCGGCACAAAGAGCTTGACGGGCTTGTGAAAAAGCTGTATGAGGGCAACGCCACGGGCAAGATACCCGATAAGCATTTTACCCGGCTTCTTGCCGAATATGACGAGGAACAGACCGGGCTTGAAACGTCCATAGAGGAATGGCAAAGGCAGATAGAAAGCTGGAACGCCGATAAGCTGAAAACAGAGCAGTTTATCCAGCTTGTGAAACGCTATACCGACTTCTCCGAATTGACAACACCCATGCTTAACGAGTTTATCGAGAAAGTGATTATCCATGAGGGCGAGGGGCGGGGGAATGACCGCCGCCAGCGGATAGACATTTATCTGAACTTTATTGGCGCATTTGAAGTACCCGCCCATATCATCACCCCGGCAGAGGTAGAGGAACAACGTCGCCAGCAGGAGGAACAGGCGGCAAAAGAAGCACGTTCAAAGGAACTTGAAAAGGCGCGGTATGAGAAGCGCAAGGCAGAGAAACGGGAGTTTACCGCAAGGAAGAAAGCGGGGCTTCTTACGCCGGAAGAACTGGAAGCCGAGGAAAAACGGCTTGCACACAACCGGGAGTGGCAAAAGGAATGGAGGGAGAAACGAAAAGCTACAGAACCGCCCAAGCCGCCTAAGAAAAAATCCATAAAGGAACTTATGGAACTGGAAAAGACCGGGGCAGAGCTTACGCCGGAGGAAACAGAACGGCTTGCAGAACACCGCCGGAAAAAAGCCGCACAGCATAAGGCGTGGCGCGAAAGGCAGAAAGCCGGACAGCCAAAAACAAGGACGCTGAAAGAACTTGCCGCCGCCCAAAAAGAGGGGGAAGCCTTAACGCCGGAGGAAGCGGAACGTCTGGAAGCCCACAGAAGCCGGAAGAAAACCGCAAGGGAAAAACTGGTACGGCAAGCCGAAACCGACCCGGCAGCGGCGGCAGAGCTGGCAAAGAAGCGGGCGTATCAATCCGAAGCCACCAAGAAATCCCGGCAAAAAATGTATGAGGAAGCCGCCACTGGAAACCCCGAAGCGGTGGAACGCTATGAGAATTATCTTGCCGCAAGGAGGGAAGTATACCACAGGAAAAAACAGGAAGCGGAACGAACCGCATAAGGACGGAAAAACAAAAACCGCATTGTGGAAATGTGCATAACAGGCTATGGAATCATGGATAACTCTATTCACAGCACATGGAAAAGCAAAGAGCAGCTTTCCCACGTCCTGCAAACAGAGTTACCCACAATTCCATAAGACAGCCAGTTATACACATTACCACCAATGCCGACTGCGGCGGAATCACACTCCATTCTTCATATTTCTTTTTTTGTATTATTTGTTTCAATTTGTCGGATATAGTGCTAAATTATTATTTTAGGCAGATTTTTGTTGCTGCTTATGGGAGAAAATAACCAATAGCAACTTAAAGTTGCGGAATTGTCAGAGCTGAATGATAGACATTTTGAGCCATTATGCTACTATTGGCGAGAACAAGGAGGAAAACATATGACATTCGGAGAAAAGCTGTATAAGTTAAGAAAGTCACAAGGACTTTCACAGGAAGCACTAGCAGAAAAATTAAACACAAGCAGACAGGCAGTAAGCAAATGGGAAAATAACAATGGTTATCCCGAAACAGAAAAGATAATCTTAATCAGCAAAATATTTCAAGTGAAATTAGATGACCTGTTGATTGATGACAAGACGATTGGTTCAGATAATGAAGAAAAATTACAGGAAGAAACAAAAGGGTTTTATGTAAGCAGAGAAACGGCAAATGGCTTCCTGTTCTATTACAAAAGAAAATTTTTGCTGTTGGCTACGGCGTGTGGAATTGCGCTAGGCTGTAATTCAGTATCCTATACTTCTACTGAACATTACTTTTTTGCTTCCAGCGTTGCGCCAATACTTACAACTATATCTATCATGCTGTTACTTGCTGTTGTGATATACATTGCGTTGAAACAAAATCCTTATAGGGTTCTTCGGAAAAAGGAACTTGTATTTGCGGAGGAAGTGCGAAAGGAAATACAAGAAGAATTTCTTAAAATGAAGAAAATGTTGGTTGGAGGTATTGCGCTTGGTCTTTTGATATTTGTAGCCGTAGGCAGTGGTTGGGGGCTTCCTGTATTTGAGAGTATGAAGTATATAGATATTTTGTTTTGTATTACTTTTTCCATGATTTTAAGCGGTATTGGCAGCTTTATCACATTTTTCTGTATAGGAATTTACTGGTCTTATTCCATACTGCTCCGAAATCAGAATGAAAAAAACATCTGATTGATTTTAGATGAAAATTAAGAGAATCCAATATTCAAGCAGAAGAAAGGAATGGTGGGATATTATGGCGAAAAAACATTTTATTGAGGTTAAAAACCTTGTAAAGAATTATGGCATGGGAAATATAAAAGTGACTGCTGTTGACAATGTAAGTTTCTATGTAGATAAAGGGGCTTTTATTGGAATCATGGGTGCTTCCGGTTCGGGAAAAACGACCATATTAAATATTCTGTCTACCATAGACAAAATGTCTGGCGGGCAGGTTCTTTATGATATGGCTGATATTTCCCAAATGACAGAGGAGGAATTATCAGATTTCCGGCAGGAAAACCTTGGATTTGTTTTTCAAGACTATAACCTGTTAGATACATTGAGTATTGAAGAAAATATCATGCTTCCTATGGCTCTTTGCGGCAGGAAAAAAGAAGAAATTGAAAGCAGAGTAAAGAGTATATCAGAAACTTTACATATCTGCGATATTTTAAGCAAATTTCCATATGAAGTGTCTGGCGGTCAAAAACAGCGGGCGGCTTGTGCAAGGGCACTTGTCAATAATCCTAAACTAATTCTTGCCGATGAACCAACGGGGGCACTGGATTCAAACTCATCTGCTATGCTTCTTCATACTTTACAGATTATGAACAGGGAATTAGGAGCAACGATTTTAATGGTAACGCATGATGTATTTTCAGCCTGTTATTGTGAAAAAATTTTGTTTTTAAGTGACGGTAAGATATGCTCTGAATTGGAACGGGGAAATATGGGTAAAAAAGAGTATTTAAACCGTATACTTGATATGCAGTCCAAAATCGGGGGTGATGATATTTATGCTGAGTAAACTTGCATTACGAAATGCCCGCAGGCTATGGAAAGATTATCTGAATTACTTTCTAACCTTGTGTATGATAACAGCCCTCACTTTTTCCTTTCATTCTTTGCTGTTTTCAAAGGATATTTACGAAATGATTCATTTTGGAAACAATGGGGAGCTTTCTACGGCAGGAACAATGTTAGTTACATTTATGGCAGTTTCCACAGTGGCAATCCTTATTATTGTTGCATGGCTGATAAACTATATGACACGTTTTATTTTAGAAAAAAGAAGCCGGGAATTTGCGATTTACTTATTATCGGGAATGAAGAAAAAGCAGATTGCAGCCCTTTACATGAAAGAAAATTTCTATCTTGGAATATCCGCTCTTTTTGCCGGATTGCTTTTGGGGAGCGGGTTACAGCAGATATTATTTTATGTTTTTTATAAAAGTATCGGGAAAAATTACAGGGTAAATATAGAAATATCAGCAGGAAGCATCTTATTGACAATTATCCTGTATGGGGTGTGTTTTATGATTGCCCTTTTTCGGAATAAGAAGAAATTCTCCAATATGGAAATCATCAGTCTTATTAACATGGACAGGCAGAATGAAACAGTAAACGAGAAAAGAAACGCTATATGGAAATGGTTATTCTATCTTTCCATAGGAAATGTATTGTTTTTGTATTTTCTCATTTTTACCGGCAGGATAACAAAGTGGGCGGCAGTATTTGAAATGATTGGGCTTTCTTTTACATTTTACTTTTTCTATTTAGGGCTTTCGGCATTTCTGATGAAATATATAAAAGGCAAAGGGGGCTTGATTTATAAAAAGGACTGTTTGTTTTTAATGCGTCAGTTTTCCTCTAAAATGCGA
>CATOOV010000139.1 GCA_951801955.1 uncultured Lachnospiraceae bacterium
GCTTGATTATATAAAAAATGTGCGTCCTGAATCGGATGATCCCCATGTATTCCTGCGCCATACACGTCCTTATATCCCTTATTCGTCCAAGGATAACTTCGGTTCCAAAGTTTCGTACTACTTTAAAAAGTCGGGGGTAAATATATGCGGCAAACACCATGGGCTGCATTCCATGAGGCACAGCCTGGCAACAAACCTGCTTGGAGAGGATACCGCAGTCAATGAAATCGCATCAATACTTGGACATTCGAGTATCAAATCAACAAAACCATACATCTGGTCAGACATAAAACACTTGAAAATGTGCGCACTGGAGGTGGACAGTTATGGTTGCTGATAAGGAATTCCAGAATTACTCCGAAGGGATCTTCAAGCCTTACTTTGAAAAATTCATTGAATTTAAAAGGAGCAAGGGTGAAAAAGTCGGACATTCTGCACTGGTCAGAATGAAGGCACTTAACGACAAGCTCAATTCCTCCGGCACTCTCCATGTCACAAAAGAAACAGCCGAGGAGATCCTTGCCCCAAAGGATGGGGTAAGCAGGAACACAAGATATGCGCGTATTTCTTTCCTAAGGCAGTTTTTAAATTTTATGAATACCCTCGGGATTGAGTGTTATCAGATCCCTTACCGGTATACAAAATCCATCCATTGTGAGTTCAGGCCGTATATTTTTTCTGATGGGGAACTAAAAAGGCTGCTTGCGGCAGCGGATTCCCTGACTGACTGGCACCACTCCAGCCGCAGGTGTGATATTTATCCGGTCATCATCCGTTTATTGGTGAGTACCGGGATGAGGATCAGCGAAGCGCTCCATTTAAAACCCGGTGACGTAGACATTGATATCGGTATTTTAAAAGTTATAAATGGAAAGAACGGCGTATCAAGGTATATCCCGCTGTCTGATTCCATGGCAGAATGCCTGAAACCTTACCTGCAGGCACATATAGGTGACCCATGGCTTTTCACTTCACCATTGACAGGCTCCTTTTATTCGGATGCAACTGTCAGGCATATGTATAAAGGCCTGTGCAGGACAGCAAATATTTACAGGCCGGACGGAAAAGTCCCAAACCTTCATTCCCTGCGCCATACTTTCTGTACAAAAAGCCTTGACCAGCTCTTGGCATCCGGTATGGACATCTATACAGCAGTCCCGATACTTGCCGCCTATGTCGGCCATGTGAATTTCAGGGATACGGAATCTTATATTCATTTTACAGAGATAAATTATAGCGCCTTTCAGGAAAAACAGGCTTCCCTGCAGGCTCTGATCCCGGAGGTGAACGGTTATGAATAAAAACTTAAGCTTTTATGTGCAGAGGTATTTTTCATCGTATCTTATCGGCCAGCATAATTATGGGAAAAACACGGTTGCTTCATACCGGGACACATTTAAGCTGCTGCTCACATTCCTTGATGGGAACCACCAGAGAAAGAAAAATATCCCCATTTCAGATGTGGACAAAAGCTGCATTCTACGGTTTTTAAACTGGCTGGATATGGAACGTGGGAATTCACCGGCAACCAGAAATGTAAGGCTTGCCCACCTGAAATCATTTTTCCACTATGTACGGATTGAAGAACCCACCCTTGCAGACCAGTGCGAGAATGTCATGAATGTTCCTTTCACCAAAGTGGAAAAACGCCCTCCGGAATATATGGATGAGGATTCGGTCTCACATATGCTGCATATCGTGGATTTGGAGAGCCGGGACGGCATACGCCACCTTGCCATACTGTCCCTTCTGTACGATTCCGGATGCAGGGTACAGGAGCTGATTGACCTCAAGGTAAAAGATATCCAGTTTGAGAAAGGCCAGCGGATCTATGTACATGGTAAAGGCGATAAATACAGAGAAATCCCTATTACACCAAGTACGGAAAAAATACTGAAGAAATATTTGAAAAATTTCCCTCATAGCGGGAATGATGCACTTTTTACAAACAGGAAAGGGGAGCCGCTTACAAGACAGGGTATACGTTATATCTTGCAGAAATATGCAGCTGAATCAAAAGCTTCGAACCCGGATGATTTCAGCGGCGTTGCCCATCCACATCTTCTGCGTCACAGCAAAGCCACACATTTAGTCAATGCAGGGGTAAATATCTATAATGTCAGGGATTTTTTAGGCCACGCATCAGTGGCAACGACACAGGTATATCTGACTTCTAATCCAGAAGTAACACGTAAAGCGATAGAAAAAATTGCCTCACAGACTGTTCCTGAAAGC
This sequence comes from uncultured Lachnospiraceae bacterium, assembly GCA_951801955.1. Lineage (GTDB taxonomy): Bacteria > Bacillota > Clostridia > Lachnospirales > Lachnospiraceae > Petralouisia. The sequence goes on from CATOOV010000139.1 coordinate 2,236, forward strand.
AGTAATTATTATACAGAAACTGAAAAGCAATCATTGATGGATTACTTAGAAACACTTATATAATAAATATTTGTAGTACATATTATAGCCATTATGAGAAGCCCTTAACAGGGCTTCTTTTATGCTTTTCTCATCGTAGTATAATTACATTTTCACTTTGCAAAAAATAATTAATACATCCTTATAAATTCGCATACATTAAATAGAAAATATGATTCAATCTCAAAAATAAATTGAATTTTATTAAGGATATAGTATAATTAGGAGGAGATTATGGAAAGGTGGAATAAACATATGAAAGTATTTATTAGCTGGTCTGGAAATATAAGTTTAAAAGTTGCGTTAATTTTTAGGGATTGGTTACCTTCTGTTATCCAGTCTATTGAACCATACGTTTCTTCGGAAGATATTGACAAAGGTGCTAGATGGAGTACTGATATTGCAAAAGAATTAGAAAACTCAACTTTTGGTATTTTGTGTGTTACTAAAGAAAATCTCGAAGCACCATGGCTTTCTTTTGAAGCGGGTGCTCTTTCTAAAACTATGGAAAAAGCATTTGTATCACCATTTCTTTTTGATATCAAACGTTCAGAGGTTCAAGGACCAATACTACAGTTTCAGTCAACTATTTTTGAAAAAGACGATATTAAAAAAATGGTCAAAACTCTAAATAAAGCTTGTGGAGATGCTGGTATAGCAGAAAGCAGACTTGATACGTCTTTTGAGGTTTGGTATCCACGCCTTGAAGATTCTCTTAATACGTTAAAAGGTGAAGCGGCCGTGAATGATGGGGAACAACAAAATGAAGATGCTATACCATCTGCTATTATATTGGAAGAGATTCTTGAATTGACTCGGGATAATCAAAAATTGATTAGGAATCCCAACTCTCGATTATCGGAGGACATAGAAGAAATAAAGGAATCAATTAACGAACTTTCTATGCGAAACGCTATAGCATATGATAACAAAAGAGAAATACGGAAATATAGTTCCGCATTTCTGGAAGAAGTAATACACATGACTGGTAGACGAAGTTCTTACGGATTTTTAATGACACTGAGCCTTTTTAGAGAGGATTTCCCATGGATTTATGATATGGGAAAAGAAGTGTTGGATATTCTGAAATCAAGAAAAGATTTAGATGAAAAGTCTCTCGCAATTCGTGAATTTAGAGAAATAATAGAATTTACCTGTGGACATCCCATAATGCGTGATGTTTTTAGCCGTAACAAAGAAAGTATGATGCTAATGAAAGAAATGCCATATATTTTATCCCGATATCTGGACGATATGCTCGAGCAATATAGCTGAAAATATTAAGGTGGTACAAGATTGAAAAACTTGTACCACTTTTTTTCATATTTTAATTTGTCATCCTCAGTAATCAACATACGATATGGTATGTTTTTTATGTCTATAAAGAAAAAGCAATATCAAATTTAGGTTGATATTTGGGGATCATACAGCAAATATAATGTAAAGTTATTTGAATAGAAAATCAAACGCCAAATGGAGTTTTTAAGTAAACTTTACATTATTTTAAAATTAACATTAACGTCAAAATGTAAAGCTTTACATTTCGATTATTCCCAGACCGAGGGAAAGGAGCTGCCGGATATTGCCGTTGACGAGCTGACGGGCGACGTTGACCGCTACAAGGATTTTTTCGCAGCCCTTGAAAAGACTTCCCCCGTTCCTATCGCCTTTGAGAATATCGAGGGCGGCTCTCATGGCTACTACCACTTGGAGGACAAGCGCATTGCTA
>CATOOV010000140.1 GCA_951801955.1 uncultured Lachnospiraceae bacterium
CAGCTACCCCAAGCGCCAAATTCAGGTCAGAGAGCTGTGCGTCTTTCAAGCTTTCCGCTGTAAATACCCATTGGTAAGAAGCGCTGCCCGCTACAGATACTGCGAGGTCTTTCCCTGCCTCTTTTGCGGCGTCAAGAACCTCTTTTGGTACTGTGATTGCCTGGACTTTTTCATCCGCAAGATTCTCTGGAAGTTTGATATTAACAGAAACCTGTGTTTCTGTGCTGTTTTTAATGCTGTCGGAAAGAGAGCCTGGAAGCTGGATAGAAACAGGGTTCTCCTGTCCTGGCGTAAGTTCTGGAATGGTCACTTCATATTTTCCATTGCCCTCATCCTTAATATCTGGCGTAATGACTTCTGCTGTAAGTTCCCGAATAGCGGTATTCAAATTCCTTGTTGCCGTATCTACCTGTTCCTGGGTAGCTGCTTCATCCTCATATATACTCTTTGCAGCCTTAAGTGCCGTCTGCATACGCTCCCAGCTTGCCTTGGTATAATCGCTTTCTTTCTTGGATTCAGCAAAATCAATTGCTTTTTTCAATTCCGTCTTATCTGCTTTTTTAGGATCATCTGGATCCTCCGCCTCAAGGCATACTTTCCACCGATAAATACCGATGGCTCCAGCATCCTCCTTTACCGTCATCACTAATTTTATGGCTGATGTGGTAACAGGTTCAAAATAAATTAAGTTATATTTGTCGATCTCAAGAATATCTTCGAAGTTCTGACGCATTTTTGCTTCTTTCCAGCTGCCATCTTCTGCAAGATACATGATCTTCAAACTTCCTGGAACTCTGGTTCCGCCTCCATCATCGTACCAGAAAATATCAAAGCGGTCCATGGTCACGTTTGTATCCCATTCATACTGCACATAATGCTCACTTCCAGGTTCTTGGTAATAATTCCCCCAGCCCTGGTTTGTTCCGCCATTGGACTCGGTTGGCTCCCAGTTTGTCTTAATGCCCTCCAGGTTTTCCCAAGTTGCAGTATAATCAGAAGATACGCTTGCAGAATACTCCAGATGTTCTGGATCTGGCGTAGGCGGATTAATCAGCCGGAAGCTGCCCTCTATCATCAAATCTGTTGATACATTTGTAACTGTATATGTATTGTCTTCTCCAATCTGTACTTTCTCACCGTTAATAAACAGTGTTTTTACCATATAGCCTTCTTTTGGTTCCGCAGTAATGACAAGGTTATTCCCTTCTTTTACCATTTCAGCATCCACGCTGAAAGTTCCATTTTTAGGCGTATTGTTTTTCACTTTTACTTCATACCACTTGCTTCCATCGTCTGCCGCGGTAATGATCTTAAAGTATGCATGGTATGCCTGTGTTGCATATTCTGGTGCAAACATAGGTGCAAAATTATAACCGTTTGCAGTCAATGTTGGGAATCCATTTTTTTCATTCACTCCTGTTTTTATGGAGTCCGGCAAATTTTCAGATAATACCAAGGTCTTCCAATCAGTACTGTCGTTCTGTGCTGCCATAACAAAGGGTCCATACATTACGCTTGCCACCGTAGATTTTCTGATGGTATCTGGTGTCTTGTCAAGATGCAGATCCCATGGCATTGTAATCTCAATGATATCACCAGCTTTGATTCCTTCCAATAGTGCATAAGTGCTGATTTCGGCATTGATTTCTTTGGTTTCCCCATTTACTTTCACCTGGAATCCCTTGGTCGCCCAGTAGGGAACACGCAGTTTCATATTGAAGTTCTGTGGCGTCTTGCCTTCCATCGCCGCAACCGTAAGTTTCGTAGTCTCTGATGGGAACGATGTTTCCTGTGCCACTTTTATGCCCTTTTCTTCCCAAGTAACTGTGGAGGGAAGATATAAACCTACATATAAAGTTTCTGCTGTTTTCGCGTATGCTGCCTCCTGGTATTTCACATGATTTTCCATACCTGTACCATGGCAGCAGGTAAATGCATTGTAATCATCACCGAAACTTCTTATAGATCCTGGACCGATAGGAAGCATATAAGTAGTTCCATTGTGGAGGTCACTGGTAACATTCGGAGTTTGGGATGCAAGGATCTGATTATAGAGTGTTCTCTCATAATAGTCCATATATTCTGCATTATCAGGATTGTAATTGTTCAGCATTTTTGTAAGTTTCAGCATATTGTATGCCGCACAAGTCTCACAGTTTGTAGTTCCGGCAATGTTATTTGCCTGCTGGTAGGGATCGGTAAACTTCTCGCCAGTTCCCACCCCTCCAATAGAATATGCATAACGAGAGACTGTCATCTGCCAGAAATTCTCAGCAATGTCATAATATTTTACTTCCGGTGAGCCCTTTGCCACAGTTGCTTCATAAGTTTCCATAGCGCCGATAATCTGAGGGATATGCTGGTTGGCATGACGTCCCTGAATATCATCTACATTTGTAGCAAGTTTATCGAAAAATTTCGTATTATCAAATAACTTCGCGCCTTTTAGGAAATCCTCATCCTTAGTATATACATAGAGCTGCGCCATAGATTCATTGAATCCGCCAAATTCGCCGGCAATATACATATCCCACATCTTTGTAAGCTGCTCCTGTGTGCAGCCAGTCAAACGGTTGTAAGTCCACTTTCCAAGTGCCTTTGCCGTGTCTAACGCTTCTTGATTTCCTGTGTATGTATAAGCGTCAATAAAGCCAGCGATTAACTTATGTAATGTATAATAAGGCGCCCAAATCTGTTGATATGGGGTGTATTTTTCCAGCAATGCAAACTGATCTGGAGAATATGCACTGAGGAATCCTTCTCCCCATTCCTGTGGGTTGGTGCTCCATAATGTTTGGTCTACGCCCTTAGACGTAAATGCCTTGGGATCCCCCTGAGACAGTTTCTGAAGTTCACGAAGCTCATGGACCATTTCATCCAGCTTTGCCTTAATTTCTGCGTCTCCTGTGGAAGCATAGGCAAGCGCCAACGCTGACATATAATGTCCGGTGGAATGTCCGCGAAGCAGCCCAGTAGGCTCATCCCATCCGCCCAAAGGCTCAACATTCTTAATTTTCTCCTCCTGACCAAAGGTCTTATAGAAATTGTAAAGCATACGCTTATTATCCAGCAGTTTCAGATATGCAAGATCCCTGTCACGGTTCTGTGTCAAAATAGATCCACTATCTCCAATTTGATCCAAAGTAATATCACTTAAATCAAAACTTTCTGAAACTGCAGCCTTTGCCACTTCTTCCTGGTCTACCACTGTAACTTTTGCAGTAATCTTTTTCGTTTCTCCTACAATAGACCCTTCTACCTGGAAAGTTCCTGCTGCTGCATACTGGTCCTCCTCAATAATTATGGGCCAAATTGTCTTTAATTTATTGGTAGTATTGTCAGAATATGTTACCTTTACAAAATTGGGAAGGGAAGGGCTGTGCCCTTTCAACGTTGTTACGTTGATTTCCTCTACTTCTTTAATGGAAAGGGATTCACGCAATGCAATTACAGTGGTATCCAGTTCCAGCGTTTTATTTTCTGTTCCTGAAGAAAGAGATGCCGTTAATTTTCCTACTGCATTTTCAGAACCAATTGCAGGCCTTGTGACCTTTGCCACACCATTTTCAATTACAATTGCAGGATTAGAACTCTCCCATGTAATGGCAGAACCCCATTCTCCTGTGGAGGGCAGCACAATATCTGACATCACGGCAGACAAATCACCCAAAGATTTCTTTACCGCCTCTGCATCGTGGTCAACAATCTGTTTATCTGTATACTGTGCCAGAACTGTCACATCGAATTTCCTTGTTGCTGTTGCCTGGTTATATTTAATTTCTGCTGTCAGGGTACCAGTGACATTCGGCTGTCCCTTTGCTGGTCTTGTCACTTTTGCCAGCTTGTTATTTTGAATGTGAACTACCCATTGTCTAAAGCCAATGGGCTTCCTGCTTCTATGACCTCGCAACCTACTATCTCCACAGGCGTTAATTCGGGCTGCACCATCCCTATTTGTATTTTATTATCCTATGCTATTT
>CATOOV010000141.1 GCA_951801955.1 uncultured Lachnospiraceae bacterium
CAGTCACAAAGAGAATGTATTTGGTGAATGGCTATTCCGTTGTCAAAGAGCCGTCCCGTTTTTGCCATAAAGGAAAACAGGTGAAAGGATTTTTAAACCCCTTCACCTGTTTGCTCACTCAACTGCCTGCCCTCTCATTTTTAAGTCATGCAGTCGGTTGTCCATCATAAATTTCTTTTTTCTTGGGTCGCCCTCCGCACGGTAAACAGTTAAACTTTCTAAGTCAAATACGGAACTCCAAACTGTTTCAAAATCGGGCTCATTGTCATACTGACACATAAAGCCATAATCGCCCTTTAAAAGCTGCTTGGTGGTTTCAATATAATCATCTTTTATCCGTCCCGAAGCAAAACTGTCCATGACAACTTGATACCGTTTATGGGAATCATAATCATCCCCATTTGCATCATCGTATGATTTCATTTCTTCAGATATAAAACTGTTGACAGTACAAATAATTCTTCCATTATCAAAACTTTCTGCATCTCGGATTTTTTTCATGGACGGCGTACATTCAACCACTTTCATATCACCGCTTTTATCTGCAAGCAAAATATTACAGTTAGATGCGATTGGAAGTTCCATAAGTAAAGAAACCGCCTGCTCCGTATTATCCGCTTTTTCAAGCAGATACCGCACAATGAAACAGGAATTAAATCCCGCCTGTATTTTATCAAGGCTGGTCATTACAAAAGTCATTGCAACTACAAGCCCATGTTCATTTATTCCCTCCTCCCCGTTAATAAAAGAGGATGTCGTAATTTGAAATCTATTTCCGTTTTTCGGGTCATAGATTTCACTTTTGCTCCCCTCCCGCAGATAAGGCGGCAAGTCATTGTTTCTGCCATATAGGATTCTTCCGCCTTTTGCATATGCGAAAGCAGTACAGCCCCGAACTTCAATGGGAATATTATTCTCCAAGTTATACATACAGCATCCCATACATAGCATCCAAGAAGCAAAACGCAGATAATCCGCACCTATGGCGTCGCTCACCCCTCTGATTTCCTCACATACCTCTGGGAAATATTTTCTTAATGCCGCTTCGCTCCGTTCCCCATGTTCCAGTTGAAATCCATCCAAATGGAGAGGGAAAGAAACTTGACATTTTTTGAATATCCTTCCACGCTTCACTCCCATTTCATAATGGTCGCCCTTTAACCTTAAATGATACACCGTTTAATCATCCTCCTTACTGACTGCAATCCATACTTCGGAATGTCCGTTTACTGGCTGTCCGCTGCAAATCGGATACACTTCAATATCTGGCAGCTCCGCATATTTATACCCAGAGAACGGCAGCCATTCCATATAGAACCGCTTGAACACACTCTGCACATCTTCCTTAAAACGCCCATTGTTTTCAAATATCACCCATGTAGCCGCAGGGATTTCACATTCATACATGCCCGCAGGAGCAGAGGAATTTGTAGCAACACCGATGTAGTAATAAATATCTTTCGGGTTTCTATATACGCTGATTCCTAAAATTCCTCTTGGTTCTCCATTAGACAGCCTGCATATTTCAAAAAATTGTTTTCCCTGCAATGACACTTTCCAAAACTCTGGGACTATCCTTAAATTATCTTCCATATCCGAAGTCAAAGGGATACGGATGCCCACAATACGCAGGGGCGGCTTTTTTGCAATGCGATATGCCATAGCGCTTCCTCCTGTGATTTCAATCTTAAACTGAATTGACGGATATGCTTGCAGGACGCTTTCCCCTAGCTTAGCTGCTGTTGGCATGATGCCATGAACATTCTGAAAAGCCCGATGAAAAGAAGTCGGAGAGGAATACCCATATTTTAATGCAACGTCTATTACCCTGCTGTCTGTCCGCTGCAATTCAAATGCCGCCTGCGTCATTTTTCGGCGGCGTATGTATTCCGCCAACGACACACCCGAAACATAGGAAAAAACACGCTGGAAATAATAGGGGGAACAACACGCAATGCGGGCTGCTTCATCATACGATATTTCCTTGTCCAGATTATCTTCTATGTAATCAATGGCTTTTCCAAGCTTTTTCAACCATTCCATCCTTTTACCTCCTTGCCGTTAAGGATAGCTTAATCCGATTTATATTTCCTCTCTTTTTCTGCTATCTTTTGTAAACACAAGTATAGTGTATAAGAATAAAAATTTGATTTCAACCATGCCGCCACGTTACCGATTCAAGAAGATTCCAATACTATAAAAGCCGAAAAACTGTGATTGCTCACTTTTTTCTCGGCTCTGCATCTAATATGTCTGGCTCTGTGATGACTATTGTTTGTAAATTTCTCACTTCTATCAAGCTTTCCTGCCTGCATTTCGGGCAGCGGAGAGGATAATTTATCAGAATAGTATCCTCCCTAATTCTGCTGCGGGTTTTGCTCCCGCAGACAGGGCATAATATCCATTCTGTCTGTTTCAATTTCCTGCCCGCCTTTCTTTCAAAAATAATGGTACTGTTTTCGATGCCTGCATAGCAGATATATCGTCAGCATAAGTGTGAAAAGCTCCGCAAGCGGGACTGCAAGCCATACGCCCGTTACCTTTAAAAATTTCGGCAATGCCAAAAGGAACACCATAATAAATCCAAATGTCCGCAGGAAAGATATGGTTGCCGATGCTTTTCCATTGGATAACGCTGTAAATAAAGCGGATGAAAAAATATTGCATCCAGAGAACAGAAAGCTGAATGAAAAAATGCTAAATCCATTCTTTGTAATCTCAAAAACATTCCTGTTGTTCTCCGCAAATACCTTTGCAATGCTTTCTCCACCAAGCAGGGAAAATAAAAATACAAATATGGAAATCCCCGCTATAAAGCTGAAACAGATACGGACAGTCTTTTTTAGCTGTTTTACATTCCCGCTCCCATAGTTATAGCTTACGACGGGGGCTGTTCCCATAGAAAAGCCAATATAAAGCGTTGTTAAGAGGAACTGCGAATAGATGAGTACTGTAATCGCAGCTACGCCGTCCTCGCCTAGCAGCTTCATCATTGTTACATTAAACAGAAATGTCGTTACGGCAGTCGAACACTGGCTTACCATTTCCGACGCACCATTGGAACAGCTTTTCAGCAGAACAGATGCGTCCATGTCAGGCTTGCAAAAGTGCAGCTCACTTCTTTTCATCAGAAAAAATATTGTACCGATAATTGTCGGTATCATATATCCGATGCCTGTCCCAATAGCTGCTCCCTTGATTCCCATTTGCAGTAAAACGATAAAGACATAATCAAAAACAATATTGGCAATCCCCGCCAGAACAGCAAGCACTAAGCCTAATGTCGGTTTCCCCGCCGTCACAAACAGATTCTGATATAGCACCTGTATCATGTTAAAAGCGGCGAAAATGAGCTGTATCGTCAGATAATCCTTGCAATATGGGAACAATATTTCACTTGCACCCAATCCCCAGATGATTTCATCCAAAAAGAAAAGCCCTGCCGCTGTAATCAGCAGACCGATAACCGCCCCTGCCACGACAATCAACGTAAAATTGCTTCTGGCTTCCTCTGTGTTTCCATTCCCCATTTTCTTCGCAACGACCGCACTTCCTCCTGTTGCAAGCATCGTCCCCAGACCGACAATCAGATTGATGACGGGGCAGACGATATTGATGGACGACAAGGCGTTCGTGTCTACAAACCTTGCTACAAAAATCGTGTCTACAATGGTGTATAATCCCATAAACAGCATCATCACCATGCTTGGGAAAGCAAATCTGATAAGGGATAGGGCGTTAAAGCTCTCTGCTAACGGGTTTTTCTGTGTTTCGGTCATTATCTGTTTCCTCCTTGTTTTTCGGTGGAAGCACGAAACGCTGCGTCGGGTAGCCATATTCCACAAGCAGTTCCCGTTCTGCAAATCCAAGACGGCGGTATTCTTCCCGCCAGCCCGTATCTGCCTTATCGCC
>CATOOV010000142.1 GCA_951801955.1 uncultured Lachnospiraceae bacterium
AATAAATACTTGTGTCTGTTTTTAGATTTCCATGTTCCCATAACGCAAGTATAACACAAACCACCACGTTTGGCTACCTTAACCCACCGTCTAAAGCCAGTGGGATTGCGGTAGCCATTTTTTCAACTGGATAGATTTCCGCTTTCTGTCAGGATTTACCATCTTAATATACACATAATCTTTATCTTTATTGACTACCTGGTAAATATCTGTCTGATATTGATTCAGTTCACTTGAAAAATCGTATTTGGAGGTCTGAAGGCTTCCAAGGCTTCTGCTTGTGAAATTTGCTTCCAATTTCCCATTTACACCAAAATTAAATGTGATCTCCATAGGGTCATTGGCTTGGATTGTTGTCAGTCCTTCTATCTTGTAATGTTTATTGGCGTAATTATTTCCAAGGACTTTTGTTGTAAGGTCTGTCTTTCCCCGCTCTGGCCTTGTGACTTCCATACAAACACCTGCGCCGTCTTTTCCTAAATGGTACCAATAATATTGTCTCTCATAACCTGCGCCAATCACAACTCCTCCAGATCCATCTGTCTTTACGGCTCCTGTCACTTCAATTCTATAATCTGTCCACTTTTCCTGCACTGCTTTTGGAAGGTATATGGCATTGATACCATTTGTCCCTGTAAATGTCAATCGTCCATTACTGATTGTAAAACTATTCCCGCTTTCCTGGCTTCCAAACTGTGCCCATCCATTGGAATTATCATTAAAATCATCTTCCAAAAGAATTTTACCATTTTTATCATATACCGTAATTTTATCTATGGATCCTGATGCAGAGCTGGTTCCCAAAATAGGGCTTCCATAATTTCCATAGTCTTTTTCCTCTGACTGTAATTCTGTTCCAATCAGCTCCGTACCATAATTATTGGAAAACATCTTTTGTACATAATAATTGGTAGATTTTGCAGTATTAAATTCATCAAAATAAATCAAGTCGTGATCCCAGCTCAAACTACCAACCTTATAAAGCAATGGTGCATAAGAGATATTGGTTACCACATCGGCATTCCGCTCAAGCCCAGTAATATAACATGCTTCTGCAAGCGCCGTATTGTATTTATTATTTCCTCTGATGGCATATTCGCCTACAAATACATTACTTCCGCCTTGATTGGTACGCTGGTAATAATCATACCGATCTGACTGGTTATACATAAAAGATTCGGATTCATAATAATGCTCATCTACAAGGGTCTGTCCAGGCATTGTCTGTGCCAGACGGTCATAGGCATATTCCAAATCATTACCAGTGGAAGTTGGTCCTGCACTGGAGATAATATTTAGGCTATGGTCTGGATAATTTGTCTTTACATAAGTTTCTACGGCATCTTTGATTACGTCAAAATTGTCAAAATACTTTGCTTGGAGGTTTTCATTTCCAATTCCAAGATAATTCAAGTTAAACGGCTCTGGATGTCCATTTTCCGCTCTCTTTGCCGCCCACTCATTGTTAGAGGCATCCCCCCAACAGTAATCCAGAAGTTGTGTAGCCATATCTATAAAACGCTTCAATTCTTCCCCAGTTTTTGCCTCTACATTCTTTGTCTCATACTGGCAGAGGACTCCTGCACTCAAAATCGGAAACGGCTCCATACCATAATCTTCACACAAGCACAAAAGTTCATGATATCCAAACCCATAGGACTGCATATATCCCCAAGTACGGTTTTTATTGTTCCAATTTTCCCAACGGTTTGTAGCGCTTTTGCGTTCTTCCAATGGTCCAATGGAATCTCTCCAATCGTAAAGCCCTTCCCAGTTAAACCCTTCTACAATACAACCACCTGGAAAACGCATAAACTTTGGATTCAAATCCATCATCAGATCTAAAAGATCCTGGCGGATCCCCACTCCATATGCATAATTTTTGTTTCCATACCCATAACTGTCATGGGGTACGACGGAAACCATATCCAGGAAAAGTTTATCATTTGTTCCAGCGCCTTCTACTGTAAGCATTAACTTTCCTTTGATATTTTCTGTCGCTTTAGAGGTAAGTTCTGCTGAAACCTTTTTCCAGGTGCCGTCTGCATTCAAAGAAATCTCCTGCTCATTGGTCAAAACATTCCGGTTGCTGTCCACTAATTTTACTTTTTATTTTCCATTGTAGCCATTCTGTGCTTTTGCATAGACAGAAAACGTATAAATCCCTGTTTTTTTCTCTGCATCATAAGGTTTTACAGGCATTGCGGCTCCATTGGGATTACTTTGCGGAGCAAAGCCTCCATTTTCAAGGGATACATTTCCTGTTAAAACTGCATAATGGGGATTATTTTCGTTGAGGCTTTCCCCTGTACCTTGTGCACTCTGGGGGCTTACGTCAAAATTTTCTTCTGGAGATGCTACCCAGTGGAGTTTATAATGTCCGACGGTCTCATACCCATTCTTTTTAAAATAATCGCTTCCCTCATTGCCTTTTTGCATATAAGCGTTTTCAAAAGAATAATTCTTTACCATCTCAGGATACAATCCGCCATCTGCCGCACTGTTGATATCTTCATAAAACAATCCGTAAAGGCTGTCACTTAACGTCTTTGTCACATTGTCTCCGTCAATGTCCATGGTATAATTTTCAACATTATCTTTAATACCTGCCACCTGCCTTACCTGTGCTTCACTTAAAGCATTCTTATAAATACGGAAATCCTTGAAGTCCCCCTGATACAATGGGTCTGGATAATTTGATTTCCCTATGTAAGACTGCAGACCAGTGCCGAAATCACTGACTTTCCTTGATACAGGCTGGATTCCAACAGATTCTCCGTCAATATAACAGCTCATGGAATCTGGTCGGATTACAATGGCATAATGGGTCCATACCCCATGATATCCCTCTGTATTAATACTCTCTCTGAAACCTTTTTCTGTACTTCCCGGATTGGATTCGTTTACTGAATCAGTCATCACCAGTTTTAAGGTATTATGCTGTTTTTCACATGGCACAAAATAGTAGTAGTTTGTAGGTTTCTGATTACTGTTATTCTGGCTTCCAAAGAAAAAAGCGGCAAGCCAGCTACTTCGGGGATCGTTGTCCTTTAACCACATGGTGATTGTCAAAGTATCCTGCTTGTCAAACATCCCCTGGGGCAGTGTAATATAAGCAGGACTATCTGCCGTACCTCCAGGCAGGGAAGCAATTCCATTTTGTACCGTAACCCCATTGCCTATCACTGCGTCATTGTGATTTCCAGAGGAATCCTTTCCTCCCTCTTGGAACTCATAGCGTGCCAAAAGTTCTGTGCCTGCCAGCAGATCTTCCTCTGCATGTACCATGCCCATAGACGGCAAAATTCCTATCAGCAGGGCTACAGCCAAAAGCAGGGACATTAATTTTTTCATTTTTCTCATAAATCTTCTCCTTTCCCTTCTCTTATTTTTTTAGGCGTTTGCGAAACGCAATCGTTTTATAAGTTTCCTATACAATTCAAGAAATTTGACAGTAACTATTTTCCCATACAAAAGGTAAGAAATGCATTCCAGCACCATGGAAGCAAAACGTAAAGAACTATGGAAGCCTTTGCTAAACATGATTCTTTGTAATAAGAGGCTTGTTGGAATGTTTGGTGCGCCGTGCATTTCGTGCTTTTGTATGATGAAAATAGTTAGATAAAAGTGTATAAATTGTCTTTGAAACTTCAATCATTTGATAGTTTCGTAATTACCTACTATTATTTTTATCAATCTTGAAACACAAAAAATCATTTAACCGCAATTCTGTTGTTCTACACCACTTTACAACTATTATAAATAGCGCTCCTTTTGCTGAACAAGGTATTTTAAGGCTCTCATAAGGGCAGATGATTTTATTATACTTTCGCTCTTTTTCACGAAAGTGGCAAAAAATACCTCC
>CATOOV010000143.1 GCA_951801955.1 uncultured Lachnospiraceae bacterium
AATAATACCTGCCAAAATTCCCATCTTTAGGTTATCCCCCAGTGTCCCTGATACCATTCCAACCAATGTAGGGCCTCCCGAACAGCCTATATCTCCACCTAAAGCCAATAACGCAAACATGGCTGTTCCACCTTTGGGCAAAGCTGCTGATGCCTTGCTGAAAGTTCCCGGCCACATGATTCCAACTGACAGCCCACAGACAGCACAGGCAATCAGGTTAAACAGCGGAATGGGAAAAAGAGAAATTCCCAAATAAGACAAAACACACAAAAAACTACTATAAACCATAAAGCGCTCCAAATGAATACGATCGCCATACTTACCATAAAATAATCTTGACATCCCCATTAAAACTGCAAACGCCATCGGTCCCGCTAAATCACCCGCTGCCTTGGAAATTCCAAGTCCTTTTTCTGCAAAAGCTGACGCCCATTGGCTTACTGCCTGCTCGCTTGCCCCTGCGCATACCATCATAATCAGCAAGATCCAAAATACTTTTATCCGAAACAAATCCTTTAATTCAAGCCCTGACTCTCCGTCCTCAATCAACGGTGCAATTGGAATCTTGGCAAATGCAAAAGCATTTCCAATTGGGATAACTGCCCAAATAGCAGCTAAAATTTTCCAATTTTCTATACCAGCCACATAAAAAAATAATGTTGAAATGAGTACGACTCCGGCATGTCCCCAACAATAAAAAGAATGAAGCATACTCATTGCCTTCTCCTTATTGTCAGAAGGGCACGCCTCAACAACTGGACTGACTAGAACTTCCAAAAGTCCACCACCAATTGCATAAATCATTACAGCAATCAAAATTCCGATAAAGGGTACTGGTAAAATCTCCGGCAAGACCGTAAGAAGAATTAAACCTGCCGCTGATAGAACATAAGCTATAATCATTGATGCACGATACCCTATTTTATCTATAAATCCGACTGAAAGAAGATCAACCAACAGTTGTATTCCAAAATTAAAAGTCACCAGCAACGTAATCTGAGAAAGCGGAATATGATAGCTTTTCTGAAAAAACAAAAACAGCAGTGGTGTAAAATTGTTGACTACAGCCTGTACGATATATCCCACAAAGCAGGCTGTAATTGTTTTATTATATTGGTTTTCCATTTTATTCCCTCCTAACGAATGAGATTATATCGCATAATTTATATCCAGTCATTGCACAAAATCACATATTTATGGTATAATATAACAAATTCTATTTTGTTTTAATGAGGAGATACGCTATGGGCATTTTTAAGATAACTACAGATGAAACACTGCGAGAAACCATCCAGCATGGCAACAATAGTTATCCTTTTGCATACTATCCCGAAAATATTTGGCAATTTGACTTCCACCGCATTGACTGGCACTGGCATCATGAACTGGAATTCCTGTTTGTTGCCGAAGGCACTGCACTCTGCCTTGTAGGAACAAGCAAAATAGAACTGCATAAAGGTTACGGAATATTTGTCAACAGCGGTATACTGCACCGTTTTGAAGCACAATACAGTACATATACCCCAAATATTGTTTTTTCACCAACCCTGTTAGCGCCTGAAAAAAGTCTTATTTACGAAAAGTATATCCTCCCTGTTATAAACTCGTCTGTTCCATATCAGATTTTTAGTCCATACGCAACATGGGAAAGCAATGCTCTGCAACTTTTGTCACAAATTTTTACCCTTCAGGAGACAGAGCAGGATAATGAATTATGTACAGTACAACTTCTATTTCAGCTTTGGAACATATTGTTAAAAAATATAGACTTGGATTCCGGTTCTAGCGATAATCATCGTTTAAATCACAAGCAGGCAAGGTTACAAGCTATGATGCAGTATATTCATGATCACTACATGGAAGAAATTACTCTTGAAATGATTGCAGCATCTGCATCTATCAGCAAAAGTGGGGCTTTAAACATTTTTCAGTCGGGTATCCATATTTCTCCGGTAGCGTATCTCATCCAATACAGACTAGCGCAGGCTGCCGAACAGCTCTATGCCACTCAAAAATCTGTTTCTTCCATTGCAGAAGAAACGGGATTTTCAAGTTCTGGCTATTTTTGCCGTAAGTTTAGACAGCATTATCATATGAGTCCAAATGAATACAGGCAGAAGAAAAGTGATTGGTTTTCTTAATTTCAAATTATTTTCGTAATCTTATGCCTTGTTTTGTAACTCCCGCAAATGCCTAAGCTGTGCTTCACTCAATGTTCTTGGTTTCCCTATCTTTACAAGATTCTTTGGGAGAACATATGTCTTGCTAATTTCTGTCCACGATTTTAACCGGATTATCTCCGGAAATTCATTGCACAGCTTATCCATTTTCCGCACCCACGCCGGATTAGCTGTGTAAACTGTTGCTTCCTTCTCATCTGCATTGAAGTTGATTACAATTTCTTGTTCATATCTTGATAATTTCATTCCATACCCCTTTCTCCGGTTCCCATTCTCTGCCCCAAATTGGGCGGTTTTATAAATCTGCTGTTCTCCCCTTGCTGTTTCCTGACAGGCAACCCTTGTCGGCACTGTGTCGTCCAGTATTGGCGCTCAAATTACTTTAAAATTGGTCTTGGCGGTATATGTCAGCTTGGACAGTCATTTAATTGTACTGCCATTATCCAGCAAAACAGCCTGCTTTCCCGTATATCCATCATGTCAGAAATTCGCCCTAAAACTAAAAATTTCTATCATGCTAGAAAAATATGGTAGTAATCCGTCGTTTTATGTGATATTCTGTTTTTCGTGAAAGGAAATGTGAAAAGAAATTCTAAGGTGATAAAGAACACCACCTAAGAATTCCTTAGTTTTACATAGGATTTATCAATGAAAACACAATTAAGTATTCAGGAACGCCTGAAAGACCTGCGTGTGGAAAACGGACTGACTTTAGAGCAGCTATCACAGCAGACAAAAATTCCGGCTTCCACGCTTGGTTCTTACGAATCTGATGATTATAAGGAAATACCCCACAGGAATATCTTTGACTTGGCAAAATTCTACGGAGTATCAGCCGACTATCTGCTTGGTATGACCGAAAACAGGCAGCTTGGCAATATCTCCATATCCGACCTGCACCTGAGCGACGCCGCCCTGTCGCTTCTCAAAGACCGGAAATTAAACACGCTGCTCCTGTCAGAACTTATCACCCATGAGCAGTTCCGAAAGCTCATGCTTGACTTGGAGATATATGTGGACGGTCTTGCCGATATGCAGGTCAAGTCACTCAACCTTGCGGTGGAAACAGGCAGAAAGATATTGCTCAAACGCCACAATCCCGATGAATATAACCTGCAATTAAATGTATTAAAAGCATCACACCTTGAATTGAATGAGTATTTTTCCCATGTGATTGATGATGATATGCATACCATTATCAGGGACATCAGGAACGCCCACAAAGGCGATATTGATTCTGCCCCGCCCAAAACCGTAACTGAGTATTTTGAAGAAATCATCGAAAAGGCAGAAAGCTTCGCAGGCACTTCCAAACAGAAACTTGCTTACATATTCAGCCAGTTTTTGAAAATCAAGCCGACTGAAAAGAATATTGACGATATGGCGGATATACTCGGTCAGTCTGAAATCTTGGAGCCTGATGCGAAAAAACGGCGGAACAGTGCAAGGCAGAAACGCAAAAAGGACTGATTTTCTGCAAAACAAAAGGAACTGCATGGTATCTGCAATTCCTGTTTTCAAAAATGTGAGAGATTATTCCTCTGTTTTTACCAGTTCCACCACGTCCTTCAGTTCACAGTCCAGCACATCACATATCCGTAT
>CATOOV010000144.1 GCA_951801955.1 uncultured Lachnospiraceae bacterium
CTTGCCATTTCCTGCGAAATTTGTTGTTCCAGTTCGTTTAGCTGTTCTTCATAAGACTCTAACATATCGTGAATGGATTTTATATCCTGCCCATTCTCAAGAGCAGAATTGACCCACTGGTTTTTCCGTTCCAGTAAAGATTGTTTCTGTTCCATTAAATTTCTAATCCGGCTGTTGCTATTCTGCCCCAAAAAAGAAATCGTCACAGTGTCTCTATCTCCCCCCGGCAGGTTACTGTTTCCACGATTTTCTGACTTCATCTGTCTTGTATTCCAAAACATTTGATTTCTGGAAAAGGAAGCACTCATAGTTTGATATCCCGTAATCTTCATACTTCTATATCCACCTTTCTAAATTTATATATTTTATTCATTTTTTATCATTACAGATAAAATAAAAGCCATGCCCTTCACCTCCCATTCTACTGCACCATAATATTTTTCAACTGTGTATTTTATATTGGCCAATCCCATACCGTGGCTTTCCCCAATCTCTTTGTCAGAAACAGGAAATTCCTGCGACTTTTCTAAAATTAATTTTCCGTTAAAGCTGTTTTCCACTTCCAGAAAGAACATCTTTCGTTTCTGAAAAGAAGAAAGTTTTATATAAACTTTCGCTTCTGGCTTTTCTTCTTTAAGCTTCTTACAGGCACGGACTGCGTTGTCTAAAGCGTTTCCTACAATAATACTTAAGTCATAGCTTTGAATTGCAAATGTATCAGGAAAGAGCAGCCCATCGGTTTCTAATCGTAAATCTGGTATGGTGAGTGTGACTTCATGATATTTCATATTCAGTAAAGCGTCCACAACGGTATTTCCCGAATGAAACCTGTATTCCAGGCTGCCCATGGTCTCATTGAATCCGGCCAGATAATGACAGAGTTCCTCAGTTCCCCTTTCCTTAGGGGTAAGCTGCATGATTACCGCAAGCGTATTTTTCAGGTCGTGTTTCATACCACGGATTCCCGATTGCACTCTTCTTATTTCCTCTATATATTCCTGCATACTTTTTATCTGGTTTTCCAGAACCACCCGGCTGCTTCTCTCTCTGTTCAAAAGAATCATATCCTGGAATAATTTTACTCCATACAGAATTGATAACAGGGACAGTGCCAACATGAATGGCATAAACAGCCTTAAAACCGGGTATATGTCAAATAAAAACTCCTGTCCGCCTCTTTCACTGGTGCGAAACATAATAAGATTTAACAAAATACTGATACATAAACTTGTCAGTCCGGGTATTAGCAAAAACTGTACCTCTACGGAATGAATGGAAAAATGCTTTTCATGAAAATGTTCCCGGATACTTTTTAAGGACTTATACATAATCAATATACGAATCAGGTAATTCAGAAGCCATGTTCCGTTAACGATTAGGGCTATAAAAAGAATACCATGGCTTTCCATATGCTGCCAAACCATGTTTGCTGGCAAGTCAGCGATATAAGGAAATATGAGTGCGGATATGCGGCTCGTTTCCTGTATGGACATAAAACTGACAACGAGAAAAATACTAATCAACCCGATATTTTTATAAAAGCACAAGCCCAGGAAAAGTAAAAAGAAAAAGGTCAAAATCAAATTTTCTGTTATGTAAAACATTCGGTAATCTGTCGGCAAAAATAATTTCTTTATATACTGAAACATAACATATGCAATAACAACACCCATTTGATTCCAGGATTTTCTACGGAAGCGTTCAGCAAAAAAATCTCCATAAAACTGCTGCAAAAAATATCCCTCAAAAAAATCCACAAGAGTCTGCAAAACCATCAGCAGATTAAAATGATTCAAGAAGTGCCCCTCCTTTTCTCAGATAATCCATATACACTTTTACAAACTCCTTGTATTTTCTTCTGGAAAGACATATAGTTTCTCCATTTGTCAGGGCTATACGATCCTTCCCAAACTCGGCAATATGCCCCATATTCACGATATATCCCCTGTGACAGCGATAGAAATTTCTGCCTAACTGTTGTTCCAAATCTCTCATATCAGAATATAATTCCAAGCATTCATTTGCCGTATGAAAATTTACCATTCGATTTTGGCTTTCAACGTACAGAATATGGTTCCTGCTCAAAATAATCGTTTTTCCATTTGACTTAATAAAAAACGGTTCTTCCGCTAATCCCCTTTTTTTCTCTGCCGCTGCCACAGCCCTGGCAAATATCTCTGCAAATTTTTTCTCTTCAATCGGCTTCAAAAGATAATGAAAGGCGGATACGTCAAAGGATTCAAATACATACTCTTTTAAGCCCGTAATAAAAATCAACAAGGCTTCTTCTTTTTTATTCCGCAGCATTCTTGCTGTCTGAATTCCGTTTATACCATCCATTTGTATATCAAGAAATATGATATCAAATATTTTCGTTTCTTTTAACAATGTTTCTCCAGACGCGAACAGTTCTATATTACAATCGGGTATTTGTTTTTTTACTAATTTTCCTATCTGTTCACAGATGATTTTTTCATCATCGCATATGGCTATGGTCATTTGCTCACCTCTTTGCTTTTAATATCGGCGGATAGTAAAAAAATTTTATTGAATCTGACAGATGGTATAGATTTTGTAGTGAACGGTTAAAAATCTGTAGCTCATGTAACTCAGCATAAGGTTTTATGCTTCTAAACGCATCTTAAGGCTGCCCATAAAGAAAAATTGGAGTTTATCCCGGAAGTCGGAGAGTAGGGAACCCGGCTTCTTTTTCCTATGCAGGCAAAAGAAAACCCTTTCCCTGGAGTTTCGGGATAAGCCCCATGCGGCGGGCTATTTCCTCCACGTAAAGCTCCAAATAACGGCGTTCCATTTCCTCCCGCCACTGCCAATACTCCTGTATTGCTGTGTCAATGGCGACTGCCATATCCAGCAGCCACTTCATTTCAAGCTGCTTCCGCTGCTTTTCCTGTTTCTTTCTGATACGCTTATTCATTTCTTGCGTCCTCCTGTAAATGCGCCCGGTTCTTCTCGTAGAGCCGTTCACAATCCTTAATAAATTTCCGCAGGGCAGCTTCCCGCCGCTGTTCCTCCCGGATTTTCGGGTTGACAAACACCGTAAACCGCCGCCTGTCAGTTCCGGGGTGTTCACTCATGGTCTGTGTCCTCCTGTAAGCCCTCCCCGTCAATCTCGTAGTAGTCAAATTCTTCCTCTGGCTTCACAATGGCGGGGCGGCGTTTGATGTGCTTTTCCATGTCAAAGGCGTTCTTCGGGTCTGCGTCGGAGAAGTACTTGTATTTCGGGTGCTTCGTTATATCGAATTTGTCCGAAAAGAACGGGCGCACACCGCGCACCTGTAAAATGCACTTGCCCCCGTCCATGACCGCGATCTCGTCCTGCGTCATAAGCTCTTTGCCACATTGTCAAGTGAATACTTCACTCTTTTGGATTTTTGTTTATTATAACATGATTGTGAAAGCTGTCGATCTGCTGTCCGCTCCCTCCCTTATTAGGCGTTCCCCTGAATATCCATTATTCAAACAAAGCAGAGCCGCCACTACAAGAAACACAAGCTACGGGGTATTAAAACCAGCCTTGCTCTGCTCAGTATTAGCTTGCTGTGCAGCAGAGCTACAGAGAATTAAACCTTATTTGGGATTAAGGTGGACAGAGAAGATAAATCGTTAAGAGAGGTTTAAGGACGTTTGCTACACTTAAGAAGCATTTCACAACA
>CATOOV010000145.1 GCA_951801955.1 uncultured Lachnospiraceae bacterium
GCTTTCAGATACCCGGTAAAAAACAGGAAATTCCAGAGGTTATCCTCTGACTGGTGTATGTCCCCATAAGTGATATCCTCATGAACCGGCTTTTCTATGGCCTCCCCCATAAGCAGGTGTTCAATTTCCTGCACAGTGCTGCTGTCCGCCTTTACAACCAGCTCGTGGATAATACTGTTGGAGGAAGTGTTTGACCAGTACGGCTTGGGGAATTCCGTATTATGGTATATTGTGTCCTTAACATAGTTAATAATGCTCCAAGGGTTGTAAACTCCTGTATCCCCAAAAAGATACCCGTCATACCAGCTTTTTACATCATCTTTGATAGAGCTTACATTGTAAAAATCCAGGAGGCTGTCAACTTCACCCTGGGTAAAACCGAAATGCTCCGCATAATTTTCATCCAGGACAGAGACAACCTCTAAATTGTTCAGCCCAGTAAAGATGCTTTCTCTGCTGATGCGCAGGCAGCCTGTGATAACGGCAAACTGCAGGGAGTCATTGGTCTTTAAGGCAGACTCCAGCAGGGAGCGCATAAAATCTATCATCTGGTCATAAAAACCTTTAAAATAGGCATTCTCCAGCGGTACGTCATATTCGTCAATCAGTATAATTGTTTTCTGGTGATGGTACTTTTCTAAACAATCCGACAGGAATTTTAGGGAAAATGTAACTTCTGCCATCCCTGCACTCTGTTCAAGGACAGCATTATAACGTTTTTTCTGTGCCGGTGTTAACACATTTCCCTCCAGCAGGTAGGCATGCCGTTCAAATTCAGAGACAATATCTGTTAAAACCCGGCTGTAGGCCATTTCAAAATCCGGCTGCTTTGCGGATTTCATGGACAGGAAAATAACAGGGTACTTCCCCATATGCCCTGTGTACTGTGCGCCTGCCCCCATAATCTTTTTTCCCGAAAAATACCCCGAGTTATCCACAGCTCTGCCATCCGCATCAATCTCTTCCTCAAAAAAGGTGCGGAGCATGCTCTGTGCAAGTGTTTTCCCAAAGCGTCTCGGGCGGGTGAACAGGGTGACCTTGCTTTTCTGCGTTAACAGATCCATAATCAGCAGTGTCTTATCAATATAGTAATAATCATTCTTAATAATTTCCTTATATGATTCAACCCCTATGGGTATCGCTTTTTTAATCTCCATGCAAATCGCCTCCTGTTATCGCTATCATAACATATGTGGGAGAAAAAGGGAAGGCGTCAATATATAAAAAACTCAAACTTCCCACACCGCATGGTGTTTTGAACCTTGAAAAATCAATACTTTAACCTATAAAAAAGGCACAAAACTCTTGCATGTGGTATAATTGAGTTGTCTAAAAACAATTACACAGCAAGGAGATTTATGCCATGTCAAGTATACCACAGACAACCGATAATGGAAACAGTGTTTCTGATTTTGCCACAAAATTTATGAAGAGGTTCCACCTTGGAAAGCTGCTCTTTAAATGTAATGCCGGAAAAGAAAAAGGAATCCCTGTAATGGATGTCTTCCGTTTTCTGTTCTGTATGATGTTTTCCGACAGGAGTTTCTATATGCAGATGAAAACAGGTACATTTAGGGAAGGGTTCTCCAAAAACACCATCTACCGTTTTCTTAACAACGCCCGGACGAACTGGCAGCGTTTCACGACACTGCTTTCTGCCGGCGTCATCAACGGCTTCATGAAACCCCTGACTGACGAAAAGCGCAAGGATGTATTCATTATTGATGACAGCCTGTTTGACCGCTCCCGGTCGAAAAAGACGGAACTGCTTGCAAGGGTCTTCGACCACTGCTCCATGAAATACCGTTCTGGGTTCCGGATGCTTACCCTTGGCTGGTCGGACGGGAACTCCTTTGTACCGGTCAGCCACTGCCTGCTTTCCGCCGCGCAGGATAAGAACCTTCTCTGTGAAGGGAATGCCTGTGACGGCCGCTCCCTTGCTGGAAGGAGGCGCCTGCAGGCACGGCGCAAAGCCACAGATGTCATGGTGGAACTGGTCCATTCCGCCCGGTGTGCGGGCATCACTGCCAGATATGTCCTGTTTGACAGCTGGTTTTCCGCACCAAAGACCATGGTTGCGCTGAAAAACGGGGAACACCTTGACACAATTGCCATGGTCAAGAAAAGCAAGACGAAATACCTATACAACGGTGAAAAACTCAATGTGAAGGAAATCTACAGCCGGAACAAAAAACGCAGGGGCCGCTCCCGTTATCTGCTTTCCGTGTCTGTGACGGTTGAGAAAGACGGCGGAAGCATCCCGGCAAAATTTGTGTACGTCCGCAATAAAAGCAAACGGAAGGACTGGCTGGTGATCGTAAGCACGGATACGGAACTTTCCGAAGAAGAGATCATCCGGGTCTATGGGAAACGCTGGGACATAGAGGTCTTCTTCAAGGCATGCAAATCATACCTGAACCTTGTGAAAGAGTACCGGGGTATCTCCTATGACGGCATAAATGCCCATGTTGCCATCGTCTTTTCCCGTTATATGATGCTGTCAGTGGCCCAGCGTGAAAACGAGGATGATAGGACAATATGCGAACTGTGTTTCTGTCTGCTGGATGAAATGGAAGACATCACATTCAGCCGTTCCATGTGCATAATCATGGATGCATTGATGGATGCAGTTATGGAATATTTCCACATCACGGAAGCCCAGCTGGAAGAATTTACTGCCAGTTTTATTCAGCGTCTTCCCCAATATATGAAGGAGGCTCTGGAACGGAAAGAAATAGTGGCATGAAAATATTTTATAAGCTAAAGTATTGATTTTTCAATGTGCGAATCACATTTTTGATGTGGGAAGTTTGAGTGATGTAAATTGACGTTGAAAGGGATAAAATGTGAACAGGATATGAAACTTAGGGAATATCCTGTTCAATCACACCAGTGAACTCAAGAAACATAAGTGAACTTAGGGGCTTATATTGAAACATCAAAAATGGAGAGGATACAATGAAAAAGACAATAGCATATATTTTGCTTATTATTTCATTATTTTTAGTATGATACCTTATAGAAACGCTGATGCAAAGAGTGTAGATTCTGTAATAAGGTATTCAAGAAAAGTCTATTATGGAACAAATAGTAAGTTAAAATCTTTTAAAGTCAATCAAATAAAAGGGTCATATAAAGAATATTGGGATAAGAAGGTTCTTTATAAAGTTATTACATATCCAACAAGTACGAGTGATTTTTTTATAAAAAACTATACGGTTGAATATTATTATCACCAGTTTACAACTTTTATAAATGAAATCCTTGTTGCACAATCAGTTGTTTTAAAGCATTCATAATAGCAGTTGATTTTATGGTGTTTTCGATATTATCCACGAAAGTGGTATAAAATACCTGCT
>CATOOV010000146.1 GCA_951801955.1 uncultured Lachnospiraceae bacterium
ATAAATACTTGTGTCTGTTTTTAGATTTCCATGTTCCCATAACGCAAGTATAACACAAACCACCACGTTTGGCTACCTTAACCCACCGTCTAAAGCCAGTGGGATTGCGGTAGCCATTTTTTCAAAATTAATGAGAAAAAGTATGTCCGTATCCATATGTCAGAATCTTCTGGAGAATATTTTGGGGCTGTCACAGATATTACTAGGGATGTTATGGAGAAAAAACGGATCTTGTATGAAAATACCCATGATACCCTTACAGGACTCTACAAATATAAACATTTTAAATATCTTGCCAAAGAGCTGCTGCAGAACATGCCCGCCGGCAAACTATGCGCCATTGTTATGTTGGATTTAGACTGCTTTAAATCCATCAACGATAATTTCGGTCACGATACCGGGGATAAATACCTTCAGGTATTTTCATCTGTGATGCATGCGATGCCCGTGGAACATTTCCTTACCGCAAGACGTTCGGGTGATGAATTCTGCATGATGATTTTTGATTGTGAAGAAAAGTCTGAAATCGAAAAATTTCTCAATGATTTCTATGAAGCACTAAAAAGCACCCATATTGCTTTGACAGACACAGAATCAAAAACCATAAGCGCCTCCAGCGGTTTTGTCTGGACAGCAGATTCTGGCGCCAACCTGTCTGACCTCTTAAAATATGCAGATGAAGCGCTTTACCAGATAAAAAAGAAAACCAAAGGATCTTACGCAGAATATAGCGCCTGACAAAAAGGGCGTTTCACGCGCCCACGCGACCAATTTCTTTGCCAACGCATCTTTTGTTGCGCGCCGCGCACAATTGCGAAACATTAGTTACCTCTTGTGCTCATGTGCATGGTAGTTTTCTCATATAGGAAATTCAAAAGAATTTTTTATATGAGAAAAAAAGAAGTTGACAAAATGCTGAATATATATTATAATATTATTTGTTGAGGTAATAGAAAGCCTTATTTATGAAATGTGCCGGCGTGGCGGAACTGGCAGACGCGCAGGACTTAAAATCCTGTGGTGGCGACATCGTACCGGTTCGATTCCGGTCGCCGGCATTTTTAAAAGAGCTGTTGCACTAACTAATGGGTGTGCGGCTCTTTTTGCGTACAAAAAATAATTGCCAGACCTCGGAAGGATCTGGCAGTTGATGAAAAATTAATATATGGCAAAACACATGAACTTACAAAAAAATTAAGACAAGAAAGCGACCGGATACCAGATACAAGTAGACACAACTAAAAATTTCAAAAACATAGCAAAGAAACAAAAAACGACAAAGAATTCCTGCACATTCACGAACTTGAAAGCAGGAAAGAGATATTATGTAAGGCTGCGCAGCTACAAAAAATCTGGAAAAAACACCTTGTACAGCGCTTGGAGCAGCCCAAAACGAAGCAGTAAAATCAAGCGGTAAAGTGCACTAACAGGCAATTGACTTACAGCCGAAATGAAAACGGATGTCAGGGCAGGGGCGCATATGGAAATTATTTGCTTTGCAACATGCGCCCCATATGCTTCTAGGTACCAAAAGATAATTTTAACATTCCTTCAGCAATGCCTGAAGCAGCATAATATGATATTCCTCATCTTTGATAATTCTTGCCAGCACAGCATTGACACAATCATCTTTTATCATTTTCATATGCGCCCCATACTGATTGATTGCTGCTTTCTCCGCCTCTATATCGGCAATGACCATATTTTTTGCACGTTCTGGAATTTTCAAATATTCAGGTGTCCATGCCTTCTGCATTCCATTTCGGAATTTTGCAGTAAAATCCACCTTTCCCCCCAGCAAAAATATCAATTCTCCCAGTTTCTGCAAATGCATCATCTCTGCAACGCCAATTCCTAAAAGCGTTTTTGCCATGGAACAGTTTTCATAGGACAGGCGATTTTCATGATTGATATACTGGGTAATTGCAGACAACTCCGATACGGCGCCACAATAATCAATGCTGAGCAAATTTGCATAAGCAAGATTTTTTTCCCTCACCTGGATCGGCGGATAGGGCAAATCCATCATAATTGGTTTAAGTCCTGCAAAACTGCAGCTATTGCGTAAGACCGTTTCTTCCATACACAATATACTCTCCTAATTCCTCTTAACTAATAGTATATGAAAATTTCCAAATCCTGTGCATTTCCCGCACGCCTCTGTGTATCAGCAGAACTACAGTCCAAAGCGAACAATTCTAGGGGGCTTTTAGCGTCGGTGAAACCCACGGCTTACGGAAACCTGCACGAAGATGCTTCTGAGCACCTGATATGTTACATTACAGTTTGCAGCCCATTAAGCGTCATGGAGCTGGCAAAGCATCTGCAAATTGTAGTGATGAAAAAATGCCCTTAAATGCTTGGACAGCATCTCACGTATCTTTTTTATTGTTATGGCTTGCTACCCTTTGTAGCGTAAGCCCTAAAACCTTTCCGTTCAAGAAAGCCGCCAGCGTTCCTGAAACAAAGCGCGGATCCACTCCGCTGAAATAAAAATTTTTGAGGTATGATTGACCAATCAATTCCTTTTGATAATTCTATTATAATTGCCTCACTGTAATTTTTTCAAGAATTAGTAAAGTGGATTTGACACCAACAATTAGTGTCAAATCCACTTTACTAATTCTGTATTAACTATCGTTTTCGTTCTTATCCCTATCTTTACCTTCTTTATCTTTCTCTTTTTCATCCCCGGCGGATAAATCCGTCAAATTCTCTGGCAAATCTTCCTCCGAATCTTGATGGTTCGGAACCTCTAGCTGTATCGGTACCCCTATATTCACCAGCTGCTGGTTCGACAAAGTTTGCTCCAAACTCTGTCCATCATCCTGGGAAACTGCGTTCTTATTGGAAGAAGTTCCAGAATTATCTGGGAGAGCTCCTCCCAAATCTGGCTGTTGAGGAGTATTCGAATTCTGTGTGGAATTTCCTCCCTGACTTTGTCCAGAAGGAATCTCTGTATTCTGTGTCGGCACCTCATCTGTTTCTGGCTTCTGCGGAATTATGGGCACGCCCGAAATATCAACCGATTCTGCTCCCTGTGAGTTATCCTGGGGGCTATCCTCTGGATTTTGTCCCTCATCCTTCAAATTGGTATTCTCAACCTCGCCTTCCTCTGTTGGTTCCTCGTCTGTTGGTTCCTCGTCTGTTGGTTCTTCCTCTTCCTTCAAGCCTGTGTCTTTCTCTTTATGCTGTTTGTCCTTGTCTGTGTCCTTGTCTGTGTCCT
>CATOOV010000147.1 GCA_951801955.1 uncultured Lachnospiraceae bacterium
GCTGCAAGGCTTTCCAATCTTTTATCAGGGGAAGATTCCGATTCGGTATAGCGGGACAGCAGATTTTATGCTATCCTTATTTTCAGAAAGCATTCCATCAGTTCCGACTGCCATATCTGTTCAATGATTACATACGCAGAAATGCGTTCATTGAAAGGAGAAACGATTATGGCAAAAGGATCAGTACGGAAGAAAGGTAAAAAATGGTACTACCGCTTCTATGTGGAGGACGCAAGCGGTAACTTGGTACAGAAAGAATGTGCAGGAACAGAAAGCAAAAGCGAAACGGAAAAGCTACTAAGGCAGGCAATGGAGGACTATGAGGAAAAGAAATTCATTGCAAAAGCGGACAATATCACCCTTGGACAGTTACTTGACACATGGGCAGAGGAAGAATTAAAGACAGGCACATTAAGCAATGGCACTGTCGGTACTTATTTACAGGCAATCAACCGCATTAAGCAGCACCCTGTAAGCAGACGGAAACTCAAAACGGTTACTTCGGGGCATTTACAGCAGTTTATGGATATCATGTCTTTTGGAGGCACTATCGAAGATTTTGTTTCCAAAGGGTATTCCAAAGATTATGTAAGGGCATTCTCCGCAGTATTGCAGCAGTCGTTCCGATTTGCGGTGTTCCCGAAACAGTACATCACATTCAATCCCATGCAGTATGTGGTAATGAGGCACAAAAAGGACGATATGGACTTGTTTGCGGAGGAAACGGATACTGAAACGGACAAGGTCAAGCCGCTGTCATTTGAGCAGTACCAAAAACTGACTGCACAGCTTGGAAAACGCAGCAAAGACGCAATCCTGCCTGTACAGATAGCCTATTTCACAGGGCTTAGGCTTGGGGAAGTGGCAGGACTGACTTGGCAGGACATCAACCTTGAGGAACAATGCCTGACAGTACGCAGGAGCGTCCGTTACAACGGGGCTACCCATAAACATGAGATAGGTCCTACAAAGCGGAAGAAAGTGCGGATTGTTGATTTTGGCAACGCCCTCGCTGACATCTTAAAGAAAGCAAGGAAACAGCAGCTTAAAAACCGTATGCAGTATGGAGAACTCTACCACAGGAATTTTTACAGGGAAGTCACAGAGAAGAACAGGGTGCATTATGAGTATTACAACCTGTCAATGACAGAGGATGCGCCGGAGGATTATACGGAAATCTCCTTTGTATGTCTGAGGGAAGATGGCTGTCTTGAACTTCCTGCCACCGTAGAAACAGCCTGCAGGACAGCGGCAAGGAAAGTGCCGGAGTTAGAGGGTTTCCACTTCCACACATTAAGGCATACTTACACGACGAACCTGTTATCAAACGGGGCGCAGCCAAAAGACGTGCAGGAACTTTTAGGACATTCGGACGTAAGCACTACAATGAATGTCTATGCACACGCCACAAGGGAGGCGAAGCGGGATTCCGCAAAGCTATTGGATAAGGTTGTGGGAATGAGTTAAGCAATAAAAACTGAATAAGAAAAACTTTCCCTTGTAGCTTGCTGATAAGGGCAAAAACAAGGGAAAAGGATACATATTTTGAGATTAGGCATACCGCAAAGCCTTCAAAATTAAGGAAAGTTAGAACAGTTAGTAGATAAACTGGAATTTTGCAAAGTCTATACTATTGAAATGATTGTCATAATAACATCTATTCCATTTCCCAATAAATTCCCTATAAAATGGGCTGTCATTGGTACATATATATTTTTGGTCTTTATATATGAAATACTTAAAGGCAATGCCCATATCATAGTTAAAAATATTCCCCATATCGTTAATGAATGTTCTATTGCATACAAGAACATACTTAATAAAGTTGTACATAAGAGCATCCTTTTATTCTGAAAAGAAATCATATTTTTTCTATAAAATGTTTCTTCCGTAATTGCAGGTAATATTATTGTAGATATTGCAAATATTGTTAATGTCAACCAACTGTTTCTTCTTAGCGCAATCGTTCCTGTATTGCAATTCGGAAATAAATTTTCTAAAATTATTGTTATTATAAATGCGGTAACAAAAAATAATGCAGTAATAATTACTTGTTTCCAAAATCTCTTACCGCTTTTTATGCTACTCAACCATTCTTTCAACGAAAAATCTTTCTTTCTACAGAAGTATATCAGCAATAGCAGATAAAATATGAAATTGGTATAAATAAAATACTCCTTTGGAAATATAAAACAAGATAAAATGAATGCACCCTCTATTATGAGTGGCATAATATTTTTTCTCATATATTCTCCCATATACTTACCACCTTTCAACCGTTAAATTCCGATTGTGATTTGATGATTTTTAAGGGAAATATTAGCTGTTATATTTTATTATTAAAATCCTTGCTAACCCTTGAAAACACTAAGTTTATCGCAGGTGAACTTTCCCTTAAGGTTTCCCTTGTATTATATCTTCCCACAGGGCATTACGAACCCTGATGAGGGAAAAAATGAGGGAAACAAAATCACATAAAACATTATAACACAAAACATACGGGAATTGTGAACTGATTGAAATGCTTTCAAAAAATCAATGAAAAGAGGACAGATAAAATGAATGTGATTTACGCAACATACAATATCCACCATAACAGCATTGACGTATATACCTATGCAGGTTATTTTTTACGAATAGACTGCAACAAGGCAGAAGATGGATTGAAAACCACTCCATGCTCGGAATGCGCCTTAAATGTTCTGGCAATAGATGAGCCGCTTGAATATGCAAGACTGTATCTTGAGGGAAATATGCAGATGTGGGTGGATGCAGAAGATTCATTGGAATTTTTGTAAATTTAAAAAGGAAAATCTTAAAGTGTTTCCGACTTTTTCCTTTAAGATTTTCCTTTTTAAAATTGTATCTTATTCATTCATGCTAATATATGTTTGATAAGCTATTTGCATATAAGTGTATTAAAGCATCGATAGGCGATACTTTCTATCCTTCTTTTCATTTTTATATCCATTCCTTTCGCTTCGCTCAGGCACAAAACGTTATGAAAATGTTTTCCTGAGCTTATTTTTTCTTTATAATTCTTCTTGTAGGGAACTCGGTATACTACAAATCACGGGGA
>CATOOV010000148.1 GCA_951801955.1 uncultured Lachnospiraceae bacterium
AAATATGCAGAAAAACTGCAAGAAAAACGGTTTGATTTTATCAAAAGCCTTGCAAGTATTATACCAGAAAACGTAGTAAAAGTCAGTAAAATCAAGTGTTTTAAACCTAATCAGCAGACACTACTTATAAAGATGCAAAGGGTGAAGAAAGACCTTGTTATAAGGTGACGAAAAAGGGCTGTGAGTTTCTCGCAAACAAATTTACTGGTGAAAAAGGCGTTGTTTTCACAGCGCGGTACATCAACCGATTCCACGAGATGCAGGATATGATTACACAGGCAGCAGAGCCGAAAGAACAGGAACTTCCATGGTTTATCAAGAGATTTAAAGGCAGATATGTAATTCTGTGGAGAGATTTTGAAAAACTGACAGGAGTTGATTTTAATAAAAGAATACATGGATGGGCTGGTAACATAATAGCAGGGCGTGATTATGACGGATGGGGGGAAAAGGATACTGTTATAGAAGACGAGTTTAAAAAGAAATATGGCTTTGAGTATGGAGATGATGCTACCCTGTCATTCTTCACCCTTTCCGGCGTGAGAAGAGTACTTAGGCTTTTTCATGAAGGTGGGAAAATTAAGATTGACAGGAATGTGGAGAGATTAATGATAGACGAAATAGAAAAAATCGAAATGCTAAGTAAGGAAAGAGTAGTGGATTTTTTGTGGAACTTTTCTAATTTGATGCGAATTTGATGTAAAACGGAGCTGTTAGTCTGTCAGACGTATGTGTAAATAGAACAGAATAAAAAAATAGCAGTAAAACGCAGTAAATGACGTTGAAATCCAGTAATCAAGTATGATAATGTTATACTGTGATTTACGAACGAAGCAAGTGAGGCTACCCCATATCTGAGAGGTAGCCTTTTGATTTACAGAATGGCGGTGCATTATGCATGAGCAGTAATAATATTTCCATCAACATAGAGAATAGCGAAGAGATAATTCGGACTTTATGCTTAACCGAGTCACAAATGAAAAAGGCTGTAAAAAGAACAGTATCGGATTTAAAACAACGTGTTCCGGGGTGGATCAGTGAAAAAGTAATGGAAGAATATAACATAAAGAAAAAAGATATCAGAGAAGCGCTTAAAATAAAAAGTCGGACAACTACGGTTGAGATATCTGGGGTTAAAGTTGATAGTCTTGATTTTGTATTTAAGGGAAGACCTTTGACGCCGATTCATTTTAAAATGAAACCCAGCAAACCATACAAACATAATAGAAAGTATATCGTGTCTGCTGAAATAAAAAAAGGTAGTCGAGTCCCGTTGGGGACGAAGCACACTTTTTTGCAAAATCCAGGAAATGGCGGAGAGAGATATCTGCCATTTCAAAGAAAGGGAGATGCGAGATACCCAATCAAGGTTATCAGAACAGTGTCAACACCACAAATGATTACAAATGATAAGGTAAGGGAAGAAATACAGCAAAAGATTGATAGTGAGGCGCTTAAAAGATTAAGACATAATGCAGATGAAATTTTTTAGAATGATGTATTGGGTGAATGAAGTAAACAAAGGTACTGGGACGCCAAATTTTTCCTCTGCGGTGCTTGCGAGCCCAGAAACTGTCTAGCTACCGGGGAAAAATTTAATACCATTTCGTTACGCACTGGGAGGGGGGAAGGGCAGTGCCGGAAATTGCATTTGAGGAGAACTATGTAGATGTAAAATTCATAAAAAGAGTGCTTGGATTTGAATCAGTGAGGCGTGTCCAGCAGCTTACACAGGACGGCGTGTTGAATACCTGTGAGGTAAAGGTGGGCGGTCGGAAGGCAAGCCGATATGACTTATTCCCTTCTGTAATATCCTATATAAAATATCTGAAAGCGAGACCTGCGAAGGCACAAGGTAATCTTAAAGAACAAAAGATTATCGAGAAGATGCAGGCAGAGATTGATTTCAAAAGTGCAAAAGCAAAAATGGCGGAAATAGAGCTTGATGAACTGGCAGGACATATGCACGCTGCAGAAGATGTCGAAAAAATGACTGCTGACCTGTGTCTGGCTGTCCGATCAATGCTGCTGGCATTGCCCGGACAGCTTGCGGTTGATGTGGCAGCAGTCGGCACAGCGACGGAAGCACAGGTTATTATCAAGGATGCTGTATGTCATATTCTGGACGAATTATCCAGATATGAATATGATCCAAAAGAGTATAGGCGCAGGGTTCTGGAAAGGAAAGAATGGCAGGATGCCAGCGAAGAATCCAGCGAGTGATCCGGAAATCATCAAGCTTAACAGGACAATAAAGAAAGCTGTCGTTTATTTCAAGCCGCCAGAGCGGCTGACAGTGACAGAATGGTCAGACAAGTACAGGTGGCTGTCGGCAGAAAACAGCGCCGAACCGGGAAGGTGGAAGACAAGCAGGACACCATATCTGAAAGAGCCCATGGATGCATTTACCGATCCTAAGATACATCATATAGTGGTTGTAGCATCATCACAGGTTGGCAAGAGCGAGATGGAGCTAAACATGCTGGGATATGCTATCGACGTAGATCCGGGACCGATCATGTTTGTAACTCCAAATATAAAGCCTACAGCCGAAGATTTTTCAAAACGGAGAATCGCTCCCATGATCAGGGACACCAGATCACTCAGGGACAAGGTGGCGGATGTAAAGAGCAGGGAGTCCAATAATACCATCTTCAATAAATCCTATCCGGGTGGTATGCTCACAATCACAGGAGCCAACTCACCATCGAATCTTGCGTCGATTCCCTGCAGGTATGTATTCGGCGATGAAAGAGACCGCTGGCCGAAAAGCGCCGGAACAGAAGGGGATCCGTGGAGACTGGTAGAGGCACGCACCAATACTTTTTACAATCGCAAGATGGTCGAGGTATCAACACCGACGATAAAGGGGGCGTCCAATATTGAGGATGCCTTTAACAATGGTACGCAGGAACACTGGTGCGTTCAATGCCCACATTGTGACGAATACTTTTGGTGATAGTCAATAACTGTGTTGGCATTACTTTAAAGTATTACTAACTTATAGTCGCGAATATCATTTACACTATGCCAGTAACAGTTTTGACCGACTGTGCACAAGGATGAAAATAGCATA
>CATOOV010000149.1 GCA_951801955.1 uncultured Lachnospiraceae bacterium
AAATATCACCGCTTGCTTTTGAAGATATTTTTCATTTATCAACCAACCTGTTTCGGTTTACAAACCATCCCAGGACATGGGATGGATACCGTGTATTTGCCGTTGGTGGTTCGGAAATCGCCGTTGGCCACAACAAAAACAATGAGGCTGAATTCGGCTTAAAAGGCGGTAACCGGCACCCAATGTCCTGATGGGGAACATACCATATCAGATATCCACAAAGGAAGGACTGTTAGCCTGCGTGTTATAAAAGATACTTCCGGTGAAGAACCATATATATTTGTGGGCAACCTTTTCGGGGGGCATCAGGATGGGGAGTGCCATCAGAACCTTTACCACCAGAGATGGTCAATAGAGACCAAATATGGCGAACTTAAAACAAGGGCACGGTTGGAGAATTTTTCCGGGAAAAATCCTCAGGCAATCCGCCAGGATCTGTATGCCGCCCTGTTTATATCAAACCTGTCTGCATTGATAAAATCCTCTGCCGGAGATGAAATCGGTGAGGGATTGAACAGCGGCAGACATCCATACCAGTTAAACAGAAGTTACATTATAGGCGCAGTTTCCAGATATCTCTGGTGTTTAAGAAATATCCGGTGTTACAAGGATAAACTGCAGCAGTTGATTCAGCGCACCAAAAACGTAAGATCCATTCTCCGTCCCAACAGACATTTCAAAAGGAAAGTGAGTCATCATGGAATAACAAATGGTTTTTGCATACGCGTAAATTTATAGTTAGTGAAATTTCGGCTTAAGTTGACGACATTGATGGGGGCAACGGCATCTGGACTATCTGAAGCAGTACCGCAAGGTTACATACACGAATCTTCTCACAAGCGGTAAGCTGAATACATACCTTGCCGATATCAACAAGCAGGCACAGGAACGCTTTGAAAGGCTCATAGAGGGCATGAAACAGGCGCAGGGCATAACAGATAAAGGAAGAAAACGCCTTAGAATGGGTACAACACTTAAATAACATAAGGGCATGTGCGAGGGAGGTTGTGAATGATGAAATCATTTACGCATAAGTGGGAGCACAAAGTGAAATCGGAGGGCAGGGATTAAGTATCTTGCTCTCCCTTTTATATTAAAAATCGGAGGAAATATAAGCGATATAGTGGGGAAAGGCGATACTTATTTTCGTTTTTCGGATGGTAGTTCGATTTAGTTGTAAACTTTTCTTCAGATGGATTGACAAAATAAAAGTCTTGATTATAATATAAATAGGATTATATAAAATGGTTTATGGAATTTGGAGGTGCTAAATTGGCAAGAAAAGTTCAGATTTCAAAAGAGATGATTTTACAGGCGGCACTAGAAATACTTATCCGTAAAGGATATTCTGCTATCAATATTAAGACGTTATCTAAAGAAATCGGTTGTTCTACACAGCCTCTTGTATGGCATTTTGAAAATATGGAGGGGCTACGCAAGGCTTTGGCTGAATATGCCTTGAATTATGCGAATGAGAAAATGCGTTCTTGTATGCAAAACGGGATGGAAGCCTTTGTGGATTTTGGAATAGCTTACATAAATCTTGCATTTGACGAGCCAAATCTTTTCAAATATCTTTACATGAGCGGAGAAAGCGGGTTTCAAGCAGGTGGGTTTGATGTTCTGGTAAACGCTGATGAAAATGCAATTATTGCTGGACAAATTGCGGGTTATTTGAAAATATCTAAAGAAGATGCCAGCCATTTTCTTCAAAATATAATGATTTATACTCATGGGCTTGCTTCATTTATCGCTTCGGGAATTATAACATCTTCAAAAGAAGAAGTTAAAACAATGGTCAAGCAAACTGCTAACGCTTTTTTATCGCAGGCAAATGTAAAAATGACCAAGGGAGAAATATATGCAAACAAATCAAATTGAGACCAAAAGAATTTTTATTTATTTAGCAATCGTTTTTTGTGTGTATTATTGCTTGTGGCTAATTGCAATTCTTTTGCCCGATAGTATGGGTAATGCTGTTTATTCTTTTTTGAGCTTTCCTATTGTTTTTATGGGAACACCAGCTTTATCGGTACTTCTTACAAGAAAAATCACAGGTGATAAGTCTGCCATAGCATATGATGTCAAAGTGTGGAAAAACAAAAAAGCCGCCTTGTTTGCTATGTTTGTTCCTACCATTTTAATTTTTGCAGGAGCTGTTTTATTCTACTTAATATTCCCAAATGATTTAGATTATAGTGGAGACTATATAATCCAGTCTTTTGATAGCTTCGGGGTGCCATCGGAAATCAGCTTTACAGTATCGTTCTTGTTAATCATGGGGATGATAGCCTGTATTATTTCAGCATTTTGTGTTCCGTCTTGGTTTATTGCACTAGGTGAGGATATAGGGTGGCAGGGATATTTACTACCGCTGCTTTGCAAAAAAATGGCTGCCAGACAGGCAGTGCTATTAAATGGGGCATTATGGGGAATGGCTCATGCACCGCTAATATATTTTGGATTGAATTATGGATTGAATTATGCAGGGACACCATACAGTGGTATTGCCATGATGACATTATTCTGCATAACAATTGGCGTGTATATGTCTTTTGTAACATTGAGAACGAGTAACTGTATGTACGCTTCCATAATTCACGGAGCAGTAAATATCATTGGGGAAACACCAATTTTTGTATCACTATCTACACAGAGTGTTTTGCTTGGACCAAATCCATCAGGAATCATTGGTATGAGTGTGTTATTGATGGGTGCAGTTGTACTCTTATTTAAACTGCCCAAATATAAATTGAAAAAATGGCTACCGCAATCCCACTGGCTTTAGACGGTGGGTTAAGGTAGCCAAACGTGGTGGTTTGTGTTATACTTGCGTTATGGGAACATGGAAATCTAAAAACAGACACAAGTATTTATTA
>CATOOV010000150.1 GCA_951801955.1 uncultured Lachnospiraceae bacterium
GTCTGGTGCCGCATGCTTAAGGAAACTCCCCTTTATGCCATCCTCTGCGGATTCTCTTTCAGTGATATCCTTGGTGTTGGTACTTTTTATGATTTCTTTTCCCGTATCTGGCAGGATGACTCCAACAACCTTTCCCCGAAAGACCGGTTCCCTAAAATGAAGAAAACTCCCAAGGGGAAGAAGAAAGGTGATAAGACTCCCTGCGATTCTTCCGGCACTGCTTCAAAACTTTTTCCCTTGCTGGAACTCTGGCATTTAAAGCCTGAGAATCCCTTTTTCCTCATTTTCCGGCTTTATCAGCAGCAATTCCTCGACCTTACCATCGATGATGATGGGGTTCCTGTCTGTAAAATGGGCTTACGTATGCATAAAGATGGATATGAGGCTGCCAAGCACCGTCATAGGCACACCAGACAACAGGGTATTTAATTTTTTTAACATAAAGCAGACCTCCATTATTTCTTGACATCTCTCTAAAACCGCCGTATACTTTGTATGTTACAAAACGCTTTGTTCGTTATCTATTGTATCAATTTCTATTGTGAAAACAATAATCAAATCAATCACAATGTAAGATACGGAACATTTTTAAAAATTTGTACGGGGGACATTATGGATAGACGACAGCAAAAAACAAGAACAGCTATTTTTAAGGCTTTTGGCACTTTGTTAGGACATAAAAATTATAACAACATTACAGTTCAGGAAATTATTGACGAAGCAAATATAGGGCGCAGCACCTTTTACGCCCATTTTGAAACCAAAGATGATTTGTTAAAAGAACTTTGCAAGGAATTATTCGGTCATATTATCGACAGTGCTATTGATTGCAGTCATACACATGGTTTATACTCTGATAACAGTGTGCCAAACTCTGTATTCTGTCATCTTTTACAGCATTTAGAGGAAAATAACAATAATGTTCTTGGTTTGCTTTCCTGTGAAAGCAGCGAAATCTTTTTGCGCTATTTTAAGGACAGCTTAAATGAATTAGTGCAGACACAATTTGTTAATCAACGCCGGGAAAAGAACATATTGCTACCCAACGATTTTTTAATCAATCATATTTCCAGCAGTTTTGTTGAAATGATTCTGTGGTGGATAAAAGGTCATAGAAAACAGTCACCAACTGAATTAGACCAATATTTCCGTGCGGTTATTGAACCTATTTTGTAAGTAATCAAGATAAAAGGAATGAGAGGGATTCCGTAGTAGTCGGCATTGTGGGAAAATCCAAAAGTTTAGATTTTACCACAAATCCAAACTTAGGAGAAATCCATACTTTTTACGGGAAAGCCGATAAATTCAGCTTTTGCCGTATAAAAAGTTTGGATTTTTATTTTGTACATCTTCCAGATCTATTACCATAGGATGCAGGAGGTGATCAGCTAATGAAATTCAATAAAACTAATGATATTTATGCTGACTTGATTCAAAAACTAAAAACCAGTGGATACTCCAAATCTTATGTTGAAAGGCTGGAAACGGAAATCAACTGGTTGATCCGTAACCAGAACAGGGAAGATATCCAATCTTACGGGGATGCCTGCCGCATACGGATAAGCCGGACAAAATCCCGGGAGATGCAGATAACCTATCGCCGGGTATACAAAACCCTTGAAAATTTTGACCTTTATGGGAAGTATCCTTCCGGTGTATATGCCGGAACATCAGCAAGGCGGGGATCGGTCTGGGAAGCTGTTTCAAAAGTTTATAGGGCTGCGGGTGTCAGGCAGGGAGAAGGGGAACGGCAGGGAACGCACCTGTTCCGTCATCATGTGGCATCAGCCCTTGCGGGGAACGGCATTGCACGTCCTGTAATCAGCGAAACTCTCGGCCATACTGCCCCGAAATCTCTCGACTGCTACCTTTCAGCTGACATACAGCACCTCCGGGAGTACGCGCACTCAGCATTAAACCGTTTCCCGTCAGCGGGGAGGTGTTGCCGTTATGAGTATTTACCATTCAGGATTTTCGGACAGTGTAGAAGCTTTTGTAAACAGCCGTAAAATATCAGGCGCATGGAATGAAACTGTTTTTGGGCTGAATATAAGGATTTTTGACCATTACTGTGCCAGAAATTACCCCACAGAAACACTCCGACAGGAAATGGTGGATATATGGTGCGCCAAACGTGAAACGGAAAATGTGAATTCCTGTTACACCCGGACACTGGTCATCCGCCTTTTTATCGAGTACCTCCACAGACACGGCCAGACGGACGTCCTTCCGCCGCCAGCATTAAAACAGAATAAAAAGCGGCGTATCCCCCATGCGTTCAGCCAGGAAGAACCGGAACGGTTCTTCCATGAATGTGACAGTATCATACCCTGCAAGGGGCGGATGGCTTATGCTTCTG
The DNA here is from genome assembly GCA_951801955.1 of uncultured Lachnospiraceae bacterium. Lineage (GTDB taxonomy): Bacteria > Bacillota > Clostridia > Lachnospirales > Lachnospiraceae > Petralouisia. The sequence continues at coordinate 2,360 of CATOOV010000150.1, forward strand.
ATATTAAGAAGGATAACGTGCCCCGTATTCTTTCGGCTCCTTTACAGCAGTGGAATCCGTACAACAGAGGCACGGCTCTTGATGCGCCGCAGTGTTGACTTTGGGCATGGCGTGCTTGATATACAGAAATCGAAAGGCTATGACCAGCATTATGTAGCCCTCCATCAAAGCACGGCAGAACTGCTGGGACGTTATGACCGGGCGGCGGACAGGCTCTGCCCTGACAGGACATATTTTTTTGAATCTCCGGAAGGACAGCCCTATTCACGTGCATGGGTATCTTATAACTTTTCCCTGCTGTGGGAAAAAGCGAACGGAAAAAAGGGAAATACTGTCGCCTATGATTTTCGTTATCCAAACTTAAATAAAATCCAAACCTTTCAGAAAAAAGACGTAAACCGCAACAAATACCGTCTGAAAAAGTTTGGATATTATTTTTATCTTTTTCTCTTGATACCGCAAAAATCTACAAG
>CATOOV010000151.1 GCA_951801955.1 uncultured Lachnospiraceae bacterium
ACGGAAGAAAGTAGCGAGCCCTACATAGGAGGGCAACCAGAAATAATGGTACTGCGAAATCCCGCCTCTGGCGGAACCAGTAATAATCCCCGGAGGGGTAAAATGTAAACCCCCATTTGAAATGGGGTTGCTAACTTTCGGGTTTGAACATAAAATGTGACCTCCTTTGTTTTATAAGAGAAAGAGTGAAGATACTTATAAAACAAAGGGTCGTTTTCGCTGGCATTATCAGCGAAAACGACCGCACATTTCGTGGTATTTGTCAAGCTGTTTTTTGAAAAAATAAGAATTATTTTTAGAGAGCAGGAAGTTATTTAAAAGCGAAAATGTTACAAAATGAAGGTAAAAAATAGAGGTGAAAATGTGATTTCGGAAATTTTTGAAGCCTTATAGAACAAGGGGTTCGAGTTTCCGAGAGCACACATAGATAAAACGAGGTAGATATTTGAACAATGAAAATTGGGAGGTAGAAGAAAGATGGCTTTATTTGGAAAAGAATCCTTATCAGGAGCATTGGGAAAGGCGAAAGAATTAGCAGGAAAGGCAACAGAAGCAGCCAAAACGGGGATAGACCAGACCAGAACAATGGTAAATGAAAAGATGGAGCAGTCGAAACAGAGCAAACTTCCTCAGGAGGGAGGTCTGATTCGCTATGAGGTGACATATAAAGGAGGTCACCCGAATTTTCAGTTGGAAAAGAAGAAAAGCCCCTACATAGTACTTGATATTATGCCTGACAGATTCAGCTTTTTGGCAACATCTCAAAGTGAAAACTGGTTTACAGGGTTTGAAATTCCGTATAACAGAGTTGTTTCACTGGAGATTGTGGAGAGAACAATCAGCAATACGGAAATGCTTTTAAGCAGCGGTGGTGATAACAGTGATCTCAGGCAGAAAAACGTAATAGAAATTAAATATCTGGATGAAGCAGGGGACGAGTTTGTTGTCAGGAATGAGATGCTTACAGGTTTTACCGTAATGGGGCAGGCGAAAGTGTGTTTGGAAATGCTTGATTTGCTTCGCACAAAAGGAATTATGAAGCAATTTAAGGGGACTGAAAATAGCAACTCCAACAATGCTTTCGGTGGGGATGATGTATTGAAGCAGATTGAGAAACTGGCGGCATTGAAAGATAGCGGTATTATCACTGAGGACGAGTTTAATCAGAAAAAGGTGGTTCTTCTGGAAAAACTTTAATAATGTAGACGTATGATTTGAGGGCTGTTCTATGTGGAACAGCTCTTTTTGATAAATTTTTATTGCAGGATATAATTTCTAATGTTATGATTAGCTGTAAGCAAGACAGCGAGCAAAGAACAAGTGGGAAAATAGTTGTCAGCAATAAGATATTTAGAGTATTTGGAGGATATTGTTTGCTAAGAGAATTAGAGAAAAATGGCTTATCTGTTCAAAATCTTCGTGAATTGTCTTACAAAAGCAAAATGGGAAGAAGTCTTGTCAATAGCCTGCGGAAATTTGACAGGGTAGAATTGTTTAAAGAACTCTGTGAAATGATAAGATTTTATCAAGAAGCCGATATTCTTGATCTTGTGGACTTGGATTATCGTATTAAAAGTGAGGATTCATGTATACGGAAATACAATAAATTCTATCCCGACATGCGATTAGAAAAGGTATTTAATGATATTTTAGGATTTCGTATGCTGACGGACAACTATAAGAGTCTGTTGGAAGGGGAAATTCCAGAAGAAGTACGGGTTGTCGATATGAGTCATGGAAAGGCGAATGATGACGGCTATCGTGGGGTGCATATTTATTTTCAGCCGGATCACTCCTATTATCCGATAGAAATTCAGGCAAATACTTATTATGACAGGCAGTTGAATAACTGGTTGCATAAATATCTCTATAAAAGGGAATATCCTGATTCTGTAGGAAGAATATTGCGGAGTGAGTATGAGAATGGTAAAATATTAAGCGAGCAACAGTTTGAGGAGGTGCTAAGTTATGTGTTATCTCATAGCGAAAGAATTTGATAAAAAAGGCTGTATTGCAGTAAAGACCAGACATGGCAAAGCATTAGCGGATTTTACCGAAAAGCTACAAAAACAGATAGGAGCAAACGGTGTGCAGTTGGTGACGATCAGCCGCCCCAGTGCCTATGGAGAATACGAACCTTATGAGATTATGGAAAGTGAGGAAAAGTTTCAGGAGCGTGTTCTGAGTCTGTAGAAAGGGGCAATAATGGAAAAACCTGTTTTGAGTCCCGATTTTACTATAGAAGATATTCATAAGTTAAGAGAATATAATTATGAAGTGACAAAGCATATGACAGACGAGGAACGAATGGATTACTACAACAAGAGAGGAAGAGAAGTTCAGAAAAAATTAGAGAGAATGAAAGCCTTATAATCATTTCAGTACTACAGAATAAATTAGCAGTATACGGTATCTCACTGACCGTCAAATACCGCACAGGCGGCTATTAACAACTAGAGGAATTAGACAACCATATATTTACTTCTGTACCTTAACGGTGTCGAGAGAGGATGTAAGAGCATTTATGGCTGCACGTCCAGAGTACACAAAGGCTAACAGATTTAAGGATATTGTGGTAAAAGTCTATATATAAGTTCTGCAAGGGAAAGCAAATTGCTTTCCCTTGTTTGATGTTTGGGAATAGACCCTATTTCGGGGTTTGTTCCCTTTTTTATTCAATATCTTTAATGAAGCATTCTGGTGATATGTCAAGAACTTTTTGAAAAAGATTTTGACATGTTTTTCGGAAAAAAGGGTAACTTTAACAGACCTTCGGTATGTTTTTCACAAAACCGAATGTCAGTTCGATTCGGTAT
>CATOOV010000152.1 GCA_951801955.1 uncultured Lachnospiraceae bacterium
TTTTTATAGCAGCCCCCCTTTTTGTATGCAGGCTTTTTTGGTGTCACTGTGGACCGGATCCCCAATTCCTGCATATATTTTAATACAGTTGTATTGCTCAAACTGATTTTCGCCCGCAGCAAATAAACCCCCATCATCCGATATCCTGGATTTCCAGAGTATTCATGGTATATTTGTAGAACCTTATTTTTAAATTTCCCTTTCTGCCCCCTGCAGCCTGCTTTCCTGTTCTTTTTATAATTGTAATAGGCATTTGGACAGATGCCCATCTGGCGCAGAAGCCAGCGGACGCCGTACTCCTGCTTATGTCCGTCAATAAACTGGTATTGTTCTAATCGATTTCCTTTGCGAAGAATGCGGCGGCTTTTTTTAAGAATGCAATTTCCTTTTTCTTTTCCTCCAGCCCTCTGCGCAGTTTACGGTTTTCCCCATAAAGATTCTTTGTGTCATTTAAGCCTGGGTTTGTTTCGCATTCTTCGCGGAATGCCCGCACCCATTTACGGACAGTTCCGTCTCCTAACCGGTATTCTTCGTTTAGACTTTTTATCGTACGTCCTTCTTCTAAATACAGCTGTACTATTTTCTTTTTGAATTCTGGCCCATAAACCTTTGTTTTTGGCATGTGTAACACCTTCCTTTTCTTTATATTGAATATATCATTTATTTCCTGTTTGGTGTTACAATTTTATTATACCATCTCAAAATCCCATATTTATAGTAGGAATTTACAATAAGGAAGGGGTTTGCTTATGGAAGAAAAAGGAATTAGGGTTTGCCAGATGCTGGAGGAAATGCTGGAAAACCAGGAAATGTCCCAGGAAGAGGAAGGGAAGATAAGAAAATTATTTGAAGAGAGGGAGGACAGGAGGGCTGAGGTAAGGATTGCCTATGACCTTTTGGATCTGCTCCAGAAAGAAGTCAGGGGTAAGGCTCTCCCAGACAGGGCTTTGGGGAACCAGTATGGGGCAGCTTTATGCAATGGTTTTGGGGGTTCCTTGTATATGGCAAGGACTGAGGCTGGGATTACCCAACAGCAGTTGGAAGATGTGACAGGGATAAACCAGGCTGACATCAGCAGGATTGAGAGGGGCTTCTCAAACCCTTCCATATCTACTCTTAAAAGATTGGCTGTTGGGTTAGGTAAAAACCTGAATATTGGTGTTAGTATATAAATGTGGACAGAAAAAGTTGAACAACCTATACTATCAAATGAAAGAGCAAAGGAGATGAAGGGCATGGCGAAAAATCAAAAATCTTACACTCCGGAATTTAAACAGCAGATCGTGGATCTGTATAATGCTGGAGGAACCTCGTATCCATAACTGGAACGTGAATATGGCGTAAACCGGAGTACGATTAGCGGCTGGGTAAAGCAGCTTTCCCCTATCAAGATATCAGAAGATGAAACGGTCACCCTCAAGGAGTATAAGGCTCTCCAGAAAGAAATCCAGCGCCTTAAGATCGAGAATGAAATATTAAAAAAAGCGACCGCCATATTCGCAAAAGAACAATAGCCGAAATTGTTGCATTTATCCAGAATAACTTAACCAGCTACTCTGTATCACAGCTTTGCAGCGCCTTGAAATTTCCAAGGAGTACTTATTATAAGGCTCTGGTTTGTGTACCTTCAAATAAGCGGATGGAGTATGAGGAATTCGGCAGGAAAGTAAAACAGGCCTTTGAGGATTCCAAACGCAGATATGGGGCGGTCAAACTATGCCGTGTACCCAATAGCGCCGGGACACCCTGCAGCATCAAGCGGGTCCAGAGGCATATGGCAGAGCAGGGACTGCGATCTGTGGTAGTAAAGAAGTACAGCCACCATGCCAATCATGGCAGTATCCCAGATGATAAAGTGAATATCTTGAAACGTGATTTTGGAACGGAAACCATCAACCAAAAATGGTGCACAGATATTACCTACATCCATGTGCAGAAAGAAGGATGGACTTATCTGGCGTCTGTCATGGATTTGTGCAGCCGTAAAATCATCGGCTATGCCTATGGCACATCTATGACAGCGGGACTGGCAGTGAAAGCGGTAGAGAATGCCTGCCTGAACGTCAGAGATACAAAAGGAATCATTTTGCACAGTGACCTTGGAAGCCAATATACAAGCCAGGCGTTTGAAGACTGCCTGAGCAGGAAAGAAATCCTGCATTCCTTTAGCCGTAAGGGTAATCCATACGATAATGCCTGCATGGAATCCTTCCATTCTGTACTGAAAAAGGAAGAAATATATCTTCATACTTATCAGGATTCCAAGGAAGCCCGCAGAGCAATCTTTGAATACATAGAAGGCTGGTATAACCGAAAAAGAATACACAGTGCGATTGGTTACATAACACCACAGCAGAAGGAGGATGAGGAACTTAAAAAAGCAGCATAATCTTTCGACTTTTTTTGTCCAAAGCATTGACATAGATCCATATTGAGTTTGTATGACAATCAAGGGGCTGTCGCTTTAACGAATGAAAATTCTTGAAGCGGCAGCTTCTTTTTCTCTGTTTTTAGCATGAAATCCAATAGAAAATTATGATTTATGTGGTCAATTGATAATAAAGGCATACTTTAATA
>CATOOV010000153.1 GCA_951801955.1 uncultured Lachnospiraceae bacterium
ATAAGAACCCGGGCTGAGGGCAAGGTCACGGATAACAGAAGTAAGTCCAAGTTTATCGGAACGGAGCATAAGGCCGACCGTAATGGTAACAAACCAGCGGAAAGCAGCTTTCCGGGAGAAACAGGAATGAAGCTCCCCGGGGCAAGCCCTCAAATTCCATCACTGTCCTCAGAATTCTGACGAATTCTTCGAACGTTCTGGAACTTGCCTTGCGCTTGCACAAGTGCAAGGGGCGCAAGCGGGGTATCCAAATTCTTTGCTTAAGCCACTACATTATATCTGATAAATCCAGTTGCCCTTCTATCTGCACTCCTCGATATATCTTCTTATACTCATTTCCTTGGTTTCTTACATAATTTGCCACCACACCCTCGTTTGCATACTCACTAACTGTTGCTACATAAAAACCATCTGACCAAAATTCTCCACCCCATAATTTCTTTTTTACTTCTGGGCATTTTGAAAATACTTCTCTCGCTGTTATTCTCTTTACAATCCTCACTATCTGCGTCGGGCTATATTTGGGTACTGTTTGTATAAGAAAATGTACATGATCTTTATCTGTACCTATCTCCAAAAAATGTATTGGGTATCTTTTCGAAATCTCATCACATGTTTCCTTTATTACCTGATCCACATGCTCATCTATAACTACTTTCCTGTACTTTGCTGGTAACACAAAATGATACATAATCTTTGACACATTGTGCGATTTGTGTATATACTCACTCATCCACACATCTCCCTTCCGCTCATATTGTATCACCTTTTTACGTTGTGTAAAAGTTTGTTACGCCCCAAAGGGGCGGGGAATGTACCCACTCTCATTCAAGGAATACAGGTATTTACGGAAAACTGACAGCAGTAGCGGCAGATAAAATGCTGAAAAAATATGCGAAGAAGGCCCACACAGAATGTACAGATGTTCCACTGGAACTCCATGCCCATCAGCTGCGCCATGCCAAGGCTTCCCATTGGCTTGAAGATGGCATGAATATCGTACAGATATCTTTCCTGCTTGGCCATGAACATATCCAGACTACGATGGTCTATCTGGATATCACAACCGAAGATGAAGCAAAGGCCCTGGCGACACTGGAGGGGGATAATGAGTCTAAAACAGAGAAGAAATGGAAAAAAACGGATGGTTCTCTGAGAGGATTCTGTGGACTGCCTGAAAGAAAAAGCTAAAAAATTCACTGGAGAATTTTTCCCATAATCAATTCATATATTTATGGCGCAGTCTCTTGACAAGATTTTTCTAGTTCATTGACCTTAGCTTCTAGTTCTTCTAGTTTATTTTCTAGAACAACTATTTGTTGCTCCTGCTTGCCATTTATAACTTCTAACTGCTCTTTATCCGAAATACAGGTTCTCAACTCGTGTAAAAAACTAGGAAAATATTTATTTAAAACCAATTCTTCTATGGCTTTATATTCAGATGAGTTAATATCAATTCTACCATCCTTCTGGTGATACAATATACGATTTATACTTAAAGTACGAATATCATTAAGCTTCATCACTGAATCATGCTGTATAAACGAATAATCTGTTTTCTTTAATAAATATAAATCACTTTTACTTATATTATTATCGACCGGATGATAAACATTGGGATGTTTTTGTGGATCATATGAAAATATAAGTAATACATATAACAATTTCTTATTAACACCGATTACTAAACCCCTATGCTCATACGACATCTCTGGAACAAAGTTTTTTCCAAATTCAAACTGATATATTTCTCCTTTCTTTATTTTTCGAGTCTGAAAACTCTTTCTCTTATTATCTGCCCATCTATAATCTGCCTTTGAAAATCTATTAATCTCATCATTTCCTAGAGTTCCATTTAAAATCAAATCATTCGTTTTGGTAATATTTCTTATGTATTCTCACACTAGAATGCCTCCATTTGCTTATGTGAGCGGTCTCGGAAACTCTTTAAGCCCGAATTTCCGCTCTTTTTTCATGTTCTTCTTTTTTGCTTTCCTCCCTATCCCGGAAAACGTTTTTGTTAAATTTTCAAAAAAGTATTTTTACAAATTTTCTGCAAACCCTTGTCATAAATTTGTAAATGTGGTAATATACTAAGACAGAGATAGCCATATTGATTATGGCTGAAAAACACTTATGCGCATATGTGTATGGGTGTTTTTTACTTTCCAAAATAGTCTATACTTCAAAACTTTATCTCTTGGCACCGTTTTGGCACCACTTTCCACTTTTTCACTGTTGCAAAGTTTCAAAAAGGGCTTCCCGATTTCTCGGAAAGCCCCATAAAATCTAGCTTTTTGCTAATTACTCAATGATAGTAGCCACACGACCAGAACCTACTGTACGTCCACCCTCACGGATAGCAAACGTAAGACCCTGCTCCATAGCAATCGGGTGAATCAGTTCGATAGACATCTCAACGTTATCACCGGGCATACACATTTCTGTACCATCAGGTAAGTTACATACACC
>CATOOV010000154.1 GCA_951801955.1 uncultured Lachnospiraceae bacterium
GCAAAGGATCACCATCTGCAATTCTCCACATATTTTTCAGATTCCAGTCATCCATGCCGATCAGATAATCGTAAAATGCATAATCCTCTTTCGTCATTTGAACTGCCTTATGAGGCACCAACGGAATTCCCATTTCCCGCAGCTTACCAACGGTTCCGTAATGGGGGCTGTTTCCAATCTCTTCTCTGCTGGTTGCAGCGGAAGCGATTTGGAAATCAGCTTCCAAGCCTGCCTGCTTTACTATATGCGTCATGATGCTCTCGGCCATTGTGCTGCGGCAGATGTTGCCGTGGCATATAAATAATATTTTTATCATGGTTTCCATATCTCCTTATATCTTGGTATATCTTGGTTTTTCCTTATGTTTTCAAGGTTTTTCCTCTGACCCCAAAAACTCTATACCTCGTATATCTTACCACAACCCGGTATATTTTGTCTCCCAAAATGAGTAGAAAAAAGGTAAAATGCCCTTTTTCTACTCTTTCCAAAGGTAAATTCCTACACGCCTACACTTCCTTTCTAAGCCTTTCTTCCATTTCCCTTACTTCCTTTTCCACATCATCATATCCCAAATGGGTATACACATTTAAGGTCGTGGCAATGTCGGCATGACCCATAAGATATTGTAAAGTCTTTGCATTTACTCCTGACTTTGCCATGTTACTACAATAGGTATGTCTGCATACATGCGGCGTTATCTTTGGCAGTTCTTCCCTGTATGTCCTGTTATACTTCTTCAGAGCATACTCGAACCGCTTTTCCCAATGTAATGCAAGGTACGGCATACCATTCTGATCCAGAACCAGAAAGCCGCCCACACCATCCACCATTGGCTCCACCTTTGTTTTCCTGCGTCTGGCTACCAGCTTTTTAAAGCACTGGTAAACCTCTTCCGTCATTGGAAGATAACGCTCGCCGTATGTGGTCTTGGTGTCTGCAATCATATATTTTCCCTCTCTTGTACGCTGTAACTGCTTATCTATATGTATCTTCCGTTCTTTCATATCCACATCTGACAGCGTCAGGCCGCAAAATTCCGATATTCTCATGCCAGTTTTAAAAAGTATATACATTCCCTCATAGTACTGGCTGTAATGCTTATCATTTTTGATAAACTCCAAAAATAATCTTTCCTGTTTTGGTGTAACAGCTTCCCTTCTCACGCTGTCATTGATTAACACTGTTGCAAGTTCCCAGTCAAAGGGATTCTTCTTTATTAAATCATCCTCAACCGCCATACGAAAGGCAGGACGCACAACACCTCTGATACTATGGATACTGCTGTAACTTCTCTTATCCTCTGACTGCAACTTAATCAGCCAGAGTTTAGCGTCTGACGGTTTTACCAAATCAATCCTCCGGCTGCCAAACTCTTCTTTCTTCAATATGTTGACAACTGTTTTATATCCGGCAATGGTGTTATGTCTTACCCCTGTTTTAGTGGCAATATATCTTTCAACCAGTTCTAATACCGTGACATCTCCACCGTGGTATGCCAGTTCTTCATTGAGCGATTTTTCAATCTCTTTTTCCAGTTCCCTCAATGACCTGCATTCCCTTTTACCGGCCGGCAGTTTATCAGTCGGCTCCAGTTTCCAACTGTAAACATAGTGCATCTTATTGTCTCTGCCACGGTAGGCATACATAAACTTTCCATCCTGTCTTTGCTGTTCACCACTCCTTAATACACGGCCTTTGCTGTCTCTTCTCTTATTATCTTTGCCCATAAGCTGCCTCCATACTTTTAATTTTATATTCCTCTTTTTCAAGGATGTTTATGATACCGCTGATTCTCCAATCAGTTGTGAACTGGAAGTGAATTTTTACTAAAAATTTGAAATTACTAATGTATATCAGCGGTTAAATTTGATTGAAATTGTAACTGTTCCTCATGCAACACAATTATTCCAACAAGTCCAATTTTTGCAGTTACTGAAATTTATCAGCTGCATCCGATCAGCACAAATCTTTGTATTTTTCATTTTCTTTTGAATTTATTATTGCTGCTATGTTGGCTCATTTTATAATCTTTGTATAATCTCCGGTCTTCTGTATTTCATAAGAAACACATATTTTAAAATGGAATGTCTACAATGTGATGTATTATCATTGTCATTCGGAACAACCCTTTTTTCTGTTCAGAAATTTGTACCAGATTTCCAAATCTACAATTTAATAAAATTTTATCAATGCACCCGTTTAAAG
>CATOOV010000155.1 GCA_951801955.1 uncultured Lachnospiraceae bacterium
CTTTTACGACGGACTCAATTTTAGATTTAATCTGGTCACGGGTCAGCTCTGGCGAAACCTCTCCCGGATGCCGGAAAACATGTACAGAGGACGGTGCCGGAAGATTGGGGTAGTTCCTCCCAAGCCCCATAGTAATCTGTGCAAAGATTTTTGTACCGTAAGCGCCTGCCCTCTCATTCAGTTCCGTTGCCGTCATCTTAAACGCATCCGGATTCTGTAAGATAGTCGGACCAACCCCGGTATATGGATCAACTGTTCCATCGGCTGCAATTGCCCCGGTAAAAATCAGACCAAAGCCACCTTTCGCCCTCTCTATAAGGTACTGTATTGTTTCGTCTTTCAGACCACCTCCCGGAAGATGGTGCTGTCCGCCGCCAATTGGCGCCATACAAAACCTATTCTTAATGGTCAGTCTGCCAATCTGGAGTGGCTTTCCTAAATACTCATAGTTCTGCATGTCTGTGCCTCCTTTACCTGCAGGATTGACTTTTTCTGCTGTTGATATTATAATTATAGCGAGAATGAAACAGAAAACAAGTACGCACCTATAAGTGCGATACTAACATGAAAGTTATATACTTACCTAAAGGAGAGTGAAAGAAATGGGCGAACGCTGTATATCACAGGAATGCCTGGAAACAACAGGTTTCAGCTACACATTATCCCTCATCAATGGGAAATACAAAATGACAATTCTTTATACGCTTATGGAATTTGGCATCGTCCGCTTTAATGAAATGAAAAAGTATATTGGCGGGATCTCTTTCAAAACGCTAAGCTCTACATTAAAAGAATTAGAGGCAGACCAGTTGGTAAACAGAAAAGAATACCCGCAGATTCCGCCAAAGGTCGAATACAGCCTTACAGAACGTGGAAAGTCACTCATTCCCATATTAGATGGCATGTGCGAATGGGGAGATAAAAACAGGCTACCATAGATTTCTATCGTTAAAAAATGCACCCAAAGTCATGCTTGGATGCATTGTATCAAATTGTGGTACGCAAGCCAGTAAGACCGTGTTCCGACAAATATCTACACATTATTCGCAAAGTGACCACCGTGTTCAAATTGGACAGGCAGGGCGGTCAAAAATGACCACCCCTCCACCGACTCGCACAAATTCCCGTGCTTCCCTGGCACGACTCCAAAACCAAACAAAGGATTCCGACAGCATCCAATGTGCCGGAACCCCTTATTTTCAGCAGTTTCCCCAATATTCTGTTCATGCCCTTTGTATCAATTAAGCGGTTTACATTTCGATATAAATATCCCCGACTTCCCATCCCTGCCGTTTCACATAGTCGCTGAGCATCGCTTTCTGGTTTCCGATGCTCATGGACTCATGCTCGGCAGAATCCTCGGAAGACAGCCTGCAATAAACCCCTGCGGTATAATTCTGCTGCTCTCTCATAAATAAATGGATCTATGTCAATACTTTGGACAAAAAAGTCGAAAGATTATGCTGCTTTTTTAAGTTCCTTATCCTCCTTCTGCTGTGGTGTTATGCAACCAATCGCACTGTGTATTCTTTTTCGGTTATACCAGCCCTCTATGTATTCAAAAATTGCTCTGCGGGCTTCCTTTGAATCCTGGTAAATATGAAGATATATTTCTTCCTTTTTTAGTACAGAATGGAAGGATTCCATGCAGGCATTACCGTATGGATTTCCCTTACGGCTAAAGGAATGCAGGATCTCTTTCCTGCTCAGGCAATCTTCAAACGCCTGGCTCGTATACTGGCTTCCAAGGTCACTATGCAAGGTGATCCCTTTTGTATCCCTGACGTTCAGGCAGGCATTCTCTACCGCTTTCACTGCCAGTCCCGCTGTCATAGATGTGCCATAGGCATAGCCGATGATTTTACGGCTACACAAATCCATGACAGACGCCAGATAAGTCCATCCTTCTTTCTGCACATGGATGTAGGTAATATCTGTGCACCATTTTTGGTTGATGGTTTCTGTTCCAAAATCACGTTTCAGGATATTCACTTTAC
>CATOOV010000156.1 GCA_951801955.1 uncultured Lachnospiraceae bacterium
TACCCTTCACCCTCTATTTTCGTACCAGATACAGAGAAATGTCCATCTCCTTGGCTCATTCATCTGAGATATGTAACTATAAATTCCTTGATTTTTTAAGGAAAATCACTTGACAATATAGGGAGGATTTGATATGGCAGAATTTCAGGAAGGAACGCTGGATACCATGATGGAGTGGTTATGTAGCAGCATATCCGGTTTTGATCCGGAATGGGTAAAGCGCTGCGTACCTGCAACAGAAGAACAGATTCAGCAGTTACAGGATATTTTGGCGAAATACAACTATACGATACCGGCTGCCTATCTCTATTATTTAAGAAGAATGGGGCAGAATGACGGCGGCTTGCTGGAAACGGAATGCTGTGACCTTGAGGTGGATATTGGTACGGTTTTAGAGTTGCTGCCTGGCAAATGCGAAGATTTAGAAAAAGGTCTTTTTCAGTTTTCTGATCATTGAGCGGATAGCTGTCTTTATATGAACTTATCCGCAGCGGTTGATAATCCAACGGTCACAAATATACAAAATACCTATGTTGTCGAAAGTTTTGAAAAGTATCTGTTCCAAATGGCATTTTGTATGTATGAGAGTAGCTTTACATATAGTGAGAGTACGAGTAGTTCTGTCTGCAGCCACCCTGAGAAAAACAAGAAAGAAAATTGTGGGACATGTCCGTATTATAGGGATACGGTGGAAGAACGTATGGATTTTATCAATCAGATGGCGGAATCATATGGCATAAAAAAAGCATGGTTCAGTGATCAGGCACATTTTTTCTGTTATAATGCAAGTTATGCTTTTGAAATCAATGTAGGTGAAGGATATTCCGCTCATTTTTATTGTGATGACAATGAATTGTGGAAACAGGTAAGGTCGTTGCTTGGTGTATTCCCGAATTTTTTTTCATACCTAAGCTCGTTTGAGAATGAAAGAGATGGAAAGGAAAGCGGTGATATGTATGAACGTTGCGCAAGCTTCAACCGCTATGGAGATCTATCCAAATTTATAACAGATCTGGATTTATTACAGGCCACAGGGGATGGGGGCGTCTATATATCTAATGAGGATAATTATGATATTGCAGTGTACTTAGAGACTTGTTATGCTTCCTTTGATGAAGTGAAGCCGTTTATCGTGTTTTTGGCGACTCAAATCTGTGAATTAGACAATGCTGTACAGCGGTTTCACCGGAAAAAAAGGATTAAAAAAAATGGGCGTGGTTATGTAAGCCTCCCAAGTCCCACAGGCACGTATCGGATTGATTATTCTCAAAGTATGGAAGATAATCCTGCACCACAGGAAGAGAAATCTGATTTTATTTTAGCTTATATTTATATGGAAGAAAAAAACCAGATCAGCTTCAATTACTGGTGTACCACAGAAAATTCAGAGTTTGACGTTGTTTTTGAATATAAAGAGAATAAATTTTTCATGCGAAGTTACGGCATAATTGACAATATTCCAGACAACTGGGAGGAATAATAGCTTATCATCAGATATGGAGGACAGGAATGACAAACAGCAAAAGAAGAACTATATCCGAGAGCGGCATGGCTGGCTGAAGCGCCATAAAGGAAGGTCTGCTTTGAGGGATTATGAATATGTTAAGAGAAGAATTGAGTGAAGAGAAACGGAAGGAATATGACATATTGACTGCAAAAATGATGGGAGATTGAAGAAGAACTTGCCAGGATGCCGGAAAGGAGGAAAGGGCAGCTGGATGGACCAAGAGATAAAGTTTACAGAGATATTTCCAATAAGTACTTGCCGGAGATTAGAAGAATTTTAGAAATTGTTAAGAAATAGCAATAAATGGACAGTGTGTTTTGGAGACTGCGGAGACAGAAACGATGGATAACGAACAAAGTAAAATTGTAAAAACAATGAGAAATGCCATTAAAAACGGAAATTTAGATGTGG
>CATOOV010000157.1 GCA_951801955.1 uncultured Lachnospiraceae bacterium
CCTCGTTATAATTATTATAACGATATAGAAGCAAAAAATCAATGGATACAAGGTAAAAAATTTAGTGTTTATGGGAGGTTAAGCCTAAAATCATTAGCCTCGTTATAATTTTTTTGCGGAATTTAGGTTATTATCCTTTCTGTGGAAACATATTTTGCAGCATAAAACGTTTTACTTCTTTTAACTGGTCACACTTATGCTGGTGAAGGTTAATAAGTTGGTCGAAGATACAGAAATATTCTCCTATTTCACGTTGTTCGTCTATATCTTGTGGCAGGCAAAGTGATGTTATCTTCAAGATTTCAGTATTTATGGAGGGCATCGTTTGTCCAACCGCACGAGAAATAATGTCATTTCGTACACTGTCGGTTTCCAATAATGTGTGTAAAAACGTACTATCAATTTCTGCATATGGGCGCACTCGAAGCACTCGACCAGAAAAAAGCCATTTATCTTGAAATGGCGTAACCAAAGCATTTATATCAACTGAACCAACTCGCGAAAATACAATATCATTAGTATTTAATATATAACTGCTCAATCTACAATAATCATTATCTGATACCTGTGGTATACCATCTTTCACAGTCGGAAGCTGCCCACTTTTGAAATGCTCAGTAGTTATAATTGGCATACCATCATTGATATAATCATCAGCATGTAGTGTACTTCCAAATGGACCTGTTTTAATATCGGAAAATTCCCCCAGCTTATGCTGTTCCCAGTCATCAGTAAATCCTGCAAAACGAATCTCTGGAATTAGCTTACCATTCTTTGGAAACATTTTTTGTAGCATAAATTTTTTTAATTGTTTCACCTCATCACACTTACGCTGGTGAAGGGTGATGAGGTGGTCAAGGTGTTTAAAATACTCTCCAATTTTCTTTTGTTCTTCGTATGACGATATATCAAACGTCAAATTTTCAAGAACCGTTTGACTAATATTTTTGTTTGCGCTGTTTGTTGCCTGAGCCATTATCTGGTCTCGCACTTTCTTAGTACCAAATACATATCTCTTGAAATTATCATTTAATCCATACTCATCCCTAAATCGTATAATAAAACCTGAATATGTCGTATCTTTAAGGTTTTCCGGCACTAATGCAGCTTCTCCAACCCCCTCCAACTTTACCGATGAGCGAACAAAAAGAACATCACCCTTTAGCAAGGAATACTCCATTAACTGCTTTTCTGACGCTTCAGCTAACCCTAAGTTTTGTACATCGACAACACTATTTCCAAATATATTTTGTAAATTCACAAAAGCATATCCATGTCCCATTGCATCCTTGGAGAAGTTCATTCCATTCTTTAATGTGCCAAGCTCCCCCAACTTACGCTGTTCCCAATCGTCAGCAAATCCCTTAAATCTTATATTAGGTGTATTCGCCATTGTCACACCTCCCGAAAAACACTGATGAGTTCCTCTACTGCGTCTTTTGTTTCTGATTTAGAAAAGGTCAAATCTCCCAACATTTCAAGCAAAGCGGCATTATTCTCTTTGATCGCCTTATTTGTCGTTTTTATGCTTTCTGATAGCTGGTGAAGATCAATTTCCTGTTCCTCCTCGCTTGTGTCAATATATCTTGGAATATTCAAATTATAATCATTGGCTTTGATATCTTCAAAAGATGCCAGATAAGCCTCTTTATCAACCGACTCCCTGTTGCAATACAGTTCAAGCACATGGTCAATATGCTTTTCCTGCATCACATTCTGTTTTTTCTCTTTTTCATACAGTTTAGAAGCATCAATGAACAAGACATCCCGCCCTTCCCTATGTTTTTTCAGAACGATAATGCACGTAGGGATAGAGGTATTGTAAAACATATTTGCAGGAAGCCCGATTACTGCATAAATCGCTCCATTTTCAAGTAAAATCTGCCGTATTGTCCCTTCCGCAGCAC
>CATOOV010000158.1 GCA_951801955.1 uncultured Lachnospiraceae bacterium
GATAGTATTTCTGCTCTTGGTCGTATTCAGAGAACAGCTTCTCGCCGCTCTGATAGGCGGCGGCAGAAACGGCGGATTCGTTCTCGCTCCGCTGGACGATAGTGATTTTACAGTGCGGGCATGGCAAATGTGCGCCCTCCTTTCTCCCGGATTCCGGGCAAAAAAATAGCAGGATACCTTTTCAGATTTCCTGCTTGGGTGTGCCGCTGGTGGGCGGCGGGTTATTTAGTTCTTTGATAGGCTGTTAGTTCGACAAACCGAAAGTTGTTAAACTTTATTTCATCACTTTCTGCATTTTATACTGACCTTCTAACCTGTTTTTAGGATTATCAATTTTAACAATATGAAACCCGCACTTATTGACATAGAAATTATGATTTCTACTCGAAAAAATAGGTGTTTCTGTTTCCCAAATCTCTGTATCAGGATATAATTTTTCAATCATATTCCACACCTTTATTCCCAATCCTTGATTTTCATAAGCCGGGTCAATAAAAATATTCCCCAGAAAGTTGTGATTATTTTCATTTATCCACAAGATTACTCCACCAATCAACTGTTCATTTAGAGAAATACAATATGAAGAAGAATCGTTATGTAATCCCCATTTTCTTAAAAACTCTCCATTGTTATATCCATCTGGCCCGCCTTTTTCCTTACCAAGATGTATTCTTGTATCTTCATCAAAAGCCCGCTCCATTATTTTAATTAATGTATCTATATGTAATTCCTCTAATCTAATGAGTTTTAGTTCCATATCCTTTCTCCCTTCAGCTTGATTGATTCCGATTTTTCACTGGCTTCATTATACGCTATCCTATTGAAAAAGTATAGCTGGATTTCGGAAAACTTGTCGGACGGAAATAGTTTGCAACGCAAGGTAGTTCCGGGCGCAAGTCCACAAAGGGGTAGCTGGCGTAAGCCAGCGCAGGGGAAGATGACCCGTACCTCCGGATTTTGCAGGCTGCGCTTTACTGCAAGCAGCTGGGTATCAATTATAACAAGCTGTCTGATGTGGAGTTCCGGTAGCTTGTACATATCCTTGAAAAATCGAAATTCTTCAAAAGCTATGTCAGCCAGAGGAAGAAACGAAAATAAGAAAACCGCTGTTGCATGGTTGTGTACGTTTCCATGTAGCAGCGGTTTTGTGCTGGTGGTATTTAGTTGGGAGCGTGGCTTGATAAACTGGAAGTTACTTAACAATATGTGCTGTTATAATTGTATAACTATATGAATTGATAGTAATTTTGATATTTTCAACTTCGCAATACCAATTTTTACCCTGTTTGTATATATTGCAATTTTTATCCAACACCTTATTTTTGCAATACTCAACAACATCTACTGTATCTATTTTTAGGTTTCTTCTAATTCTATCAACTCCCATTTCAGTTGTATGAATTTTGTCAATATTATCAAGTAATATCTTTTTATCTTCCATTCTTTCTTTTCCTCAAATTCCGATTGTGATTTGATGATTTTTAAGGGAAACATTAGCTGTTATATTTTATTATTAATGTCGGCGTGGGATAGATTTCTTTTTGATGAACCGCAATGGCACCGCCATGTGTTCTCTGCAACAATCCTTTCCTTTCCAACATCCTTAGATCCCGCCTTGCACAATCCGCCGAAATCTGATAACATTCCTGAATTTCTGATACTAAGATTCGCCCTGTTTGGTTTACTTTTCGAATAATATCTTTCTGTCGTTCTTCTATAAACATAATAAATACCTCATTTTCGCATTTATGCCTGTTTCATCTTGTTTATATTTGATTATACCTGAATCCGTGAAATTGGTTGTTTTATGAAGCCAATCCTAAATCTGATTGGCTTACTCTTGATAAATTGTCCTTCAAAGACAGTATTTTAATGAATGATGATTGATTTTGGCTCTAAATGACA
>CATOOV010000159.1 GCA_951801955.1 uncultured Lachnospiraceae bacterium
AATCGGGATTTGAATATGCAGAAAGGGCAGGTATGAAATACAAGGAAGAAGTAAAAGACTTATTTTCGGTTTCAGAAGATTATTATTTTGCACACTGTATCAGTGCGGATTTTGGCATGGGGAAAGGGATTGTTGTTGAATTTAACAAGCGATTTGATATGAAACACATATTACAGAGGAAATATCCCGAATACGCAAAACATTTTATGGATTGCAAAATCAGCGGCGATTGTATTTTAGAAGGCAGAGTATTGAATCTCATTACAAAAGAGAGATATTTTCATAAACCAACCCTTGCAGCCATGAAAGCTGCACTACAAAAAATGAAAGAGATATGTGAACGAGAAAGTATCTATAAAATTGCAATGCCGACTATTGGCGCAGGGCTTGATCGTTTGAAATGGGAAGATGTTGCAACCCAAATAAAGAATGTATTTGAAGATACAGAAATTGAAATTTTGGTTTGCAAATTAAAGTAGTTTTTTCGCACGATCAATTTCTGTTTGCTGGAAAGAGAAATAGAATGAAAAAATCGGGTTTTTGAGAGGAGTAACTATCATGGTTATTGATACTTGGGAAAACGGTCAGTATAAAGAAATCTGGGTTTATTCAGAAGAAACAGATGATGATGAACGGGCGATGTGTGGATTGATAAATGGTGATTGGGGTTGGCTCAATTATTATAACGAGGAATGTGACGCAGGATTAAGCTCCAGAAATCCGAACTATACTGGTACAGACGATGAAACCATGAATTTTATAATAAATGGTGAACTTGACCCATACCCTTTATCTTGTGTGTTACCCGCAGAACAAGTGATGAAAGCCCTTGAATATTTTGAAAAGTATCATAAGTTGCCCACATTCATAACGTGGCATGATGATAATTTCGCTTAGAAAATTCCAGTTTATTGAGCAGATAAACAGAGCGAAAAATCGGGATTGATGGAGGGCAACTATGGAATATAAGGACTATATTAAGCAAGGCTTGAATGGGAACGCCCCATTAAAATTAATATTATGCGGAAATATACAGGGGACGGAAAATGATAAAGTAGGTGTTGTATCAGTTGTGTATGCTACAAATGATAAAGACTTAGCAGAACAGAAAATGAATGAATTGATTGCCGTCAATCCTAATAATTATTACATGGTTTATAGTGTGCCACTAAATGTTGATTTGACGGAACTTTCTCATTATCCTTCAATAGCAATTTCTAAAGATGATTTACAATAAAGGCAATTCCAATTTGTCGGGAAGTTGGAAATCCTACTACTAAAGAAAGGACGTATTTCTGCAAACGGTGTCCTGTTTACTTGAGAGAGGAAAAATTTATGGAACTAAAATTTGAATGGGACGAGGAAAAAGACCGTATTAACCGCCAAAAACACGGCATATCTTTTGAAACGGCTTCATACGTTTTTCGTGATGAATATTACATAGAGATGTATGATTTCGAGCATAGTATGGAAGAAGACCGTTATATTGCAATCGGTATGGTTGGCGATTTATTGTTTGTTGTATTTACCGAGCGAGGGGAAAATATCCGGTTAATCTCTGCAAGATTGGCAACAGAAAGTGAAAGGAGGCTTTACTATGACCAAAACTTTTACAATTAAGGATGGCCAGGCTCCTACGCAGGAGCAGTTGGAGGAAGTCAGGGCAGCGGCAAAGCGGGAAATTCAATTTGATGAAGATTCTCCTGAATTGTCCCCGGCAATGTTTAAGGCGTTCAGGTGTTCCGTGGCACAGCGCAACAGAAAAAAGAAGAACGCATAGAAATTCTGTTACGAATCAAGGGCGCACCACCACGGACTTTCCGGCTTATGTATTGAAAATTGAATCAGAACCACCCAAAATGCCGTTGCATGGA
>CATOOV010000160.1 GCA_951801955.1 uncultured Lachnospiraceae bacterium
TCAATGCGTGAGGTATATTGCTTAGATAAAGCATTGCGCGAGTAACCTCGCATTAGATGATTTCCGCCTTCCGGTCATCTGATTTCCAGATTTCCGGAAGTGCGATTTCATCGCACAAGAATATTCAGTATGGTTCCAGACCATCCCTGGCAACGTGCTTGACCTGAGCACCATTTCCGGTGTCATGGAGGACGTCGCGGAGAGCCTCGGCATCAGGATAGGCTCCCTGGTGCTTGATGCCGGGTACGTGACAAAAAGCGTCATCGGGGAGTTCAACGCCGATCCCTGCCAGCCAGCTGGCGCGGAAGGGGACAGGAAGCCCAGGACCATAGTGGCAAGGATGCCTGCAAAGAAGGGCTACCCACACAGGAAGCTATATAATGAAACGAGGCACCTGTACCCAAACGCAAAATACGAATTCATAAGGAAATCGCATACCTATTTTGGCACGGTGCGGGAAATAACGCTGTTCGGCTTCCGCATGTATGCCTACGTCTATGTCGACAAGGACAACGCCCTGACGTTAGGCAGAAAGGACCGCGAGAAGGACGAGGATGCCTACCAAAGGCTCACGATGGCTGAAAAAAACTGGCATTCCGTAAAATACGGGTACTTCGTGCTCCTGTCGAACACCAGGGCGGAGCCGCCACAGATGCTGGACGAGTATTTCGGCAGGACAAGCATAGAGACAGTATTCAAAACAGGGAAGGACTTCCTCAGCCTGCTCCCGCTCTCCAAATGGAGCCTGCAGACGGTACTGGGCAAGCTCCTTTCCGACACCATATGCACCATAGTATATCTCGAACTGCTGAAGGCACTTAAAGGAAAAGAAATATCCATGCCGAAGCTCCTCGGGACAACATCATCGCTAATGTGCCTGAGAAAGGCCGATGGCACAATCTGCGTTGAAACCCCCAATAAGGGAACCAAAGAGGTATACAGCAAGGTTGGGATAAAAATACCGTCATCTATAAGTCTCGATGATATATGCAAAAAACTCGGGCTAAAATAAATATCTCTGATGATGGTTCCCTGATGTGGTACTACTTTTGGGGGTCATCTAGGGTTAAATCGGATTCACTTTTTGACAGGTATGGAATGTTTTTATCCGAGTTGTTCGGAACAGAAAGTATTTTTGTTGAAAATACTTGCGCGGGCTATCTCAATAGCTATTTTATGTATGGAAGTACGCAAACGTGTATTTTTACTGTGATATTGGGAAATATTCCAATTAAAAGGGACACACAAAACTTTCTGGATGATTGTGTGGTGTTGAATACTTATAATGATTATTTTATACGGAAACATGATTTTAAATGTATTCAGATTGTTTGCGGGATGGAGTGCTATAATAGCTGTTATGAGATGTCTCTGAAGTGCAAGAAGGACATTTTGGATAAAGAAGTGCAATTTTCTTCTTTGAACACATCCAACGCGCTGGTGATTGATGAACTTGTAAGAATGAACACGGACGCTGAAAAGGAATTGAAGGGTATTCTTCCTCAAAACGGATTTTATCCTTACAATTTCATGTTTACTTGTGAGTTGAAAGTTTGTAGCACTAAGAAACCATGGAATCCCACTGCTCCCCCGGCTCTTCCTGCAGTTCCTGAATTATCTGCGTTATGCGTAATCCGGGCTCCTGCCCTAAAAGGCGGAAAAAATGTTTCCGGAAATAATGCATGAGGGTCGCTTCCGAAACCCTTCCCTTAGATGGTGTCCTCTGGTAACGGATCTGGCTGGAGCTGATCTTTCCGATATAACGGATGGA
>CATOOV010000161.1 GCA_951801955.1 uncultured Lachnospiraceae bacterium
ATTCTATAGAGAAATTATCAGAAAATTTATCGCAATCTGGTACAATAGGAAAGAATCAAATTCAGAGCAGTGAATATATCTGCTCTTTTTTATTACGCTGAATCTGATACTTTCCTTAGATATTATATCACAATCACTTTCCGGAGAAAATAGGCTTTACAAAAAATCCATTTCAATGTAATGGACACCGGGTAGTCGGCTGGAAGCGGGGCAGGATTGTGTAAAATCCTGTTCCCCGTTTTTGGCGGCGAAATGGCAATGGCAAAAATGCAGACGGTCAAGGGACGGACATAAAACAGGGATTGTTTTTGGTGATGAGATGTGTTATATTTTATAATTGATAAATTGGAGTTGAGAAGATGTTTTGTAATGAGATAAAAACTATACAAAGCCTTACAATATATAGTTAATGGGAGTTTAGGCTAGGCTTTGATATGATTTTGAAATAAGGAAAAGCATATGGAAGAAAACTACAATACCCTCATCAAACAAGCGGTTCGGGCAGTGCTGAAACCCAAAGGGATGTTCCAGAAAGGTTCTAGCCGGATATGGATAGATGATAATGGTTGGTTCTTCACAGTTGTGGAATTTCAAGGCAGTTGGTGCGACCGAGGGAGTTATCTGAATATAGGAATGCAACATCTATGGAACGAGTGGGAATATTTGTTTACCGTATGTGGCACACGGGAAGCCAGAGAGGGGACATGGGTCGGATATAAAGGAAACGTAGAAATTTTCTTGCAAGAGATTACTTCTTTAGCGGAAACTGCACTGGAACGAATTTTAGAGTATCGGGCACTTGCAGACCCAGAAACAGCTAAGACTATACCTCTTATAAGCAGTGTAATTGCGCCCTTTTGGCCTGCGTGGAATCAGTTTATGACTGCCGCACTAGCAGGGGACATTCCTTTGTGCCTTGAACTTGAGCCAAAAGTCCGTCGGGCACTGGAGCGTGTCCCAATAGATGGGGCAGAAGAAATGTTGACACAAATTTTGTCCCTTTTGGATGGGCCTCAAAAAATTCATGCATATATTGTGGACAAGATTATTGCGCAACGAGCGTATTGGCGGAGTAAGCCTGGATTGAAACGTTTATCAGTTCATCCAGAATATGGTTAATATTTCCATGATAACTCTGTACCATAACTTCCAGCCTATCATGCAGATAAAAAACTAAAATAGGGCGGCGGTAATAGGCATTGACTATCCCCGCCGTCCTATCTGTTATCGCTCCATATCCTGCGCCCTGCGGGGCTGTTTTCCCCGCCTGTGCCTTGCGGGACACGTTTCTGCTGTTTCTTCGTCCGGTCGGTCTGCTGTACGTCAAGGCTCTTTTTCACTAAGGCTTCAAAATCCGCCCTGTTGCTGATGGAGTATTCCGCGATTTTTTTCAGCACCTCCGCAACGGTCTGCATGAGTAAATCCGCGTCCATGATGTGCGGGGAATGGCACTTCTGTTTTCTGGCTTTTCCCTTGTGGTACGCACTGCAATAGGCAATGTGCCGCTTGCCGCCATTCCTGTAATCTATCCGTATGTGCATTTTTGCGCCGCAATCCTTACAGTGCTGGATTTTTAACTTGCTACTTGACATCCCATTAAAAGCTATGTTAAGATAACTGCAATGCTTCAATTTTTGACTTATTATCCCGTCTTTGACAGCCAGACAGAATAAAGCACCGTTGTAATGCCCATTCTACAAGGGTTTTACAGCGGTGCTGTTCCGTTTTGCTATATAGTCTTTTTCTTTTATATAAAGGAATATCTGAAAAT
>CATOOV010000162.1 GCA_951801955.1 uncultured Lachnospiraceae bacterium
GTTCACAGAAACCAATCAACACCATGCCTTCCATGTTCCACATAGAAGCAAACTTAGGGATTTCACTCCATTTTCCGGTTACTTTGAGCATAAGGAATTTATCTGCCTTCTCCATCTCTTTTGCCAGCGCATTTACCGATGCAGAAATAAATTGGTCTTCCAACGTATGCCCCTCATATTTCTCATGGTCATTGATAACCACTCCTATAATTTTAGAATCATTCTGTGCCAAAAGTATCCCTGCCATATTCGGAATATACTGGCGCTTTTCCAAAAGCTCCTGCACACGCTTGACTGTTTCGTCCGATATTTTCTTTGTTTTTCCGTGAATCACATTCGATACAGTAGCAGTGCTCAATCCTAATTCCTCAGCAATATCAGCAATCCTTGTCCTTCCGTTTTCCATACACATCAATCCTCTCTTTATGACTAACGGCATTATTATTTTCTGAAATATAAAATACCCTGTGACTTTTCCACACTGTATATTTTTATCTTATTCTATCAGATAAGAACTCTCAATACTAAATTGCTTTAAAAACAAGTATTATTTGCAACCACAATATATACAAACTTCTTAATCAACAAAAACTATATCATCGAATTGTGTATAACCAGCTATTTCACTATGGAACTCTGTTCACAATACATGGAAAAGTAAAGACCAGCTTTCCCACATCCTGCAAACAAAGTTTTCCACAATTCCATAAAACATCCAGTTATACAGTAATTCCACAACGTCTGCTTCGGAGAAATCCCCATCAACCATTCTTCCATTTGATTAAAAGTAAAAAATTCTCTGTCTATAAGGGAAAGCCCTGCTAATTACAGGGCTTCCCTATCTACCGTTTTATTTCCATGGTACAGAATATTTTACAGACTTACCCCCGACTTTTGTGCGAAACTGACTTTCTCCCCAATAAGTGCTGACTGTTTTTCTTTTGGCAGACTGTTAAATACTTATCATAAAAAAAATCATCTAACTGCCTCTCTCTTGCCATAAGATACAGCTTTGTATTGAACCATTCCTGCCATAACCCCTCAAACAATGCACTGCTGTTTGTATAAGTTTCATCTTCCTCAAAACCATGCGGCGGCATATAGTATTTCAGCATTACAAATCCGTACCTGCCTACATCGACCACCACAATGTCTGCCATATCGTACAATTCTGCAAACGCATCAACTACCTTTTGGCACTTTTCTCGTTCTTCTTCTGTGATATAAACTTTCTTCTCCATACTACATTACCTCGTTTCTCCTAAGATTTTACCATATTTATCCTATGAGGACTATCTACATACACCAGATTTTTTACTTTGCTCCTTTTCCCAAATTTCACTTTACTCACAATTCACACCATTCATCGCATCTGTAATTTCAGCGACAAGCTCTTGCAGTTTTTCAATCATCTCCCTTTGTTTATCTATGCTATCTATCATGAATTGCAGTTCGGCAATCTCATTCTCGCACTTTGCTCTTGCTGCTGAAAATTCATCTCTGGTAATATCGCCAGATGTATAAAGGTCAATGAGGTTTGTGCGTTTTTGTTCAATGGCTTTTATCTGTGATTTTAGTTTCTCACTGTCTGTACCTGCGG
>CATOOV010000163.1 GCA_951801955.1 uncultured Lachnospiraceae bacterium
GCTGCACAAATTATTTCCTTTGCAGTTGTGTTTGTAATTCATACGAATCGAACTACGAATGCTCAATAAGGTATTATTGCAGGAACAGAAGCGGAAATAGATAGAAGTTTGGAGGGAATGCGTTAAGCGTTGACATAGAGACAAATCGGAATTGTACTAATATCTACCTTTGATAGGTGTTATATAAACAGTTTGGTGTTTATAATACTTTATGAAAGGAAGTGACACCATGAACCAAGAGAAAATTGGAAGATTTATTGCTGAAAATCGTAAGGCGAAAAAACTTACACAAGAAGGATTGGCTGAAAAACTGGGAATTACAAATAAGTCGATTTCAAAATGGGAAAATGGTAATTGTTTGCCGGATTCATCATTATTTAAACCATTATGCAAAATATTGGACATTTCAATAAATGAATTATTTGCAGGAAAAAAGCTGAATGATGAGGATAAAAAAGAAGCAAATGAATATCTGATAAACCTATTGGCAAGCAGATTATACGATAGTGATGGCGACATCACTTATAATGAGTTTCTTAATGCTTTAACCAGAATTTCAGAAACAACAGTTCTTTTATCTAAATTCAATACAAAGGAGGAAGGCGTTGCGTATTTGATGAATGAAACTAATCTTCCATATGAAGAATGTTCCAGAGCCTACGATTTCTATATCCGTCTAAATCAGAAAAGGTAATTGATAAATTCCCGTTGTGGGACAAAGGAGGAGAAATTCAATGGACGCTTTAAAAGAATTAGGGAAACTGATGAAAGAGCATCCTATCATAATTGTTGTAACATTGGCGGGGATGGCTGTAGGCGCAATTTTTGGAGCGGTTGCGTTTTATCAGGGGTGGTTAGGTTGAAGGAAGCGGCAAGTAGCGGAAAAGAAAAAATGCTCCTGATTTCAGCCGGCATAGAAATCATGCTGATTATCTGTATTACGGCAGCGAATCTCAATCCAACGCCCATACTATATTTTATTTTTTATAATCTCCTGTATGGGTTGGTATTCAGCCTTTTGATTCCGCTGTACTGTTTGTATAAGGAAAATGGAGTATCAGTTTCCGACAGCATGTTGGCAGAAGTCGGTTTCAAAAAGCCGGGCATACGGCAATGGGTTGTTTTGGCTGCCTTTGTGGTATTTTCCGTTGGAGGGCAGCTTATCCCGAAGTTGGCTGCCGGTGAGCAGATCCCATGGCGCTTGCTGCCTGTGGGCATTATACCGTTGATCATGACCACGTTTTTTGAGGAATTTTTATTCCGGGGATTTGTACAGAGCAGGATTGAACGGAAATTTGGGTGGGTACTGGCAATTCTGGTTTCCGGGGTAATGTTCTCCCTTTATCATTTAGGCTATCCGGGATTCCGCACTTGGGATGACATTCTTCTGCTGTTTGCAGTAGGGACTGGCGGCAGAAGAACAGGATCTGCCAATCTGTAATTTTGACTATGCATTGCTTTACGATGAAAAAACAGACAAGTTTTATAATGTGAAATTCGAGGGAAAAGGGAAACCAGTCATCCCCGATTTTATAGAGGCGAAAGAAT
>CATOOV010000164.1 GCA_951801955.1 uncultured Lachnospiraceae bacterium
AGGAACTATTTTTTGCCACTTTGGTGAAAAAGAGCAAAAGTATGATAAAATCATCGGTTCTTATGAAAGTCTTGAAATGCCTTGTCCAGCAAAATGGCTATCATTTATAAAAGTTGTAAAGTGGTGTTATGTTATATAACTATTGTTGCACATTAAACAAGAAGTTTCTGGGGCATCCCCATCTGTCCCCTGCGGCTTTTTAAAGTCATTCGGGGAAAGCCCTTTCCCTCCTTCAGTTCTGAGCCTCTTAAACTCGCCCTCTATTATTTCCTTGGCATCCGCTCTGTCCGCCATCTTCTGGAATGCCCGGTCAAGCCCGCTTAATTCTTCTTCCATTGTCATTTTGCGGAAACCCGTCTCTGAATTTTCATCCTCCACATAACGCTCCCTTGTGCCGTTCTGGTAGCCCTGCACAATTTCATCATAAAGGTTGCTATACGCCCTGACGGAATCCTCCATCTGGTCTGCAATACCGTATGCGCTGCCTGTCCTCTGCCCTTTCAGCTTTTCCAATTCTCCGACCAGTTCACCGCCATAGGCGTTTGTAGTCAGTGTGCTTGCCGCCTGTTTTGCCTGCCTTATAACGCTCTCCTTGTTCCCTTTTGCAATAACTCTGCCCGATATCCCTTTTTCACGGGTCTGTTTCCGATAGCTCTCAATGCCCTCCTGCGAAATGGAAACCTTCACCGCATTGTCCGCCTTCGGCTGCGGTGCATCTTTTTCCTTTTCCTGTGCGCTAACTGTCCTGCCATTCTGATACCAGCCGCTTGCCACACTGGCCTGGCCTACATTTCCTTCAATATTTACTGACATACCAAATCCTCCATTTCCAAATTTTATGCCCTGAAATCCACCCCGCCGAGCGTCCCGTCAAGCTGGTCTAAAATGCTCGTGCCAAAGGCGTCCCCCGGTTTCCAGTTTGGATTGTTCTATTTGACCAATGACTCTAAACGATTGCCATAGTCCCCTGCCATTCTGTCCAATGTCCACGATGCGGAACTGCGCTGATTTGAAGGAAGGGTATTTAAATAGTTATTGATGACATCGTTTCTCCTCGTCCCTTCCGGTATACTCTTTCCATTGGTACTGATAAAATCCTGTTTTACCACCTCTGCCAGTTCTGCCTTTACTTCATCTGACACAGACACAATTTTTTCCAGTCGCTTCTTCCCGTTATACATCTGTCTGCTCTTTTGACATCCATGGAATACCATTCTCATCATACTATAAATTGCTGTGCTTGTGCTTTACCCCTCCGCTAATAGCAGCACCCATCTGGTTAGATGTACTTGTTTTATTTCCATTCTTCTGCGAAAACAGCCTGTTCATCAGGGAATATCCTGAAAACCACTTCATATTGTTACTGTTGATATTCACCTCCTCTTATATCTTCAAATAGCCATGAGCAAAACTCTACATATCCTGTATTTATGCGGCTTTGCGAGGCATGGCAAACCTCTTTATCACTCCAAATTTATAGTAACCATCAGCTCCAAATGGTATAATTAAGTTGTCAAAATC